>CAZRZN010000057.1:0-19553 GCA_964604565.1 uncultured Rhodobacterales bacterium
GGACCATACATGCAATGGTCGTGAAACTTTCTTCGCAAACGCAGAAAAAACCCTTGATCGACTCACATTATCCAAATAGGCGGGCGTCACTTTCGGAACCGATCCCAACCCGGACGCCCTGCCCCATGCAGGGCTTATGTGTCTTCGGGGGGCGCTAAGGGACCGACTGGAACGCACTACTGGCTTGAAGGAGGCTATGTCATGAAAGACATCAACCTCTTCCAACTGGGGTACGGTCTGGAGACAGGCGCCCAAGAGGAAGACACCACCCGGGGTCTGGCCCCCGTAAACGATTCCCATTCGCCCCGCGACGTTTTCGACGAGGACCGCGACGACCATTTCATTCGTCGCGACGGCAATGTCTTTGCCGGCACCCACCTCATCATCGAAGTGGTGAACGGGCATGGTCTGGACGATGAGGCCCGCATCCAGCAGGCGTTTCGCGATTGTGTCACGACCTGCGGCGCGACGCTGCTGCACATCCACACGCACAAGTTTTCGCCGCAGGGCGTGTCGGGCGTGGCGGTTCTGGCGGAAAGCCACATCTCCGTGCACACATGGCCGGAAATCGGCTATGGCGCCTTCGACGTGTTCATGTGCGGTGACGCCGTTCCGTGGAAAGCCGTCGACGTCCTCAGCCGCGCCTTCGGCACGGCCGACGTGCGCGTCAAGGAATTGCTGCGCGGCGAAGGTGTGGTGTCAGAGGCCGGAGTGGCGGCATGACCGAAAAGACCTGGATGCGCGAGCAATTGCACGCGCATTACGCCCAGGCCTTTACTGTCGACACGCTTCTTTACGACAGCGAAACGGATCATCAGCGCCTGCGGGTTTTCGAGAACGGAACCTTTGGGCGCATCCTGACGCTGGATGACGTGATCCAGACGACCGAGGGCGACAATTTCATCTATCATGAAATGCTCACCCATGTGCCGATCCTGGCACATGGGGCGGCCCGGCGCGTCTGTATCGTCGGCGGCGGTGATGGGGGCATGGCGCGCGAGGTCCTGAAACACGCCTCTGTCGAGCATGTGACCATGGTCGAGATCGACGCCGGGGTCGTGGAATTTTCAAAGCAGTATCTGCCGAAGCTGAGCCAGGGCGCGTTTGACGACCCGCGACTGGATCTGGTGATCGCGGACGGTGCCGATTTCATGCGGAATACCGATGGCGGTTTCGACGTGATCATCGTCGATTCGACCGACCCGATCGGACCCGGCGAGGTGCTGTTCACCGACACATTCTACGGCCACGCCAAACGGGCACTGACGCCGGACGGGATTCTCGTCACGCAGAACGGGGTGCCATTCGTGCAGGGCGATGAGCTGACCAATTCCCTGCGCGCCTTCAAGGCCTTGTTCGCGGATGCCTGGTGTTACCTGGCAACGGTGCCCACCTATGCCGGTGGTCCAATGGCCTTTGGCTGGGCGACCGACAGCGATGCGCGCAACGTGTCGCTGGATGTGCTGCAACGGCGCTTTGCAACTGCTGGTCTGGCCCCTGACTACTATACGCCGGAGGTTCACAAGGCCGCTTTTGCCCTGCCCGGATACATTCTGAAACTCCTGCCCTGAGCGGAAGCGGATGGTGGGGGCTCCCGCCCCCGACGCCCTGTGGCCGTCTCCCCCGGGAGGTATTTTCAGAGAGAAGAAACCGGAGGGCGGGACGCTGGCGGGATTGCATAGGTCAGCGACGCATGGGCAAGCGGTCTGCTCTCCCCCTCGCTGAAGAGAAGCACGTCGGTGACCGAAAGCGTGCGGCCCAGTTTCAGCATCCGCGCCTCGGCAAGAATATCAAGACCGGAGGCGGGTTTGCGCATGAAGTCGATGGAGCAATGCGTGGTCACGGTCAGCGGCTGACGTCCGATCCGCGCCAAGGTCGCCACATAAGCCGCGACATCGGCGAGGCTGAACATCGCAGGGCCCGATACGGTGCCGCCCGGCCGCAGGTGGCGGTCCTGATTGAACAGACGCATGATCAGCAGATCGTCATCCAGTCGATCGATACCGAACATGCCGCGTACCTGGGGAAAGACCTCATCGAGATACCCCATCATTTCATCGGCGCCAATCTTGAGTGTCACCCGCTTTCCTCCTGTTTGCGCGCCAGCTAATCTACGACAAAGAAGGAGGACAAGATGGAACTCTTGGAACGTCACGACTCAGACGGGATCGCCCATCTGCACATGAATGCGCCCGAGCGTCTTAACGCGCTCTCGGACGAGATGATGGCCGCGCTACAGGCGCAGATCGATGCCCTGTCCGAGGACCGGGAGACACGTGTCGTCATTCTGTCGGGGGCGGGCAAGGCGTTCTGCGCCGGCCATGATCTGAAACAGATGCAGCAGGCCCGTCAATCCGAAGATGGCGGGCGCGGCTATTTCGCGGATCTCTTTGCGCGCTGCACGAAGGTAATGACGGGCCTGACCCGCCTGCCCCAGCCCGTGATCGCGCAGGTCCATGGCATCGCCACCGCGGCGGGCTGCCAGATGGTCGCCTCCTGCGATCTGGCGGTTGCTGCGGAAGGCACGCGGTTCGGCGTGAACGGGGTAAATATCGGATTGTTCTGTTCGACACCGATGGTCGCGCTGTCGCGCAATATCCCGCGCAAGAAAGCCTTTGAAATGCTGACCACCGGCCGGTTCGTTCCCGCGGAAGAGGCGGAACGCATGGGCCTGGTGAACAAGGTGGTCCCGCAGGAGAACCTGGAGGCCGCGACCCGCGAATTGGCAGAGACGCTGAAGGGCAAGCTTTCGGCCGCGGTGAAGATCGGCAAGAGCACCTTTTACGATCAGATCGAGATGGAGCTGGACGCCGCCTATGCACATGCCGGACAGGTCATGGTCGAAAACATGCTGTGGCGTGATACGAATGAAGGCATCGCCGCCTTTCTCGAAAAGCGCCCGCCAGACTGGTCCTGATCTGTGCGACGGGCCTTGGCAGATCCGCGACGCTCCGCTACATCCGGCGCATGACAGAGACATTGCATATCGTCGGCGGCGGCATGGCCGGATCCGAAGCCGCTTGGCAGGCGGCCGAACTGGGCATCAGGGTGGTGATCCACGAGATGCGCCCGAAGGTGAAGACCTTTGCGCATCAGACGGAAAACCTTGGGGAAATGGTGTGTTCCAACTCGTTCAGATCGGACGATGACGAGCAGAACGCCGTTGGCCTGCTGCATTGGGAAATGCGGCAGGCAGGCGGGCTGATCATGCGCATGGCCCAAAAGCACCGATTGCCGGCGGGCGGCGCCTTGGCCGTGGACCGCGAAGCCTTTGCCCAAAGCGTGACAGAGGCGTTGAACGCCCATCCGAACATCGAGGTTTCCATTGGTGAGATCAACGAGTTGCCTCATGAGGGTCACTGGATCTTTGCAACGGGTCCGCTGACCTCGCAAGGGCTGGGCGCTGCGATCCAGGCGGAGACCGGCGCGGACCGGCTGGCATTTTTCGATGCCATCGCCCCGATCGTCTACGCCGAGTCGATCGACATGTCCGTGGCTTGGCGGCAATCGAGATACGACAAGGGCGAGACGGAGGCTGAACAGAAGGCCTATATCAATTGCCCAATGACACGCGACGAATATGAGGCCTTTATCGACGCCTTGTTGGCCGCCGAGAAGACCGAGTTTCACGAGGGTGAGACCGCAGGCTATTTCGACGGTTGCCTGCCGATAGAGGTCATGGCGGAACGCGGTCGGGAAACCCTGCGCCACGGACCCATGAAACCTGTTGGCCTGACGAATCCGCACAATCCAGACCAAAAGGCCTATGCCGTCGTCCAGTTGCGGCGGGACAATGCCCTGGGCACGCTCTACAATATCGTCGGCTTTCAGACAAAGATGAAGTATGGCGCACAAGCCAATGTTTTCAAAATGATTCCGGGACTTGCCGATGCGCGTTTCGCGCGCCTTGGCGGGATCCATCGCAATACCTTCCTGAACAGTCCAAGCCTGTTGGACGGGCAGATGCGGCTGCGTTCAAGGCCAAATATCCGGTTCGCGGGCCAGATCACGGGGGTGGAGGGTTATGTCGAATCCTCGGCCATGGGGCTATTGGCCGGACGCATGGCCGCGGCGGATATCCAGGCCCGCAGCGTGCCGCCGGTTCCGCAGGACAGCGCCCACGGTGCATTGATTCATCACATCACCGGCGGCGCGGAGGCCAAGAGTTTTCAGCCGATGAACGTCAATTTTGGCCTGTTCCGGCCGCTGGAAGGGTTGCGCGGTGGGCGCAAGGGCCGGAGGGACCGCTACAAGGCCTATACCGACCGGGCGAAAGCGGTCTGGAGCACATGGCTTGCCGAGCAAGGGGTTGACGAACGCGCCGCGGAGTAGAACGCTGGGCCCATGGCAGAAAACTTCTTCGATCAGGTCTACAAGGCCCGCAACGACGCAGAGACCCGCGATCTGTATGATGAGTGGGCGGATCAATACGACAAGGTCGTGCTGCAAGAGGGGTATGCGACGCCCGCGCGCTGTGCCCAGGCGCTGCGCACGGCAATGTCTGATCTGGACGCACCGATCCTTGATTTCGGCTGCGGCACCGGGCTGTCGGGCCTTGCGCTGCGGCTTGCCGGGTTCAACGTGATCGATGGCGTCGATCTGTCCCCCTCGATGCTGGAGGTGGCACGCGAGAAAGGGGTCTATCGCAACCTGACGGCCATCGAAGCCGAGGAACCGATAGACGGAGACTATGGCGCCATTGCAGCGATCGGAGTCATCGGCGCCGGTGCAGCACCGTTGAGCGCGCTGACGCGGATCTTGGATGGATTGACGCCGGGGATGAAATTCGTGTTCTCGTTCAACGACCACACGCTCGAAGATCCGGCATTCGAAGACACCGTCAACCGCTACATTTCCGACGGGACAATGCAGCACCTGTTCCGCGAGCATGGCGATCACCTGCCGGGACAAGACATGAAATCCACCGTTTATGTTCTTGAAAAGACATGACGCACTGAGATTTTCAGACCTGTGAAATTCACCACGCGTTTCGCGCCCTCACCGACCGGACCGCTGCATCTGGGGCACGCCTATTCCGCGTTGCTCGCGCATGATATGGCGCGGAACGCAGGGGGGCGGTTTCTATTGCGTATCGAGGATATCGACCAGACCCGGTCACGGCCAGAATGGGAACGGCAGATCAAAGACGACCTCACCTGGCTTGGCCTTCGATGGGATGCGCCGCCGATGCGCCAGTCGGACCGCGCAGAAACCTATGCCCGGCAACTGAAGGAACTCTGGGCGCGCGGTCTGTTGTTTACCTGCACATGCACGCGGCGCGACATTGCCGCAGCCGCCTCCGCCCCGCAGGAAGGGGCCGAACCAGCGCAGGGGCCGGACGGGCTGATCTATCCCGGCACCTGTCGACACCGCTATTCACGGAAAGGCCCCGTGCCGGAGGGCACGGCACTGCGGCTTGACATGGCGGCGGCGGTCGAGACGGTGCAAGCCGCCTGCATCACCTTCAGGGAGATCGGCCCTGTGGGCAGGAGTCCGGGGCACGACGTCACCGTCGAAACCTCAGACCTGATATCAACAGTGGGCGATATCGTCTTGTCCCGAAAGGAATTTGCTGGATCGTATCATTTGTCTGTCGTGCTGGACGATTGGGATCAGGAGATCACCCATGTGGTCCGCGGCGAGGATCTGTTCGACGCGACGCAGATCCATGTCCTTCTGCAGGGTCTTCTCGGTCTGGTCACGCCAACTTATCTGCATCACGCTCTGATCCGCGACGAAAGCGGACGGCGGCTCGCCAAGCGGGACGATGCGCGCGCCATTTCCGCCTACCGTGCCGACGGTCTCTCCCCGGCGGACATCAGGGGAAAGGCCGGTCTGTGACCGGACTCATAGTCACGCTCCGTCAATCTCTCACACGCAACCGGTCTTGCGTTTCAGGTCGTCATGGGCGCCATCAGTTCAACCTCTTCGCCATCCCGGATTGCCGTGTAGAAACAATTGCGCCGATTGGTATGGCAGGCAGGTCCCGACTGCTGCACAATCGCCAGCAGGCTGTCCCGATCGCAGTCAACGCGCAGATCCACCAGCCTTTGCGCATGACCCGAGGATTCCCCCTTGACCCAGAAGGCTTGCCGCGACCGGGACCAATAGGTGACACGACCGGTCTGCAGCGTGCGTGTCACCGACTCTGCGCTCATCCAGGCCATCATCAGCACCTCGCCACTGGTCTCATCCTGCGCAATGCATGGAATAAGACCCTCTGCATTATAGGTCAGGCTGGACGGATCGAATGTCATGTGAAAACCTTTTGTTTCAGCGGATCCCGACCTATGTATGGTGAATTGTAAGCGGGAGAAAGCCATGAGCGGCGAAACCGATCTGATCAAGCTCTACTCCGGCCGGATCCTCGAACTGGCGTCGGACATTCCTCACAACACGCGGTTGGAGTCTCCGCAGGTGAGTGTCAAGAAACGCTCGCCGCTTTGCGGATCGACCGTGACCGTCGATCTCAGCCTGAAAGATGGCCGCGTCGCGGAATTCGGGCAGGACGTCAAAGCCTGCGCGCTGGGTCAGGCGGCGGCCTCCGTCGTGGGCGGAGCCATCGTCGGCCGCACGCCCGACGAGATCGTGACGGCCCGGGATGCATTGCGCGCCATGCTGAAGGAAGGCGGGCCAACGCCGCCTGCGCCTTTCGAAGAGTTGGAAGTTCTGCGCCCCGCAGCCGCCTACAAGAACCGGCATGCGTCGATCCTGCTGGCGCTCGATGCGGCAAGCCAGGCGGTCGACGAAGCTCGCGAGACGCATTCCGCCTGACTGCCTGATCGGTTTTTCCCTGAAAGAGACTGGCCGGTCCGTCCCATGACATTCCGGATTCGACACAAAAAAACCGCCGCACTCCGGGACGGGAGGCGGCGGCAAGGAGCGTGGCACTCTGTGTTCACAGGATCGCATCGGCTACAGGCAGTAGAACCGATCCGGGGACAGGCGACGCATCGGGACAGATGATGCGCAAACGATCCGGGTCACAGTCACGCAGGCAGAAACTCAGAAAACCGACGGCAGGTGAAGCGCGCCAAAGAAGATCACGACCAGTGAGAGCGCCCCGATGGCATCCTGCCACAGGGTTGCGTGCTGACGCTGCAGGGCAGTCTTGACCGTGTTAATCATGGTGCGTCTCCAATCCGTCGTTTGTTGTCACTTTGTTCTCATATTCTTAACCATCTGTAAAGAACTAAATGAGAACATTATTGGAACGGAAACGGATGAGGTGTTTTGACCTTTGTGCAGGGCGTGATCTGTTGACCCGCCAGCACCGTGTAGCCAGCATCGAATCTGTGCGGGATTTCAGCCCACGCCAATCAGACGGATCGCTTCGTCCTGCCGCATAAGCCATAGCAACAGCCGCGCGGCCTTGCCCCGCGGCCCCTCCAGCGCGGGATCGTCTGCCAGCAGGCGCCGGGCGTCGGTTTGCGCCACGGCCATCAATCCGGCTTGTCGCTCCAGATCCGCCACGCGGAAGCGCGGCAGGCCCGATTGGGCGACGCCAATCAGATCCCCTGCCCCGCGCATTTCAAGGTCGACCTCGGAAATCCGAAAGCCGTCATCGGTCTCCCGCAGGGTCGTGAGACGCCGCAATGCGCCTTCGCCCAAGGGCGGCTGATACATCAGCAGGCAGGTCGAGGCGGCCTCACCCCGCCCGACGCGCCCACGCAACTGATGCAACTGCGCCAGACCAAAGCTTTCGGCCCGTTCGATCACCATGATCGAGGCGTTGGGCACGTTGACGCCCACCTCGATGACGGTTGTCGCCACCAGAACTGCGGTCTCTCCGGCCACGAAGCGCGCCATCGCGGCATCCTTTTCCGCCGGCGGCATCTGACCGTGGACAAGACCGACGGCCCCCTCCCCCAATGCGGCGCGGAGATAGGCATAGCGTGCCTCCGCAGCCACAAGATCGGAATTTTCGCTTTCCTCCACCAGCGGACAGACCCAGTAGGCCTGACGCCGCTCCGCCACCGCGCGCCGCAGGTGATCAACCACCTCCGCGATCCGCTCGTTCGAGATCAGGGCCGTCTTCACCGGCGTCCGCCCCGGGGGTTTTTCATCCAGAACGGAGACATCCATATCGCCGTATTGCGCCAGTGCGAGGCTGCGCGGGATCGGCGTGGCCGTCATGACCAGGACATCCGCCGCCACACCCTTGCGACCCAGTTCCATCCGCTGGCGCACACCGAAACGATGCTGTTCGTCCACGATCGCAAGCCGCAGATCGGCGAAATGCACATCCGCCTGAAAGACCGCATGCGTTCCCACAAGGATCTGGATGTCGCCCCGCTTCAGCGCCGCCAGCTTGGCCGCGCGTTCGGCCCCCTTGTCCCGGCCAGTCAGCAGCTCAAGAACCACGCCGGCGCTTTCCGCAAGGGGTTGGAGCCCTTCGAGATGCTGACGGGCAAGAATCTCTGTCGGGGCCATCATGACGCCCTGCCCACCTGCCTCGACTGCGATCAGCAGCGCCATGAAAGCCACCAGGGTCTTGCCCGCCCCGACGTCCCCCTGCAACAGGCGGTTCATCCGCAGCGGGCGCGCCATGTCCCCGGCAATCTCGTCGATGGCGCGGGTCTGCGCGCCGGTCGGCCGATAGGGAAGCGCGCCCAGCACCTTGCCTTGCAGGCGCCCGTCCCCCTTTGAGATTGCGCCCGCCTTGCGCCGCTGCTGCGCCCGGGCCAGCGCAAGGGTCAGTTGATGCGCCATCAACTCGTCATAGGCCAGCCGCGCGCGCGCCGGCGACGTAGGCGCAAGGTCCTGCGGTCCCGACGGGGCGTGGGCCGCACGCAGGGCTGCGTCCCAGTCAGGCCAGGACTCCGCGCTTTTTTGTGCCGGATCGATCCATTCCGGCAAAGGCGTCAACCGGGTCAAGGCATCCGCCGATCCCCGCATCATGAGCTTTTGCGTCACGCCCCCGGTCAAGGGATAGACCGGTTCATAGCCCGGCAGGTCGCCGGACTCTTCGGGGCGCAGCATGTGCTCCGGGTGCACCATCTGGGGCACACCGTCGAACAGTTCGACCCGGCCGGACAGGATGCGCCGTGCGCCTGTCGGCAATACACGCGAGAGATACTCGCCGCTGCCCCGGAAAAAGACCACCTGAAACCGGGTGCGGGCGTCGTCTGCCTCGATCCGATAGGCGCCCCCACGGCGCGCGGCTGGCCGGTGGCGCCCGATGGTTGCCTCGACCGTAACAACGCCGGGCAGGTCCGCTGCAAGGACGCTATCGCGCAAACTGCGGTCGATGCCGGAATATGGCAGTGTATACAGCAGGTCGCGTGGCGTTTCGATCCCGGCACCGGACAGGGCCTGCGCAGTCTTCGGGCCAACGCCGTCCAGCGCGGTAATATCGGCAAACAGCGGCCAGAGCGCTTCGGGCCGTCCGCTCATGCGCCAATCAGGTCCAGCCAGCCATCTTCGTCCAGAACGGTCAGCCCGAGGTCGCGGGCCTTCTTTTCCTTGCTGCCCGCGCCCGGCCCGGCCACGACGATATCGGTCTTGGCCGATACAGACCCGGAGACCTTGGCCCCCAGCGCTTCGGCGCGCCCCTTGGCCTCTGCCCGGGTCATCCGCTCAAGCGATCCGGTAAAGACCACGGTCTTGCCCGCCACGGGCGAGCTGTCGGTATCCGGCCGTTCGGCCTGCTGCACACTCAGGTGAGACACAAGGCGATCAATCGACTCCCGCTCCGCCTGCTGGTTCATCGCGGACACCAGCGACCGCGCAAGCACCGTGCCGACGCCGTCAATGCCAAGCAGATCGTCCCACGCCGGCCCGTCCATCGCCGCGGCCTCATCCATCGCCTGCACGAAGCCCTGCCACGTGCCAAAATGGCGCGCCAGAAGGGTCGACGCGTTTTCGCCGACATGACGAATGCCCAGACCAAAAATCAGCCGCCCAAGCGGAATGGTGCGGCGCTCGTCTATGGCGGCAAAGAGGTTGGTCGCGGATTTTTCGCCCCAGCCTTCGCGGTTCTTGACCTGCTGAATGCCCTGTCCATAGCGCTCTTCGAGCGTGAAGATATCGGCCGGCTCCCGGATCCAGCCATCGGCGTAGAATTGTTCCACCTGTTTTGCGCCAAGGCCCTCGATGTCGAAAGCCGCCCGCGAGACGAAATGCTTCAGTTTTTCCACCGCCTGCGCGGGACAGATGAGGCCGCCGCTGCACCGGCGCACGGCATCGCCGTCCTCCCGGATCGCGTCGGACCCGCACTCCGGGCATCGTGTCGGAAATTCAAAGGGCTGCGCATCTTCCGGGCGTTTCGACAGATCCACATCGGCAATCTTCGGGATCACGTCGCCCGCGCGATAGACCTGCACCCAGTCGCCGACGCGGATGTCCTTGCCGTCGCGGATCGGGTTTCCCTGACTGTCGCGCCCGGCGATGTAGTCCTCGTTGTGCAGCGTCGCGTTCGACACCACCACGCCGCCCACGGTTACCGGTGTAAGCCGCGCGACCGGGGACAGCGCGCCGGTGCGGCCCACCTGAATGTCGACCGACTCAAGACGGGTCCAGGCCAGTTCCGCGGGAAACTTGTGCGCGAGAGCCCATCGGGGTGTGGTCGACCGGTAGCCGAGACGCGCCTGAAGGCCGAGATCGTCAACCTTGTAGACCACCCCATCAATGTCGTAGCCGAGGGTGGCGCGCTGCGCCTCGATCTCCGCATAATGGGCGAGCATTTCTTCCGGGCCATCGCAGAGCCGGGTCAGCGGGTTGGTCTGGAACCCCAGTTCCTCCAGCCGTTGGATGGCGCCCATTTGCGTTTCCGCAAGCGGCTGGGACAATGTTCCCCAGGAATAGGCAAAGAAACGCAGCGGCCGGCTGCGGGTAATGGTGGCATCCAGTTGCCGCAAGGAGCCCGCGGCGGCATTTCGAGGGTTGGCAAAAGTCCTGCCGCCACGTTCTGCCTGACGGATGTTCAACGCCTCGAAATCCGAATGGCTCATGTAGACCTCGCCCCGAACTTCGAGAATGTCCGGGGCATCGGTCAGCGTCTGCGGGATGTCGTCGATGGTGCGCGCGTTGGCGGTGACATTCTCGCCCTCTGCCCCGTCGCCGCGGGTGGCCGCCTGTATCAACTCCCCCCCCTCATAGCGGAGGGCAAGCGACAGACCGTCGATCTTGGGCTCAGCCGTATAGGCGAGCGGCGCGTCCGCCGCGAGGCCAAGGTAGCGCCGGATCGCGCTGTCAAAATCGTCGATATCCTCCGCGTCGAAAGCATTGGCAAGCGACAGCATCCGAATGCTGTGGCGCACCTTGGAAAACCCTTCGGCGGGGGCCGCGCCAACCTGTTCTGTCGGGCTGTCGTCCCGCTTCAGGTCCGGAAAACGGGCCTCGATCTCGACGTTCCTGCGTTTCAGCCGGTCGTATTCCGCATCGGACATCGCGGGGGCGTCTTCCGCGTGGTAGGCTCTGTTTGCCTCGTCCAGAATGCGCGAAAGAGACACGAGTTCATCTCGCGCCTCTCTTTCTGTCAGGTCTTCGACCTTGGTCGTGTTGTCAGGCGGTGTCTTGGCCATCCCCATCCCCGCAATCAGCACCTGTCAGAGTGATAGGCCCGCACTGCGAAGAGGTCCAGCCGATCCACGTCAGCCGGTGGCGGCGATCGCCTTGGGTTCGTCCTGCGAAGGTTCGGGATCGCGCAGCACATAACCGCGGCCCCAGACCGTCTCGATGTAATTATCGTCGCCCGTTGCCTCCGACAGCTTTTTGCGGAGTTTGCAGATGAACACGTCGATGATCTTCAACTCGGGTTCGTCCATCCCGCCGTAGAGGTGGTTCAGGAACATTTCCTTGGTCAGCGTCGTGCCCTTGCGCAGGCTCAACAGCTCCAGCATCTGGTATTCCTTGCCGGTCAGATGCACCGATTTGCCGGCGACTTCGACCGTCTTGGCGTCCAGGTTGACGGAAATCTTTCCGGTCCGGATGACGGATTGGGAATGCCCCTTTGAGCGGCGAATGATTGCGTGGATGCGCGCCACGAGTTCGTCGCGATGAAACGGCTTGGTCATGTAGTCGTCGGCCCCGAAGCCGAAGCCCTTTATCTTGGACTGCGTGTCATCCTCGCCCGTGAGGATCAGGATCGGCGTATCGATTCGCGCCACCCGCAATTGCCGCAAGACTTCGTGTCCATTCATGTCCGGGAGATTGAGATCCAGCAGAATGAGGTCGTAATCATACAGTTTAGCAAGATCGACCCCCTCTTCACCCATATCCGTCGAATAGACGTTCAGGTTGGCATGGCTGAGCATCAATTCGATGCTCTTCGAGGTGGTTGGATCGTCTTCAACCAACAGAATACGCATGTGCTGTCTCCGGGCAAATTCTTTGTTCGACCTTAACGTGATCGAAAAAGGTTAACGCACTCTTACCATAACCGAACGCAAAAGATATTCAACTCAAGGTTGCCGGTATTTTTGAACGCGAGTCACTTTCAAGGCATCCTCGCCATGCTCCGTCGCGGCCTTGACCCATTCAAGCAATTCTTCGTCACTCAATCCATAGTGGTCCTTGGCCTGGTCATGCGAAATAAGACCGAACGTCACGGCCTTGACGACGGCGGCCTTGCGCGAGGCCACCCAGCGCCGCGTTTCCTTCGCCGGCAGATCAGCCCGCGTCATTGTGCTGCCATCGGGAAGCCTGACCGCGCGCGGGCCCTCAATCTTTTTCAGAAACATTTGCGAACTCCGACGCTTCTTTTTCAGGCATAAAGCCACGTGGCGCTTAACGGCGACTGAAATGCCCCCCTTGAGAGTATTTCGGATTTTCCTATATTCCGCGGGATTCCACGGAGAGTTGCCATGCCCCTCGACACGCGCCCGCTCAATTCGCTGGGCCTGCCAAAACCACCTTCGGAAACCCGCGTCGTCGTCGCCATGTCGGGCGGCGTGGACAGTTCCGTCGTCGCCGCCATGCTGAAGGACGAAGGATATGACGTGGTCGGGGTCACGCTTCAGCTTTATGATCACGGTGCGGCCTTGGCGAAAAAAGGGGCGTGCTGCGCGGGCATCGACATCCACGATGCGCGGCGGGTCGCGGAATCCATGGGCTTTCCGCATTATGTCCTAGACTATGAAAATATTTTCCGCGAGGCCGTGATAGACGAGTTCGCGGACAGCTATCTGGGCGGCGCCACCCCGGTCCCCTGCATCCGATGCAACGAGCGGGTAAAATTCAAGGATCTCCTTGAAACGGCAAAAGAACTCGACGCGGATTGCATGGCGACCGGCCATTATATCCAGCGCAAAATGGGCCCATGCGGACCGGAATTGCACAGCGCCGAAGACGCGGCGCGCGACCAGAGTTATTTCCTGTTTTCGACAACCCCCGCGCAGTTGGATTTCCTGCGCTTTCCCTTGGGTCATCTGCCGTCAAAAGACGCGACCCGTGCCCTCGCGGAGAAATATGATTTGTCCGTCGCAATGAAACCGGACAGCCAGGATATCTGCTTTGTTCCCGACGGCAATTACGCGGCGGTCATCGAAAAGCTGCGTCCGGGATCGGTCGAGGCGGGCGAAATTGTCCATGCGGACGGACGTTTGCTGGGCCACCATGACGGGGTGATTCACTATACCATCGGTCAGCGACGGGGCCTCGGAATCGGCGGATTGTCAGAGCCCCTTTACGTCGTGAAGCTCGATGTCGACCGCCGTCGCGTGGTTGTCGGACCCAAGGAAATGCTTGCAACTCGAACGATTCCGGTGCGGGAAATCAACTGGTTGGGCGACGCGCCTTTGACGTCTCAGGCGGAATGGCACCTGAGCGTCAAGGTCCGCTCGACCCGGCCGCCGCGCGAGGCGATCCTGCGCCCGCTCTCCGAGACGACGGCGGAGGTGGAACTGCTGACGCCGGAAGAAGGCGTCAGTCCGGGACAGGCCTGTGTATTCTATGCATCCGAAGGTTCGCGGATCCTGGGGGGTGGCTGGATCTGGCGCGGATGACGCGATCCCGTTGACCCGGCGGCGCGCTGCGCGGCGCATTCGCGCCAGATCATAGTCACAGTTTTCGAAAATTTCGCCGCCAGCGACAGGAGATCTGATTCGGTCACCGAAATTCTCGTCGGCATCCCTGCCACTTCCAGAAACGGGTGCACGTTGGGCGCGATTCTCGGCGCCGGTCAGGCCCGTCCCAGAACCAGAACCGCGTTCAATCCGCCAAAGGCAAAGGCGTTTGACAACACAACGTCGACATGCGCCTCGCGCGCCACATTGGGAACCACGTCCAATGCGCACTCCGGGTCTGGTTCTTCGTATCCGATTGTCGGGGCGATCACCCCGTGATTGAGCGCCATCAAACAGGCCAGCAATTCCACGGCCCCGGTGCCACCGATCAGATGGCCATGCATCGACTTGGTCGATGAGATCATCAGGTCGTCGGCATGGGTGCCAAAGACATCCGCCACAGCGGCGCATTCGGTCTTGTCGTTGGCCGCAGTGCCGGTGCCGTGGGCGTTGATGTAGCCCACCCGCGCATGGGCCACGCGCGCGTCCTTCAACGCGCCGGATATGGCCCGCGCAGCGCCCTGTTTCGACGGCATCACGATATCCGCCGCATCCGAGGTCATGGCAAAGCCCAGAACCTCGCCAAGGATTGTCGCGCCACGCGCCCGCGCATGTTCATAATCCTCGAACACGAACACGCCAGCGCCCTCGCCCTGTACCATGCCGTTCCGGGTGGCCGAAAACGGGCGGCACGCATCCTTGGACATGACGCGCAGGCCTTCCCATGCCTTGACACCCCCGAAACATAGCATCGATTCGGACCCGCCCGTGATCATCGCGGTGCACAAGCCGGTGCGGATCATCTGAAACGCCTGCCCCATGGCGTGATTGGAGCTGGCACAGGCGGATGCAACGGTAAAACTTGGCCCCTTGACGTTGAATTCCATGCTGACATGGCTGGCCGCGGCATTGTTCATCAACTTGGGCACCACGAAAGGATGCACCCGGTTCTTGCCCTCTTCATAGACGGCGCGGTAATTGTCATCCTGCGTGTTCAGCCCACCGCCGGAATTGCCGAACACAACGCCCGAAGTGTTGGCAAGATCGCCCGCGAACACCAACCCGGACTGGGCCACGGCCTCGCGCGCGGCCAAAAGGGTGAATTGAGTGAACCGGTCATACAAAGACAATTGCTGGCGATTGAACACCTGCTCCGGGTCGAAATCCTTGACCTGCCCGCCGATCCGGATGGCCAGCCGCTCGACATCGCGGAACTCCAGATCCGAGATGCCGCAGCGTCCCTCGCGCATGGCCTCATAGGTGCCGGGAACATCCTGCCCGAGCGGATTGATCGTCCCCGCCCCGGTGATGACGACCCTGTTCACGTTTTTTGCTCGGCGATCAGTTTTTCGATGCCCTCGACAATCTTGGCGACCGAAGAAATGTCGAAGTCGGATTCCGTCGGGTCGTTGGCGTTGAAGGGAACGGAGATGTCGAACCGTTCCTCTATGGCAAAGATCGATTCAACCAGCCCCAGAGAGTCGATCCCCAGTTCTTCGGGCGTGCTTTCCATTGACACGTCCGAGACATCGAGCATCGCCTGGTCGGCGATGATCTCTACCACCTGTTTCTTGACGTCCATCGCTCCGGCCTCACACTTCTCAGAACTGACGAGTATCTAGTCATTTCCCATGAGCTTTGAAACCGCTTTCTTGAGGTCTGCGACGTCGCGGAACAGGCGCGGCAGCCGGCGCAGGCCCTTGTAGGATTCGACATGGGCATCCATTTTCATCGCCGGATAGCCCAGCATCACGCGCCCCGCCGGAACATTGCTGAGCACAACCGACGCCCCGCCAAGGATTGCGCGGTCGCCGATGGTCAGATTGTCCGATACGCCGACCTTTCCCGCCATCACGACCGCGTCGCCGACCACAACCGATCCCGCAATCGCAACATGCGCGCAGATCAGGCAATCACGGCCCAGAACGACATTGTGACCAATCTGCACGAGGTTGTCGATCTTGGTCCCATCGCCGATCCGCGTGTCGCGGATCGTGCCCTTGTCAATCGTGGTGCCGGCCCCGATCTCCACGTCATGGCCGATCGTCACGGCGCCCAGGCTGGCAATCCGCACCCATGCCTGCACGTGATCGGTGCCCGCCCCCCCAAGCGAAGCGCGCGCCCGCTCTACACCGGACACCTCCGGCGTCACGAAGGAAAACCCATCGCCGCCGATCAGCGCGCCGGTCTGCACGATAACCCGATCACCGATGTGGACCCGCGCCATGATGCGCACGCCGGCATGTACCAGCCCTGATTGGCCGATCCGGGCATCCGCCCCGACATAGGTTTGCGGTCCGATCACGGTCCCGGCGCCGATGCGCGCTCCCGCCTCGATCACTGCCAGTGGTCCGACGGATACGCCCTCTCCCAGTTCGGCCGCGGGGTGGACAACGGCAGAGGGATGGATCCCATGGGAATAGCCATGCCCCGGATCCATCATCGCAGTCAGGCCCGAGAGCGCATAGCGCGGACGGTCAGGAAGCACCGCTGCCTCCAGCCCAAGAGCGCGCCAATCCGCCCCGGCCCACAACAGCGCCGCCCGCGCATTCCCTCGGAACAGCGCTTCGGCATATTCCGGCTTTGTGGCCAACGCCATATGGTGGCGATCGCAATCGCCCGGTTCCGAAAGACCGGTCACCCGGATCGACCCGTCGCCCTCGGTAAGCAGCCCAAGGGACCGGGCGATCTCGGCGATGGAATAGTCAGTCATGTGATCTCCCGGACAAAGCCTTGCGCGGTCCGGGAGAGGTTTAACTGCGGCTTGCCCGCAGGGCCACCCCTTCGTTGGACAGGGCACGCCAGAGGATCGCATCGCGCCCATAGACGTCAGGACGGTAGTTCATGTGTCCTTTGGCCTTGGTAAAGGCGGTGCGGTAGATAAGATGCACCGGAACCGGCTGATCCAGCATGACCTTAGTATTCTCGCCCGACCGCAGGATATTCTGGAAATAATATTCCGGATCGTCGACTTGCCGTGCCAGAAGCGCATAGGCGAAGTCATGCGGATCGTCGAGACGGATACAACCGTGGCTGAAGGTGCGCACCTCGCGGGCAAAAAGATGCTGCGACGGCGTGTCATGCAGATAGATCGCATATTTGTTGGGGAACATGAACTTCACGGTTCCCAAAGCATTGCCCGGCCCCGGCGGCTGACGCATGGAAAACGGGAAATTGCCGGACGACGCGTAGGCAAAGGCCCGTTCGCGGCTGACCACTTGGTTCAGATGGTCGATAACCTGAAGGTGTCCGTTGGCATAGGGGTTGCTGCGCAGGGCGGGCAGATACTGGCCGACAATGATCGAGCGTGGAATATACCAATAGGGATTGATGACCATATGTTCCATCACATCGGAGAATTCCGGCGTGCGGCGGTCGCGATCCTGCGCGCCGATCACCGATTTCGTCTCGAAGGTCAGCTTGTCGTCATCGATGATCTGCGCATGGTAATCGACCAGATTGACCAGCACATGCCGTTTGCCCCGCCCTTCCGGCAGGTTCAGCCAGCGTTCGCGCTCCATCGCCACCATGATCGACTTCAGCCGTTCTTCGGGGGCGGTGTTGATCGCGCGCATGGTCGACGGACCGGCGACGCCATCCGCGGGCAGGGCATTATCCTCTTGAAATTCGCGCACCGCCGCCTCGATGTTGCCATCGTAGGTCATGCTCAGGGAGGGCTGGAGATAGCCCATGGCCGTCAACCGGTCGCGCAGCGCGACCACGGCATTTCCGGACTGGCCCGGGCTCAGCCGTCCGGCCGGCACCACCTGCCCCCAGCCGCCATGTTGAATCCTGTGCTCAAGGCGCAATTTGGACCGCATCAAGCGGGTGTATTCGGGGCTCGAGGGAACAAGGCTCCGCATGACAGCCGCAGGATCTTCCTCGACGAGGCGCGTCAGCAAGACTTCGGCATCACGGCGCGGCGCATCGCGCTTGATGTCGTCGATCACCGCGTTGGGGTCCAGAATACCCGATTGCAGATCATGGGCAAAGCGGAGGAACGTGTTGGTAAGTTCGATTTCCAGACGTCCGCGCGCACGCCCATCCGTGGCTTGCGCCATGCGCTGCAACAGCCGGTCTGCATCATAGCGCCCCGCCGGGAGACCATGATCATCCGCAAGCGAAAAGGCGTCCACCAGCGCAAGACGTCGCGCCCGGTCCGACTCGTCCGCGCCAGTCCAGATCGGCGCGAAGTCGCGTGCCCGGTAGAAGGCGGCCATGCTGTCGTTGTCGGCGACGTTTTCGGCAACCGCCTGCTTGAAGGCCGTTACCTTGAAAGCAAACCCGGTCTCGGCCTCGGCGGGGCCCACAGAACTCAGCCCGACCACACCACACAAAGACACGGCGCGGAGGACGGTTCGCGCATCCAATCGACTCATCGCAAATTCCTTCTTTTCAACAACTTTCGCCATAAAACACTTTGCAGAGAATGAACGACATCTGTCCACTCACAATTTCGCCAAGCTCTCGGTCAAAGCCTGACCGTGTCCGACCCCGCCAAACCAGCGCATTCGGGCCACATTCACAGGTCCTTGAGCAGGTTTCTGCCACTTCTCACTTGATCATTACAGAACGTGACAAATCACTCTTTTTGCCAGAAACGATTCGTGTCATAAAAAATCAAGACATCTGGGGATAGATGGCAGGCAGCGCACAACGATGCGCTTCGAATTGTAAACTCACGGCGACTACGGGACAGGCGTTCACATGACAAAGACGACTTCAGGCAGCATTTCGCGCCGCGGACTTCTTGGTGCATTCGCCGCAACTGCGGTTGCAGCGGCGCCGACATACTCTAACGCGGCAGGTTTTCTTCGCGGCGGCGGCGATGTGCGACGGATCCGCATGTATTCGGGACGGACCGGTGAGCGGCTCAACATGATCTACTGGGTCGAAGGCGATTACCTTGCCGACGCGATCCGGGAGGTCAATTTTTTCATGCGCGACTGGCGCACGGACGGGGTGATCGGCATTGATACCCGGACGATCGACCTGATGGCTGCGGCCCACAACCTGATGGATGTGTCTGAACCTTACATGCTGATCTCCGGCTATCGCAGCCCGGAAACCAATGCGATGCTACGGTCCAGGTCATCTGGGGTGGCCAAGAATTCGCGTCACCTTCTCGGACAGGCAGCGGATCTGAGGCTGTCTACCCGTTCGGTTGGACAGATCGCGCGCGCTGCGGCTGCATGTCATGCAGGTGGCGTCGGTCGCTACAGCCGGTCAGATTTCGTTCACATGGATTGCGGCCCGGTTCGCAGCTGGGGCAGCTAGGCCTCCTCTCGCCATCAAGTCTATCTTGGGTCATCCCACCCAGAAGCGCCCGCAAAGGGCGCTTTTCTTTTTTCTGCATAGACCCCGCTTTGCACATTGTGCAGTCATGAATTCCTTACGAGCTGAGTATCGACGTTTGCCGCGCGTCTAAAATTTCAACGCGAGGAAGCCGCTAGGGTTCCATGATATGACCGGATTTTTTTTGAAAAGGGTATGAAGTGGCGCGGTTGACGGGGCTCGAACCCGCGACCCCCGGCGTGACAGGCCGGT
>CAZRZN010000058.1:0-19485 GCA_964604565.1 uncultured Rhodobacterales bacterium
CGCGGATGTCTTCGTGCAGAATTTCCGCCCCGGCGTGGCCGAAAGGATCGGGCTGGGCGAAGCGGCAGTGCGCGCGGCCCGGCCCGATGTCATCTACGCTTCCATCGCCGGTTTCGGGTTCACGGGTGACTGGGCGCGCAGACCTGTCTACGATCCGCTGATACAGGCTTTGTCGGGTCTGGCGAGCGTTCAGGGCGGCGCGGATGCGGCGCGACCCCGCCTTGTGCGCACCATCCTGCCCGATAAGCTGACGGCGATCCAGACGGCGCAGGCGATCACCGCGGCCCTGCTGGCGCGCAGCCGGACAGGCAAAGGCAGCCATGTCCAGATCTCCATGCTTGACACCGTGCTGGCATTTTTGTGGAGTTCCGACATGGCGGGTTACACCTTTGTGGGGGACGAACTGGCTCCCGAAAAAGGCGCTGACGCGCAGACCTTTGTCGAACTCATCTACGAGACCGCGGATGGCTGGATGGCCGTATCAGCCCATACCGACAGCACGTGGAAGGGGCTCGCAACGGCGGTGGGCCGCCCCGACTGGCTGAAAGACCCGCGCTTTGCCACCGTTGCCGCCCGGGAAGAGAACAAGCCCGCGCGTCTGGAACTGACGCAAAAGGCGCTGATCGAGGATACGACAGACAACTGGATGCAGCGGCTTGGGGCGCATGACGTACCCTGCGCCCCGGTCCTGACGCGCGATCAGGTCTACTCGCACCCGCAGGTTCAAGCCAATGAAACCGTGATCGAAGCGGACCACCCGCAAGCGGGCCGGATCCGTCAAGCCCGCACACCTGCCGGGTTCTCCACCACACCGCCCGACGCCCCGAGCCCGGCGCGCCGACTGGGGGAGGACACGCGCGCCGTGCTGTTACAGGCCGGCTACGACGTCGAAACCATCGCCGATCTGATGGCGCGCGGCATTGTGACGGACACACAGGATGGCGGCCAATGATCGACCTTTACTTCGCCCCGACACCGAACGGCTGGAAGGCCGCCATCATGCTCGAGGAAAGCGGACTGGAGTATCGACCCATCCTCATGCGGCTGAGCGAAGGCGACCAGTTTTCGCCCGACTTTCTCGCGATCAGTCCCAACGCCAAGATTCCGGCCATCGTGGACCACACGCCCGATGCCTCTTGGGGCGACACACCCGTGACAGTGTTCGAATCCGGAGCGATCCTGCTCTATCTTGCCGACAAGACCGGTAATTTCGCACCGCGTGCGAAGGACCTGCGCGCACGAAAGGAATTGATGGAGTGGCTTTTCTGGCAAGTGGGCAATCAGGGGCCCATGGCCGGTCAACTCAGCCATTTCCGAAATTACGCGCCGGAGGACCAGCGCGCCTATGGCTTCGATCGCTACCTCGGGGAATACGACCGAAACCTCGGTGTGCTGGAAAACCGTCTCGAGGATCGCGAATATCTGCTGGGGGATTATTCCATCGCCGACATGCTGGCCTTTCCCTGGGCCTTCATCGCCAAACCCCTGGGGGCCTCGCTCCTTGAATTCCCGCGCGTGGCCGACTGGCGCGCACGGATCAAGGAACGTCCCGCGGTGCAGCGCGCCATCGACTTGCACAAGTCCGAACAGAACAAGGGGCAACACCGGGCCGACAACAACACGGTCCTGTTCCACCAGTCCGCGGCGTCCCTCCGGCCCAAGACACAAGGCGACGGCGGCTAGGGTTTCGCAGGGCTCTGGTTCAGAGCATCTCCTGCAAACGCGCGACGTAGCGGGCCAGCGTGTCGATCTCAAGGTTGACGGGATCGCCCGTCGCCGCATCGCCCCACGTGGTGACGGCCTTGGTATGCGGGATGAAATTGATCCCGAAATCGCAACCGTCGACTTCGTTCACGGTCAGAGAGGTGCCATTCAACGCCACCGAGCCTTTGGGGGCAATGAACCGCGCCAGATCAGCCGGCGCGCGCAATGTCACGCGCGTGCTGTCCCCCTCATCGGACATGGCGACTATCTCGGCCACGCCATCGACATGGCCGGAAACGATATGCCCGCCAAGTTCATCACCGACGCGAAGGGCGCGCTCCAGGTTGATGCGCCGCCCCTCTTGCCAACGGGCGCCCACGTTGGTCTTGGACACTGTCTCTGCGCTGATATCCACGTCGAACCAATCCTCGCCAAGGCCTACCACTGTCAGACAGACCCCATCGCATGCGATGGAGGCGCCCATGTCTATTCCGCCAGTGTCGTAACTGGTTGCGATGCGGGCGCGCAAATCTCCGCGGTGATCAAGGTCGCGCAGGACACCGACATCCGTGACAATCCCTGTAAACATATCGGTCCCCTTCCCCAGGCCACAAGCCGTGATGCTGACGAACTGATATGGTGAGTTCGCGTTCGGACACCGGTCATAAAACGACGAAAGGGTCAAGGCAACCGGCCCAAATCAGGTCTTGCCCTTTCCCGCAGGACAATCTGCCCGTTCCGGTCCTCCGCAGAACATCGATGCTTATATTTGGCCAATGGTCATCGCGTCGCATATTTTGCGAGGCGGCACGGCGTGGCCGACCGGCTTTCAGCTGTGCCCGGCGGAAACCTTGGCCCACCTTTCGCCCTCTTGTCGAAAACAAGGCCCACGGTCCGGTGATTGGCACATTTCCCTGCTCGCAACCCGGTCCTGTCGCGGAATCCCGGCGACGGTCACCGATCACGCCTGTCGTGCACGGCCAAACGTCGCCTGGCTCCATCCATTTCCGAATGCCCCAAGCCAACCCAATTGTCTGGACCCGCCTGCTCCACGCGGATCGAGGACGGTGACATCGGCATGCGCGGGGCTGAGGACGGCACCAGACACCGCACAATAAAACCAAAGCGCGGCCCCAAGGCCACAGTTGCGGTTCGGTCAAGGAGGTTCATCACCCCTTGTGCTGGCTTTTTTGGCTCCGCTACCGTAATTTAAAGAAAAAAGCTGAGGCAGCGTAATTCAGGTCGAGGAGACCGAGCAGTGAAACAACCCATTTCCCGGTGGGCGCGTGGAGTCGCGTTCCTGGTTGCAGTGTCGCTTGTGGCGTCCTGCGGCCTTCCGCGCGTTGGCCCCAACAAACGCGAAATTTTCGCCGGATCGGTGCAGCGCGAAGGGGACGCATTCATCGTGGCGGTCAACGACCGGGTCACACGCGCCACTGCGGTTGTCCCGGCACTTGGGTTCTCCGACGCCTTCAGGAACGCCGGCCTTCTTGGGTCGGACACCATCAATCCCGGCGACACGCTCGGCCTGACGATCTGGGAAAATGTCGATGACGGGCTGCTGTCCGCCGAGACCGCGAACTCCACCGCCCTCGAAGAAGTGCAGGTCGATGGATCGGGCTTTATCTTCGTGCCCTATGCGGGCCGCATCCGCGCCGCCGGGAATACGCCCGAACGGGTGCGCCAGATCATTACCGCCAAGCTCGAAGATCAGACACCTGACCCGCAGGTGGAGGTGAGACGCCTTGCTGGCGACGGGTCGACGGTCAGCCTGGTCGGCGCCGTGGGCGGCCAGGGAGTCTACGCGATTGAGCGTCCCACGCGCACGCTTTCCGCCATGCTGGCGCGGGCTGGCGGGATCACGATCCAGCCGGAAATTGCACAGATCACCGTGGTGCGTGGCACGCACAAGGGCAAGGTCTGGTTTCAGGATCTTTTCAAGACACCACATTTTGATATCGCCCTCCGCGGCGGCGACCGTATCCTGATCGAAGAAGATACGCGCTCTTTCACGGCGCTTGGCGCGACCGGCACGCAGGCGCGCGTCCCCTTCGACTCGCAGGTCATTTCCGCGGTGGAAGCGATTGCGCAAGTGGGCGGCCTGCTGGCAACCAGTGCCGACCCGACCGGTGTGTTCGTCCTGAGAAACGAACCCGCCGAGATCGCAAATCAGGTCCTTGGCCGGAACGATCTGATTGGCGAACAGCGTATGGTCTATGTGCTTGATCTGACAGAGCCGAATGGCATGTTCATGGCGCGTGACTTCGTCATCCGCGATCAGGACACGCTTTACGTAACGCAAGCGCCGTTCACGCAGTGGAATACGGCGATCTCAGCCCTGACGGGATCACTGGGTGCCGTGAGCACGCTGAGCACCGCCGCCGATACGTTGAGCGGATCCGGCGACGGCTGACCGACCTTGCAAAGCCATCATGACGCACAGGATCACGCCGGGGAAAACACTCTCCGGCGTCTTTACGTTCATGACCCTCGCTTTTGGCGCCAACGCAACCTGCGGCGGATTCTGACCCTTGCAGGATATCGCCTGACCCTCGGGCGTCCCCAGGCGGACGACCTTGTCGGCGTCTGGGCCCGCGCACCTGCGGCGGCTCGTGGCGAGGCGATGGCGGCCCGTTCAGGCGCAGGATTGCTGTGGGTCGAGAATACCTTTCTCGGGTCAATGCACCCCGGGCGGTCGGCGGACTCGCCGATGGGCTTATTGATCGATCGTCAGGGCGCCCAATTTGATGGACGTCAGCCTTCGGATCTGGAAACCCTTCTGAACACCCATGCATTGGATGACACCGCCCTTCTGGACCGGGCACGCGGTGTGATCGCCCGCCTGCAAGACGCACATCTGGGCAAATACAGCGCCCTGTGTCCGGACATCGCGGTACCACCACCGGGATATGTCCTGGTCGTCGACCAACCTCGCGGCGATGCGTCGGTCCAGGCCAGCGGCGCGGACAGATCAAGGTTTCTCGAAATGCTCTTCGTTGCGCGAGAGGAAAATCCGGGCGCCCGAATCGTGCTGAAGACGCATCCGGAAACCGCGACAGGCCGTCATCCCGGCTATTTCACTCCGGAGGATTCTGGCGCCAACATTCAGATCTACGACGATCCTGCCTCACCCTGGACGCTGTTGGACGGTGCAACAGGCGTTTACACGGTCTCGTCACAAATGGGGTTCGAGGCCATCCTCGCCGGACATCGGCCGAGGGTTTTCGGTTCGCCTTTCTACGCAGGCTGGGGGCTGACCGTGGATGAAGACATCATCCCTCGCCGCCGACGAAACCTCACACGGGCACAGCTCTGCGCCGCGGCGCTGATCCTTTACCCGCGCTGGTACGATCCGCACAGTGATCGGCTGGCCCAGATCGAAGACGTTCTCGCCGTGCTCGAAGCGCGCGCGCGTGCCGAGCGAGAAGACCGATCAGGCTGGGTCGCCTCAGGCATTCCCCGGGAAAAAAGAGCACCCTTGCAGAAATTATTGGGACAAAGGAGCCGTCTACAGTTTGAAGATGATGTGGACAAAGCTGAGGATATCTCCCGAAAGACGTCGCGGAAACGGATCGCCTGGGCCAGCAAGGCGCAGCGAAACGAGACGCGTATCGAAGACGGATTCCTAAGATCCATCGGTCTCGGCGCGGCAATCGTGCCTCCGCTGTCATTTGTGCTCGATTCCGACGGGATCTACTACGACCCAACCCGACCCTCCACGCTGGAAGGCTGGATTCATCACCGTGCAGCAGGGCTTAGAGTTGATCAAACGCAACGTATCCACAACCTTATACGGCTCATTGTCGAGAATGGATTGTCCAAAGACAACAATGAGGGAGATTTCCCGTCACTCCCCCCCGGCCGTCGCATTCTGGTCCCGGAACAGATTGAGGATGGCGCCTCGATCCTGAAAGGCAGTCCCAATATCGCCACGAACACGGCGCTGCTGGCGCGCGTGCGCGCGGACAACCCAGAGGCCGTGATCCTGTGGAAACCGCATCCCGACACCAAGGCAGGTTTGCGGAAGGGGTCTGTCGATACCCCGGAACGCTGGGCCGACCTTGTCCTTAATCGGTCAGATATCGGACCGCTGTTGCATGAGATCGACGAAGTCTGGACCATGACCTCTATCACCGGGTTCGAAGCGCTGCTACATGGCACAAAAGTTGTCACGCTGGGCGCCCCGTTCTACGCCGGATGGGGGCTGACGCGGGATCTGGGGCCGGTCCCTGCGCGCCGGATACACGGTCCGCGGCCCAACCTGGAGGCACTGGCCTACGCCGCTTTGATCGACTATCCGCGATATTTCGACCCGCTGACCGGTTCACCCTGGCCGGTAGAAACAGTCGTCAATCTGTTGAAAACAGGCCAGCTCCAACGGCGTGGAATAGCGAACAAGGCGCTTGCAAAGCTGAAAGCAACACGCGCTTGGAAGGCCGGTTTTAGGCGCAGGTAATGCGTTCTCACAGCTCCCGCCGCCATAGTGCTGAAAAAAAGTTATTTTCAGGGTTATCCACAGAAACTTAACATAAGGTGAATATCACCCCACAAGCGTTAACCATTTGACGATGAAGGGTTCAGTCGGCTTCCCTACGGCGCCAGACGTGTCGGATATCTGCGCCAACCGACGTTACATCCACAAGCGTGTATCGGGGCGCCTCTGCCAATCGGTCAACACCCAGCGCACCTATGGCAGGATAGCCCTCCGCACCAAGTGCGATACCAGCCGAGAAGACGTGCAATTCATCGACAAGATCCTGCATCAGGAGGGAGGCGGCCAGTTGGCCACCCCCCTCACAGAAAACTCTTGTAAGGCCTTCGTTGCCCAGTGCGCGCAAGAGCGAAGCCGGGTCTATGCGACCGTTGGATATTCCGCAGGGCAACAATCGCGCACCCAGCCCTTCCCAGGCCAACTTCAGCTCCGTCTGCGCCTCGGGTCCGTGGCACAGCCAGACCGGCACTTCGCGCGCGCCTTGTGCGAGCTTGCTCATCAACGGCACATCCAGAAGCCTTGAAACAACCACGCGAACGGGTTGACGCCGGACACCGAACCCGCGCACGGTCAGTTCCGGATCGTCGGCCCGGGCCGTCCCCGCGCCGACGACCACGGCATCATGGCTCGCCCGCAACGCATGGACGGCCTGTCGCGCTGCCGGGCTGGTGATCCATTGGCTTTCACCTGTTGCCGTGGCGATGCGACCGTCAAGGGTCATGGCCAATTTCAACGTCACCCAAGGCCGCCCCTGCGACAGGCGTAGAAAAAAACCTGCATGATCGGACAGCGCTTCCAGCGCGCCAATACCCGTAGTCACCTGGACGCCATGTTGCCTGAGATAGGCAAAGCCGCGGGTGTCCACCCTGGGATCACTATCGGCAATCGGGGCCACCACACGCACGATGCCCGCCTGCGCCAGAGCCTCACAGCAGGGGGGTGTCGCACCATGGTGGGCGCAGGGTTCAAGCGTGACATAGGCGGTTGCGCCCTGCGCGGCAGCACCCGCCATGGCCAACGCCTCTGTTTCGGCATGCGGCCGCCCGCCAGACTGTGTCCAGCCGCGACCGACAACGCGGCCTTCTTTCACGATCACGCATCCAACCGCCGGATTGGGCCAGCACTGCCCCATTGCACGGCGTCCCAGCCCAAGGGCATGGGCCATGTGCCGACTGTCGTCAGCGCTCACTTCCCTGTCTGACCTTCTGGCCGCAACTCACTGACAAACTTGTCAAAATCATCGGCCGCCTGAAAGTTCTTGTAGACGCTGGCAAAGCGGACATAGGCGACCGTGTCGATCCGGGCGAGTGTCTCCATGACAATCTCGCCGATCATCTTGGAGGGAATATCCGTCTCTCCCATGCTTTCCAGGCGCCGCACGATGCCGGAAATCATCTGGTCCACGCGTTCAGGGTCCAATGGACGTTTCTGGAGCGCGATCCGGATGGAGCGTTCAAGCTTGTCACGATCAAAATCCTCGCGCCGGCCACTGGTCTTGATGACCACCAGATCGCGCAGTTGCACGCGCTCATATGTGGTAAAGCGCCCCCCACACGCGGGACAGAACCTGCGTCGCCGGATCGAGACATGGTCCTCGGCCGGTCGCGAGTCCTTTACCTGAGTGTCGATATTTCCGCAAAACGGGCAGCGCATGGGCCCATCCCCTCGTTTTTTTCAATGATCCTGCCTCGGGTCATGGGGTTGCCCCCCACTTATCCACAGCCACTATAGGGGAGCTGCCAGAATTTGGGTAGGGGGGAATTGACGCCGCAAGATAAGGGGCTGTCAGCCGGGAATATGCCAATGCCGCCCACGCGGGGTCGTCACATACTCCGGCCAAGGCAGGTCTATGGGCGGGGGGTAATCTGCCAGCGGTGGGATCGGATCGGCGGCGCGGCGGTCTTCGAATTCCTGCCATGCGGCTGCGCGACCCTCAGGGTCGATCAGAAGGCGCAGCGCAGTGCGCGCAAGCACGCGTCCGGCCGTCCGCACTGTCGGGTCAATCAGTTCCGGTATGCCGCCAAGGGCATTCATGGCCCAAGGCGGATAGGGTCCCCCACACAAGGCGGGGCGGCCGATGTAGATTCGCGCGGTCGGTGCATGCCAGCACATATCGGTATAATCGTCGGAGGTGCTATTGACCTGACTTGGCGGCAGATCCTGTCGCAAGATCGCTTCGGCCGTCTGGGGGTCGATCACGCGGGTGCATTCGGGAAGGAGCGGTGCATCCTGCGGTGCGATCCCGCAATTCATCTGAACCTGACGGGCAAGGTCCAACGCCTCATCTGAGTAAACCGGTGCGCCGACCTCTTGCAACGCCTCCCAGGCGAGGGTCGCCAACGCGTGGTTCGCCAATCCGGGGCGTGATTTGCTGATCCAGTGTTTCTGGACGATGCAACCCGTCATCTCCGCAACATGGGAGGCCAGACTGTCCAGCCGGGCAGTGATCTGCTCCGCCATCGCGAGGTCCGGAACACGGATCATGTATTGCAAATCTGCCTGCCGGGCGGGCAGATTGTCGGCGCTGGCCTGACCGGTAGAGAGGATCGCCTCGGACACGGACCAGCCCCCGCGATGCGGCAGCATGGAGTCGCGCAGCGTTCGCCCCATCTGATACATCGCGACAAGCGCGTCATTGGCGCCCGGTGCCCTGACATCCGAGTGGCTTTGCGGGATCGGCGGTGCGTCCGCGCCACCCTGCCCCCAACGCTCCGGCGCCTCGCAGAGGAACCGGTAGACAAAGGCATAAGCGGCGCCGCAATGGGTGTCCCAACGGACGGTATTGCACAGGGGCAGCATGTAGAACGGATGCCACGACAACATGGCCGAGAGCCCGTCATAATAGCCTTGTGCGGCATGGATCGGCTTGGAGCCGCGCAGCTTTTCGGCAGGTTCCCCGGTGATTTGCACACCTCCGAGAATACCGGCAGCCTGCATCGCCGCCTTTGTCGCCAGAGCGCCGGCGAGTCCGCCGATGCCCAGCGCCGAATGCGGGTCGGTGTGACCCGCCGCCAAGCGGCCCATGCCGGGGCGTGGTCCCTCGTGGGTCACGGGCGCCTGACAGTTTCCGGGAACCGCGTCATATTCCGCATACATGCCGATCATGGGGCCATTCCCCTGATGCCAACGCGCGCAGAAGGCGGTGGGCATCCCGGCAGAGCCTGCCTCCACTTCGAACCCTTCGGCGCGCAGGCGTTCGACATACCACGCGGCAGAGTCATACTCGCGCCAAGCCGGTTCGGCGTGGTCGAAAATCATGGCCGTCCAATGAGACAAATCCTTGGAATGATCCGCGATCCAGCGGTCGGCGACGGCAATCGGGTCAACCGGCAGCATTGTCAGAGGTTTCTCGGATCCGACGCATTGCGCAGGTAATCGGGCATGACCTGCTCTGCCCCCGACAAGAGCAGTTGTTCACGCTGCTCCATCCATTCCTCGATCTCTTCGGGCGTGGGATCCGTCAACCGAATCCACTTGAGACACCATTCCATTTCCTGAATGAGCTTCTCCTTGGGGATCTGATCGAGGCTCCGCTCCGGCTCATCCCATCGGGGTCCGCCAAGGTAGACCGCCGCATACATGGTCTTTGCCATCTGGGGTTGCGTGCCATTGACCAGAAGCGCCTCGTAAAACATGCGGTGCACCTCGCGCCAAGACCGCGTGCGATATGTTTCAAGATCGTCGTTTCCGACACCGCAATAGGCGTCGTGCAAGGCCGCCGCCATAAGGAACTCCCGGCTCTGCCGGTCGCCGATCAGCGGCGCGAAAATGGCCGGAATACTGGCCCCGTCGGTCAGGGTGCGTGGCGGCGCTGTCCATGTCTGGCCCTGCGCATCAACGAACGCGATCTTGGCCTTGGTTGGCAGAAAAGCCTGATGGAAATTCTCCATGAAGACAGGCTCGCCGGACATCTGGAGCGGGCCGCCGATGAAACGGCACAGCTTGTCGCGTTTTTCCACCTCAAGGCAGGAAGAGGCAAATTCGCTTGCCTGGCGGGCGATGAATTCGGGAACGCCGATCACCGCCCCTGCGCCGCCCGCGACAAGCAGGAGACCAATGGCAACAATCGCCCGACCTTTGGACTTGCGTGGCATGGGGGCAATCCCGGCAAAAATTCAGCAAGCTCGTTTATGCTGCCGTAAGTCTACCATGCCATGCGTTCCCGACAATGGCGGAATACCTCACCCGGTCAGATGTGCGACCACCTCTCGGCGGTGCGGGGCGCTGCGATGCTCGAACAGGTAGATCCCCTGCCATGTGCCCAACGCCAGCCGCGCGCCGGTCACCGGTATCGACAGGCTGACCGGCATTACGGCCGCCTTGATATGGGCGGGCATGTCGTCGGGGCCTTCGGCCCGGTGCCTGAGATAGGCCATTTCCGGCGCGTCGGCATCCGGGACGAGGCGGGCAAAGAATGCCTCAAGATCGCGCTGCACATCCGGATCGGCATTTTCCTGGATCAACAGGCTGGCAGAGGTGTGACGCAGAAACAAAGTGCACAGACCGGTGTCCTGGCCAGTCTGTTCCAGCCAACGGGAGACATCGCGCGTGATCTGGTAAAGCCCCCGGCCGCTTGTCTCAATCGTGAAACTGGCCTGTGTCATGCCCTACCCTTGCATCAATCTGCCCCTAAATATGTGACAGCCCTTGGTCGGGACCGCAACGGGCCGGCGGGGGAAATAGGGAGCCGGAGATGAACGACCAAACGCCGCCGCGGCGCATGACCGCCGCCGATTTCGACCAGGAACTTTTGGATCTTTATGATTTTTACGCACATGGCCGCATGACCAAACGTGAATTTCTGGACCGCGCCGGGAAATTCGCTGTCGGCGGCCTGACCGCCATGGCGCTCCTTGACATGCTTTCGCCGAACTACGCCATGGCCGAGCAGGTCAGCTTCAACGATCCGGACATCCTGCCCGAATATATCGAATACCCCTCTCCCAACGGGCACGGCATGGTGCGGGGCTATCTTGTCACGCCTGCCGAGGCGACCGGCCCCCTGCCCGCCGTCGTGGTCGTGCACGAAAACCGGGGCCTGAACCCCTATATCGAGGATGTGGCCCGGCGCGTGGCAAAGGCCGGGTTCATCGCGCTTGCGCCGGATGGGCTGACTTCGGTCGGAGGCTACCCCGGAAACGATGCCGAGGGCCGCGAGCTGCAACGGACCGTTGATGGCACAAAGCTGATGAATGACTTTTTCGCGGCCTATGAGTTCCTAGCCGCGCATGACGACACCACTGGAAATGTCGGTTGCGTGGGTTTCTGCTACGGTGGTGGCGTCTGCAATGCGATGGCGGTGGCCTATCCGGAACTTGGCGCCTCTGTGCCCTTCTACGGACGACAGGCCGCCGCGGCGGACGTGCCGAAAATCCAGGCGCCTTTGCTTCTGCAATATGCCGAGTTGGATGAACGCATCAACGAAGGGTGGCCAGCCTATGAAGCGGCGCTCAAGGAGCATGGCAAGACCTATACCGCCCATATCTATCCGGGCGTGAACCACGGCTTTCACAACGACAGCACCCCGCGCTACGATGAGGCTGCGGCAGAACTGGCCTGGGATCGCACCATCGCATTTTTCAACGAACATCTCAGTTGAGAATGCCGGGGTGCGGAGCAGGTTTTCTGCACCCCACGATCACCCTGAGCGGGGTTGAGCCGAAAATCTTCTTGCCGCGCCGATAGGGTCAAGTGCACAGGCCTCGCAATTCTGTCAGGACCCCAAGACGGCTGGCCGGGACCACCAGTGTCACGGCGCCACCCGCATGCAACAGACACATCATGTTCAGCACCCCGGCAAAGGGTTGCTTGCGTGTCTTGTGGCGAAAGACGCGTTGGCCAAGCTTTGCTCCGATGGTGCCTCCCAAAAAGGCAATCGCCAGCAGGTTCGCCTCTGGCACGCGCCACTGACCAAGGCGCGCCCGCCGCTTGTCCACGCCCCAAAGGGCAAAGGCCAGCGCGTTGATCAGGACAACCGGAGCGGTGCATACGAGGATGATTTCCATCCGCCCGGTCAGTCCTACCTGGGTCAGGTCAGGTCGGCCCGTTCCGTTTCAGTCGAAGAGTCGTGTGCCCATCTGATCGATCATCTGCTTGGCCTTGCGGATGGAGGCGTCGGCCGCCTCGTCCGCATCGCGGATCATGTCCGCACGGACCAGATGATGGGATTTTGTCACGCCATCGACGTCGCACTCGATCAGAGCGCCGATACGATACTGGCCGCCCTCAGGCGAGGGTTGCGGCGTGATCCGATATCCTTCGTAGTCGATTGTGACGGATGGGGCGCGCGTCTTATCCGCGCCACCCCCGAAAAGCCGTTTCAGCAAAGACATCTTCTACTGATCCAGGAAGGAACGCAGCTTGCGCGAGCGCGACGGATGCTTGAGCTTGCGCAGAGCCTTGGCCTCGATCTGGCGGATGCGTTCGCGCGTCACGCTGAACTGCTGGCCGACTTCTTCCAGCGTGTGGTCGGTGTTCATGCCGATGCCAAAGCGCATCCGCAAAACGCGCTCTTCGCGAGGTGTCAGGGACGACAGCACCCGAGTCGTCGTTTCCTTCAGGTTCTCCTGAATGGCCGAGTCCAGCGGCAGAATCGCGTTCTTGTCCTCGATGAAATCGCCAAGCTGGCTGTCCTCCTCATCGCCGATGGGCGTTTCGAGGCTGATCGGCTCCTTGGCGATTTTCATCACCTTGCGGACCTTTTCCAGCGGCATCTGAAGCTTCTCGGCCAATTCCTCGGGCGTCGGCTCGCGGCCGATCTCGTGAAGCATCTGGCGACCCGTGCGGACCAGCTTGTTGATCGTCTCGATCATGTGGACCGGAATGCGGATCGTGCGTGCCTGATCCGCGATGGACCGTGTTATCGCCTGCCGGATCCACCACGTCGCATAGGTGGAGAACTTGTAGCCGCGCCGGTATTCGAACTTGTCCACGGCCTTCATCAGGCCGATGTTGCCTTCCTGAATGAGATCAAGGAATTGCAAGCCACGGTTCGTGTATTTCTTGGCAATGGAGATCACCAGGCGAAGGTTGGCCTCGACCATTTCCTTCTTGGCCTGCCGCGCCTCTTTTTCACCCTTTTGCACTTGATTCACGATGCGGCGGAATTCGCTGATGTCGAGGCCGACATACTGACCGACCTGCGCCATGTCGGAACGGAGTTCTTCAACCTTGCCGGTGGATCGTTCGATGAACATCTGCCATCCGCGCCCGGATTTGGCACCCATCCGTTCCAGCCAGTTGGGATCGAGCTCGTGCCCGCGGTATTCCTCGACGAATTCCTTGCGGTTGATCCGTGCCTGGTCGGCAAGCTTTACCATCGCGCTGTCGATCGACATGATCCGCTTGTTGATGCCGTAAAGCTGGTCGATCAGCGCTTCGATCCGGTTGTTGTGCAGGTGCAGACCGTTCACCAGTTCGACGATCTCCGACCGCAACTTTTGATAGAGCGCCTCATCGTTTGTTCCGAAAGAGCCGTCCTCGTTCAGTGTCGCCGAAATCCGGCTGTCCTGCATTTCGGCAAGCTCTTCGTAGTCGCGCGCGATACGGTCCAGCGTTTCGAGAACACGCGGCTTGAGAGCCGCTTCCATGGCAGCCAACGACATGTTGGCCTGTTCATCGTCGTCGTCATCGTCTTCCTTGACGATCGGATTTCCGTCCGCGTCGTATTCGGGCTCATCTTCCTTGGGCTTGGCGGCGGTTTCGACGTTGCCGGCGGCGACCACCGGTTCGTCCAGTTCACCATCCTCACCCATCTGACCCGAGAACGTGGTCTCAAGGTCGATGACGTCGCGCAGCAGAATATCCTCTGACAGCAATTCGTCGCGCCAGATCGTGATCGCCTGAAATGTCAGCGGGCTTTCGCACAGCCCGAGGATCATCGTGTTTCGGCCTGCCTCGATCCGCTTGGCGATGGCGATCTCGCCCTCGCGGCTCAGCAGTTCGACACTGCCCATCTCGCGCAGATACATGCGGACGGGGTCATCGGTGCGGTCCAGCTTTTCGGACCCGCCCGAAGACAGAGCGACTTCACCGGCCTTCTTGGTTTCCACCAAGTCGGTCGATCCCTTGTTCTCATCGTCCTCACCGTCCTCTTCTTCGGTGATCTGGATGCCCATTTCGGAGAGCATCGACATCACATCCTCGATCTGGTCCGAAGAGACCTGATCGGGGGGGAGGACCTTGTTGAGCTGGTCGTAGGTAATGAAGCCGCGTTCACGCGCCTCGGCGATCATCTTCTTGACCGCTGTCTGGCTCATGTCGAGGCTGATTTCCTCTTCCTGATCTTCGGACTTAACGTCTTCGTTGTCCTTGGCTGCCATGCGGCTCTCCTGATGGGGCTCGGAACGGGGACGATTCGCTGAGGGAATCATTAGCGCGGTAAAGTGATTCGCACACCCGTCTAACCTTATTTCTTTGCGTATTTGTCACCAATTTGCAGATCACTTGCGGCCTTTTTCAAAGCGGATCTCCGCAAGAAGCGAATCAAGTGCATTGCGTTCCTGTCGATCTATCTGGGCTCCGTTCGGACCGATGTCATATTCCGTATCGTTTTCATCGCGGTGACGGCCCGCCTGTGCGCGAACGCGCGCCGCCTCTGCCAATCGCCATGTAAGGGCTTCGTCCGCGCGGGCTTCCAGATCTTCTTCGGCCTCTTTCAGTTCGGCATGCCATCCGTCATGCGCTGCAAGCTTTGCCAATTCCTCGGCCACTGTCAGGCGCGCAAGCTCCGCGTCGCCTGGCGCGCGTATGCACGGCACTATCGCGACATGGCGTCCCGCCAAAAGTTTTTCAAGAGCTTCCGGACCTATCGCGTCTTCCGCACGGCGTTTCATGCCAGCTTCGTCGCCGATGCCTTGCAGGATCGCCCCCCGCAAGGCCGCAAGCTGTGGATCGGACCATGTCATCGCGTCCAGTTCGGTCTCGAAGGTTTCGGCGACCTCGGGCGCGGACAGGATCGCCGCCAGAATGACCTCCTCGCGGAGCCGGCGCTGACCGGTTTCACCAGCCGCCACCAGGAAAGACGCTTTCGCGCCCGGACTGGCCACGGGCACCGCCTGACGGCTACGGAACTCGGCGCGGTCGGGCCGGGGCGGGCGAAACGCCTGATAGCGCAGTTCCTTCAGCGCCTCGCCATAATGATGGCGCAGGCTGGGGTCCTGAATCTTGCCAATCCGCGTGCGCAGCGCCTTGTCGAGGGCGGCGCGGCGCTCAGGACTGTCAAAGACGCGGCCCTCCGTTTCCTGACGCCATAGCAGCTGAACCATGGGCAAGGCCGCGTCCAGCACCTTGCGCACGCCATCCGACCCTTCGGCACGCAGCAGATCGTCCGGGTCCTTGCCCTCGGGCATCAGGGCGAACCGCAGCCCCTTGCCCGCCTCCAGAAGTGGCAGCGCAAGGTCGATCACGCGAAAGGCCGCGCGCAGACCGGCTGCGTCGCCGTCAAGGGCGATGATCGGCTCGTCCGACAGGCGCCACATCAACTGCAACTGCGGCTCCGTCACGGCGGTGCCGAGCGGCGCCACGGACGCCCCAAAACCGGCCTCCGACAGGGCGATGACATCCATGTATCCTTCGGCAACCACCAGCGGTTGCCCCTTCCCCGACGCCTCGCGCGCGGGCTTCAGGTTGTAGAGATTGCGGGATTTGTCGAAGAGATCGGTCTCTGGGGAATTCAGATATTTCGCGTTGTCCTCGGGATCCATGGCACGCCCGCCAAAGGCGATGGCGCGCCCGCGTCCGTCCCGAATGGGAAACATGATGCGGTGGCGAAACACGTCGTAGGGCGCGCGCCCCTTGTCGGATTTCTTGACCAGTCCGGCCGCCAGCATCTGATCCACCGGCACCCCGCGCGAGGCCAGTGCGTCGCGCAGATTGTCCCAACCGGGAGGGGCAAAGCCGATCTCGAACCGGTCCAGTGCGGCCTCGCCCAGCCCGCGCCGCGCAAGGTAGGCGCGCGCCTCTGCCCCGGCGGCGGTCTTGAGTTGGAGGCGAAACCAGCCCACCGCCTGTTCCATGACCTCGGCCAGAACCGTCCGGTGATCCGCCTTTTCCTGCGCCCGTGGGTCACGCTGAGGCATCTCCATCCCGGCCTCACCGGCAAGGATCTCGATCGCCTCCATGAAGCCGACGTTTTCGGTTTCCCGGACGAATGAGATCGCGTCGCCCTTGGCCTGACAGCCAAAGCAGTAATAAAATCCCTTTCGGTCATCCACATGGAACGACGCAGACTTCTCCTGGTGAAAGGGGCATGGCGCCCAGAAGTCGCCCTTGCCCTGATTGGATTTTCGGGTATCCCACAGAACCTTTCGCCCCACCACCTGTGACAGGCTGGTGCGGTTGCGCAATTCGTCTACGAATCCAGGAGGCAGGCTCATGCATCCCTATATCGGCCCTGCACGGCCCGAAGCCAAGGGATTCGGCCCCGCGACAGCCGCCAATTTTAGCCGGACCGGTCGCGCGCTTAAGTCAGAGCGCCTCGCATTGGGCCCGTGCCGCCTGACCGATCGCAGGCGTCAGTTGGTCATCCGGCAGCGCAAACACGAAATCCGCAAGCTGTTCCGCCGCATCCCGGCCCATTTCTCGGGTCAACATCCGGCGAACCTTGCGCTTGCTGTCGCCGTCCTGCCGCGCCTCGATTCCCATGTTGAAAAGCGCTTCCGTGGCAGCGCATTTGTCCTGAGCGGCCGCGCCCGACGACAATATCCCAAAGACAGCGACCATCGCCAAAACACGCATGCAGTCCTCCATCATCAAATGCGGAAGACAGTCTAGTCCGCGGACCCCCGCGCGGCAACCGACGCCATCGCATCGGCGATTTCGTGCGCAAGCGTGCGCGCCATGGACCGAAAGGCCATGATTTGCAGCCCGTTCGGGTCACGGCAGATCGAAACCGTCATATGCTGACACAGAGTCCGCGCCGCTGCCCCCTCGGGAAAGGCCGCCGGGCGCAGATCTATCGGAACCAGCCGCGCCAGCACGTCCTCGATGCCAGTTCCGCTCAGATGCACCACGGCCCAGCCATCGGATTGGTCTGTTACCGAAGCTGATCGCGCCAAACCCGGGTCCGGCTCCGGGCCGATCAGGAAGGCCTGACCGCGGCCCGTCCAGACGCAGGTCGCATCCGGTCCCGACGTCACGCGTCCCGGCTCCGGAAACGCCATTCCATGCGCGGCCTTCAACGCCGAGGACAAAGCCGCCCCCTGCCCGACAAAGGGCATCAGCGCGGTTATCCGGCCGGCTTCGATTTCGGTCAGCGTCACCGTCCCGTGGGTCACGGGCAGGAGACCCGCGCAGGGTGTCACAGCTTTCAGGTCAACCACGCAACCGCCCTCCATCCGCATCGTAGCCTACCGGATCGGTCACCACGCACAGCACATCCCTGCCCCGCAGATGATCCACAACCCGGATTTCCTCACCATGCCGCGCGCGCCCGTTCCTGAGAAATCCAAGCCCAAGAAACGTGTCGAGGGTCGGGGAATAGCCGACCGAGGTGACGTAGCCCTGATCGTTCACCCGCACCGCGTCTGCCGCCGGCGCGAACAGATGCCCGCCTGCCAGCAGCGCGCCGCCCTGCCTGACAGGGCGCAGTCCGACCAGTTGTTCGCGGGTTTCGTCGATCATGCCCGCACGGGCAGAAAGCGCCTTGCCGATGCAGTCCTTCTTGGCGGAAACCATGCGCGCGAAACCGATGTCAAAGGCGTTTGTGCGCCCGTGGATCTCGGCATGGGTGATGTGCCCCTTTTCGATCCGCATGACGTTCAGCGCCTCCATCCCGTAGGCCCCGCCGCCAAGCCCCTCTGCCCGTTCGACCAGCGCCTCAAACAGACTGGCCCCGTAGCGGGCTGGCACCGCGATTTCATAGGCGTGTTCGCCAGAAAAGGAGATGCGGAAAAGCCGCGCCTGCACACCGCCAACGCTGACCGGCCCGCATTGCATGAAGGGAAAGCTTTTATCATCGATCGGGGCATCCAGCAGCCCGTTCAGCAATTCGCGGCTTTTTGGGCCTGCCACCGCGAATTGCGCCCATTGTTCGGTGACGGAGATGAACCGGACGTCCATTCGCGCGCAATAGGCCTGTCGCACCCAGTCCAGATGCTTCATCACCTGTCCTGCCGCCGCGGTGGTGGTTGTCATGACCCATTGCCCATCGGACAGCCGCGCGGTGGTGCCGTCGTCCATCACATGGCCGTCCTCGCGCAGCATCAGCCCATACCGCACACGCCCCGGTTTCAGCGTCGAGAACATGTTGGAATAGACCAGATCGAGAAAGGCCCCCACGTCCCTGCCCTGAAGGTCGATCTTGCCAAGCGTGGAGACATCGCAGATGCCCACCGCCTCGCGCACCATCCTGACCTCCCGGTCACAGCTGTCGCGCCAGGTCTTTTCGCCTTTCCGCGGGAAATAGCTGGGACGATACCACAGCCCCGCCTCGACCATCGGCGCCCCGCGCGCGACACTTGCATCGTGGGAGGTGGTGAAGCGTTGCGGCGCAAAGCCCTTGCCCTGCGACCCGGCCCCCATGGCGGCAATCGCCACAGGGCTATAAGGCGGGCGAAAGGTGGTGGTGCCGGTCTCCGGGATCTCGCGTCCCGTGGCATCCGCCAGGATCGCAAGCGCGGAGACATTGGAATTCTTGCCCTGATCAGTCGCCATGCCCTGCGTCGTGTAACGCTTCATGTGTTCGACGCTGCGGTAGTTCTCTGCCGCCGCCTGCTTGACGTCCTTCACGCTCACATCGTTCTGGAAATCCAGCCATGCCCGCCCCTTGCCCGGCACCGCCCACAGGCGTCGAACGCGGTATTCGGCGGCATCCGCCTCCGGCATCACGGGCAGTTTCCCTGCAAATCCAACCTCTTCAGCGGCTGACAGACCGGCCTCGGCGCCCTCGCGCAGGCAGCCGGCGGTCGAAAATTCTCCGCGTGCGGATCCCGCCACGCGCATGCCCGGCACAGCCCCCTCGCGCGGGACGAATGCGGCGATCCGGTCGTCCCAGACCGGCCGCCCGTTCAGATGGCAGGTCAGATGCACGGACGGGTTCCAGCCTCCCGAGACGCCCAGCGCCTCTACCGCCAGACGCTTGTGCACGCCGCCTGCGTCGACGATGTAGATGGCCTCAAGGCCCTTGGCGCCAAGAGCGCGGGACACTTGCCAGCCCGGGTAGAAGGGCACGTCGCCAGCAAGATTTGCGGCGTCATGGCGGCTGTCCACCAGCGCCACGACCCGGACGCCCGCGGCCGCCATGTCGCGCGCCGTGCGGTGCGCGTCGTCGTTGTTGCAGAACACCGCGA
>CAZRZN010000059.1:0-19441 GCA_964604565.1 uncultured Rhodobacterales bacterium
TCTCCGGTTTACCGCGCGGCTTGCAATGGGTTTGTGACCGCCTCGACCGGACCGAAGCCGCGACGATCATCGGCGAAGCAGGGGGCGCTGCCCCCTCTGGACCTGCGGTCCATTCACCCCCGGAGGTATTTTCCGAGAGAAGAAGCCGTCGTTTCAGCGTGACGCATTCCGCCCAGTGGGACAAAACCACACTAAGACCTATCTCGAAAATGCGGCAGATTATTGATTTAAATAGATATTTTAGCGCCGCCTGAGCTGCGTCAGGCAAAACAAATGGAAGAAAAATAGTCTCCCACGGATCTGTCCGCTCTTCGAAGGCAGAAATTCGAGCCATTTCGGCCCTTTTTCTTCTTTTTCCGACCACCGAGGTCTTCGGGAACGCCAAGATGACAACGGCGCTCCTCGATCGCCTCACACATCGCTGGCAGATCCTGGAGACAGGCGACAGCTACCGCTTCAAGGCCAGCTGCAAGGCACAAGCGACAGGAAACCCTCGTGTTGACCGAAACATGACCGCTGACAAGCTGTGTGGACGGGCCAAATCTCGGTGAAAACACCGGGTCAGTTCTCAGCGGAAATCAACTTTGATCCGCTTGACGTACGGTGGAACCGGGGATCAGGGTAAAGCCGATGTCGCGGCACCGGTCTACGGGCTCCTCGGACAGTCGCGCCAGCATCATCTCCGCCGCCGCCTGACCGAGTTTCAAATGAGGGACATGCACGGATGTCAGTCGCTTGGGCAGAACCGAAGCGATGGGCAGATCGCCCCATCCCGCTATTCCGATGTCGCCCGGCACGCTCATCCCCTTGGCGGTGACATATTGCTGACCACCATACGCCATGGCGTCGTTCTGGTAGAAAATACACTCGATGTTCGTCCGGCCGGCCATGAGCTGCTCGGTCCCGTAGAAGCCAGTGTAATAGGTGGCAGTGTCGTGCAGGCAGAGCTGCTTGGCGACCTGACCGCCGCCACCTTCGATTGCCTTGCAAAACCCGTTCAGCCGGGTCGTGGCAGCATTCGCGGTGTCGTGGGATGTGCCGACATAGCCGAAATTCCGGTAGCCGCATCCAACAAGATACCGCCCCATGTCGAAGCCGCTGTCGAAATGGTTGATACCCACGCTCATGTCGAGCGGCGAAGAGTTCAGATCCCAGATCTCCACGATGGGTATGCCAGCATTCCGCAGCATCTCCAACGATCGCAAGGAATGGTAGCGACCCGTCAGAATGAGACCGGCCGGCTGCCATGACAGCACGGTGCGAAGCCAGTCCTCTTCGTCCTCCAGCGTATGCTGCGTGAGCCCCAGAACGGACTGGTGCCCGAAGGCACCAAGCTTGCGGTCGATACCCTCCAGGACCTGGGCAAAGACTTCGTTTCCGAGATCAGGAATGGCGACCCCGACAAAAGTGCTGCTCCGGTCTCCGGCAAAGACGGTGGCAAGGCGGTTCGGCAGGTATCCGAGTTCGTTGACCTTCTCCATGACCAGCGCACGGGTCTGTTCCGAATAACCGCCTTCGCGGCGCAACACACGGCTTGCGGTCATCTTCGAGACACCCGCGGCCTTGGCGACCTCTGAAAGGCTTACCTTCTTGTTTTTTATTGTTTTCTCTGACATTCAGGGCATTTTGCGTTACGGGTAACTTAGCGCTTGACAGAAGGCATCGCTCGCACAAACATTAGACGAACGTTACGGGTAACTCAATGCCCGAACGTAGGGAGGGCGCGAGATGGAAACCCTGACTTCGGGTTTGTTTTTCGATGGAATCGACAAACACTTTGGCGGCACATACGCATTGAAGGATGTCTCGCTTTCCGTGGGGCGGGGCGAGATCGTTGCACTTCTTGGCGAAAACGGCGCCGGAAAATCCACGCTCATCAAGGTGCTCGGCGGCATTCATCAACCTGACGCGGGGCGGGTTCTGATCGACGGTGAGCCCTATCAGCATCGGCCTGCCGGCTTCGGTGAGCGGCAGAAGGTCGCGTTCATTCACCAGGATCTTGGTCTGATCGAATGGATGACGGTGGCCGAGAATATGGCCTTGGCTCTTGGTTTCGCACGCAAGCATGGAACGATACGTTGGGGCTTGGTAGAACGCTTCGCTTCAGAAGCGTTGAGGAAGGTCGATTGCGACTTCGAGCCAACCACCCGTGTCGAAGATTTGTCGCGCACCGAGAAATCGCTGGTGGCCATCGCGCGGGCCTTGGCCGTTGACAGCGAGTTTCTGGTTCTGGACGAGCCGACCGCCTCGCTTCCGGCAGATGAAGTCGAGCGCCTTTTCGCGGCGATCCGTCCGCTGCGCGAAAGTGGCGTCGGGATGATTTATGTCAGTCACCGGCTGGATGAAATCTTTCGGATTGCCGACCGTGTGGCGGTCTTGCGCGATGGCATGCTCGTCGGTGTCCGGAGCATAGAGCACACAACGCCCGAGGAATTGGTTCAGAAGATCGTTGGAAGAAAAACGCGGGCGACGGTCAAACCTTCCGATGCGCTCGGCACCCCGATCCTTGATCTGAAACGCTTCGCAGTGGGGCAGGTTGGTCCGTTGGACATGACTCTTCGCCGGAACGAGATTGTCGGGCTGGTCGGTCTGCGCGGGGCAGGGCATGAGGCAATCAGCCGAGCGCTCTTTGGTCTCAAGCCGTTCGATGGACAGGTGGTCCTCGACGGCACGCAACCGGACCTGTCGACGCCGGAAAGGGCGCTTGCCGCAGGAATAGGGCTCGTCGCGAAAGACCGCACCGAAGAGTCTGTCGCCATGACACTGACCATTCGGGAAAACACGTTCCTGAATCCCAAGAGCATCGGGCGCCGATTGTTCGATTTCCTGTCGCCCAGCGCCGAAGCTGGGCAGGCGGCCATCATCGGGGCGGAACTGGGACTCTCACCGAATGATCCCGGCCTCGCGATCGAGGCGCTTTCGGGCGGCAACCAGCAAAAGGTCGTGATCGGCCGATGGCTTTCAACGAAGCGGCGCGTCTTGCTGTGCGAGGATCCGACGGCGGGTGTGGACGTGGGGGCGAAGTCGGAGATCTACGGATTGTTGAACCGCGCCCTGGCAGATGGCGTCGGTATCCTCGTCATCTCTACCGATTTCGAAGAGATCGCTTCGATCTGCCATCGTGCGATCGTGTTCAGTCAGGGCGCAATCGTGGGAGAATTGAGCGGCACGCGGCTCACGACGGAAAATCTGATTCAATCGGCCAGCGCCGGGAACATGCAGGACCCCAAGGACTTGGCCCATGCAATCGCTTGAGAGCGGTGCCCTGGAGCCGACCAAGGCCGACCTCAAGGGTCAGAGTTTCGGTAAGCGACTGATGCGATTCCTGCCGGTCTACGGCCTGGTCATCCTGACGTTCCTGCTGATCGGACTCTTTTCGATCCTGTTGCCGAATACGTTTCCGACAATGTTGAACGTCCGCGCGATCATAAGCGACAAGGCGATCATCGCTCTGCTGTCGCTCGGCGCGATGATCCCGATGGCGGCCGGCCGGATCGACCTGACGGTCGGCTACGGTATCGTTCTTTGGCACATACTCGCGATCAGTCTTCAAACACTGCTGGGGTTTCCCTGGCCGATTGCGGTTCTGGTCGTGCTGGTTTTGGGCGCCTTCACAGGCTTTCTCAACGGGCTCTTGGTCGAAGTGGCCAAGATTGACAGTTTCATTGCGACGCTGGGTACTGGAACTGTCCTCTATGCCCTCGCCCTTTGGCACACCGGCGGGCGGCAGATGGTCGGCGTGCTGCCGGATGGGTTTTACGGCCTCTCCACGACATTCGTTTTCGGATTGCCGATAACCGGTTTCTATCTGCTGGGGATCACGGTCGTGATGTGGGTCGTGCTCGAATACACGCCGGTGGGCCGCTACCTTTACGCGATCGGCGCCAATCAGCGCGCTGCGCAATTGAACGGGATCCCGACGCGGAAATACGTCATCGCGGCCTTCATGGCCTCCGGGACGCTTACGGCGCTAGCGGGCGTGCTTCTGGCGGCAAAGCTGCGGATTGGCCAAGCAAGCGTTGGTCTCGAATTTCTGCTGCCCGCGCTTGTCGGTGCCTTTCTCGGATCGACCACGATCAAACCCGGACGGGTGAATGTCTGGGGTACGATTGTCGGCGTCGCGATCCTGGCGGTCGGTATCTCCGGTATCCAACAATTTGGCGGCTCCTTCTGGGTCGAGCCGCTTTTCAACGGGGTGACCCTGCTGATTGCCATCGGCATCGCAGGCTACGCACAGCGCAGAAAAGGTGCGGAAAAGCGCTGACTGACAAACGCAAGGGGAGGAATATCCGTGAAGAAGCGATCTTTCATAGCAGGACTCCTGGCGAGCACGATGCTCAGCGGAGCGCCGGTGCTGGCTCAGGAATGGGATGGCCCGACGACCGGGCCGCGGGCGGCAGAGGAAAAGTCCATCGTCGTTGTCGCGGCGGACCTGAAAAACGGTGGCATCCTCGGGGTGACGAACGGCGTCGAAGAGGCGGCCGAGCGGATCCAATGGGACGTGCGGGTTCTCGACGGGGCGGGGTCGGTGCAGGGCAGGACGGCCGCCATCGGTCAGGCGCTGGCGCTGCAACCGGATGGCATCGTCATCAACGGGTTTGACGCTGTCGAACAGCAAGCCGCACTTGAAGGCGTGGTCGAGACAGGTATCCCGATGGTCGCCTGGCACTCCGGTCCGAAAATCGGCTGCGATGCACCCGGGGGCATCTTCGCCAATGTTTCGACCGACGCGATGACGGTTTCCGAAGTGGCTGCCGAGTGGGCGATCCAGAATGGCGGCACGGACATCGGCGTCGTCATCTTCACCGACTCCACCTACCAGATCGCCATCGACAAGGCGGATCGGCTCAAGGAAACGGTCGAAGCCGCAGGCGGAACTGTGCTGGAATACATCGATACGCCAATCGCGGACACCTCCACGCGCATGGGGCCTCTCACCACGACACTGCTCCAGAAATACGGGGCCAGCTGGACTCACGCCCTGGCGATCAACGATCTCTACTTCGACTTCATGGGGCCATCGCTGGCCGCGGCCGGGCTATCGCCCGAAGAGGGGCCGAAGGCCGGATCGGCCGGTGACGGGTCCGAGGCCGCGTTTCAACGGATCCGTTCGGGCGGCTACCAGACGATCACCGTGGCCGAGCCTCTGAACCTTCAGGGCTGGCAACTTGTCGATGAATTGAACCGCGCAATTCAGGGCGAACCCTGCTCCGGATACATCACGTCGCCGGCGCTGGTCACGGCTGAGGGACTTGAAAAGATGGGCGAATCCAACGCTTTCGACCCCGACATCCCCTACCGTGATGCCTACGCTGAGATCTGGGGCAAATAAGACCTCCTCCCTGAGAGCCCTGGCGCCGCTATTGCCCGGGTTCTTGAAAGAAAAACGCATGCAGCCCGCCCGAGGGGCGGAGGAAGCGCGACTTCGATGACCGAACCACTTGTGAAAATGCGCGGGATAACCAAGCGCTTTGGCGGCGTCCAGGCGCTCCAGGGCGTTGACCTGGACGCCCATGCGGGCGAGGTGCTTGCCATTGTCGGCGACAATGGCGCCGGAAAATCCACGCTCATCAAAATTCTGACTGGCGTTTACCAACCCACCGAAGGCGAGATTTTTCTCGATGGCGCGCCGCTGACCTTCTCAAGCCACGCCGACGCGATCGAGCGCGGGATAGATGCCGTATACCAGACTCTGGCGCTCGCCGATCATCTCGACCCGGCGGCAAACATGTTCCTGGGCAACGAGCTGACGCGGAAAGTCCTTGGCATTACCGTTCTGGACAACAAGCGCATGCGCGCCGAGACCGAGCGCGTTCTGCTCGAGCGGCTCGGCGTCACGCTCAAGTCTCTCGATGCGCCGACCGAGAGTCTGTCGGGCGGGCAGCGACAGGCGGTCGCGATTGCGCGGGCGGTCTACCATGACGGGCTCCGCGTGCTCGTCATGGATGAGCCGACTGCCGCGCTCGGTCCCCAGGAAACCGCGCGAACACTCAAGCTGATCCAGACCGTGAAGGAACAGGGTTTGGCAGTCATCCTCATCAGCCACTCTCTGGATGACGTTTTCGAGGTTTCCGACCGCATTCATGTCCAGCGGCGCGGACAATGCGTCGGTGTCGTGAACACGGCTGAAACCAACATTCAAAAGGTGCTTGGCCTCATCGTCGGTGCCGAGGAGGCCGCCTGATGTCGACCACAACAACTGCAACGCGCCCGTTTTCCGAACGGTTCGAACCCTACATCGCAATCATCGGACCAATGGCAATGATCCTCGCCGTGTTGATCTTCATGGGGATCGCCGAACCCGCGCGCTACTTCCGCGCGACGAATCTCAACCTGATCCTGCTGGATGCCGCGCTCTACATGCCGATGGCTATGGCGATGACGTTTGTCATCACGCAACGCGGCATCGACCTCTCGATTGGTTCGATGGCGGCGCTCTCGGGCATTCTGATGGCCTTTCTCATCAAGCAATACGGCTTTTCGGTTTACGTTGCCGTCCCCATTGCGATCATGCTGGGTGCTGTGATGGGGCTGATCAACGGCTTGATCATAACGCGCTTCAATGTGCCGGATCTGATCGGCACCTTGGCAATGGATCTCGTATATCGGGGGTTCGCACTCGTGATCGCCAAGGGCCTCGTGCTCGCGCGTTTTCCCGACCTTCTGACGGACATGGGACGAGGTCAGATCCCCGGATTCGTCCCGATACCCGTCCTGATCGGGATCGCAACCATGATCGCCGGGTATGTGCTGCTGACGCGAACTTACTTCGGCCGCTACACGATCGCGATCGGCTCCAATCCGGAAGCCGCCGAACTGACAGGCATCTCGGTCAGTCGCCACAAGGTCTACGCTTATGCACTCTGCGGTGCCGCTGCCGCGCTGGCCGGCGTGATGCTGACCGGCAAGCTGAATGCCATTCAGGCGACGTCAGCCCCCTATTTCAACCTTCACGTCATTGCGGCCGTCGTCGTTGGCGGAACATCGCTCTTCGGAGGCCGGGCTTCCATGCTTGGCTCCTTTGCCGGCGTTCTGCTTCTGTCGATGATGATCAATGCGCTGGTCACACTCAGGATCGAGTTTTTCTGGCAATCGGTTGCGTCGGGCGTGGTGATTGTCAGCTCGGTCGCGCTTTATGCCTGGATGCAGAAAAAGGACCGGGACGGCTCAAGCAGCTGGTTTACTGCAATGCGGTCACCTGATGGACAAAAAATGCTGCGCTTCACCGCGGCGATAGTCGGTGCCCTGATCGCGCTCCTTGCGATCGGCGCAGCGTTTGCCGTTGATCCGACACCAAGCGGATAACGGCTTCTCGCGGGGTTGGTCGGGTCGGGGGGTGGAGCCCCGACACCGACCGGTGGCTCCGCACTCATGCAAAGGGAGGAACCAATATGAGACTATTGATGACAACAGGATTGGTGGCAACGGTCATGGCCACTGGTGTATATGCCGAAGGGCATCTGCCGCTGAAGGAGTTGCCGGATATCGCGGACCGCGACTATTGGGTGCCCGACGAGGTCAACGCCGAAGGCAAGCTGGACGCCTTGCAAGAGGTCGTTGGTGCGGATGCGGTTCCGTTCGCCGGCATGCGCGATGAGCCGGTGCAGATCGCGCTGATCTATCCGTCGGCGGATACGTCAGACTTCTGGGCGCGCAACTATCTGGCGATGACGAAACGGCTCGACGAGTTGGGAATCGAACATGAGACCACCGAGTTCGCGTCCCGTCAGATCGAACACTCATTGCAATCGACCTACGCGAACCAGGTCGCGCAGGACGCCGATCTCTACGACTACGTCATCTTCGGCCCTTCCGAACTTGCGATACAGGCAGACAATATCGACAAGCTGGCCGCAAACGACGGTTTCAAGACCTACGTCTGGGCATTTCACACACCGTTGAAGGATCTCGAGGTTCAGCCCGATGTCTGGTTCGACTTTTCTTCGGCCGCGGGCGCCTTGACCATGTGCGACTACATGATCGAACGTCTGGGCGAAGGCGTGACCATGGCGATGAACCGCGGGATACCCGGCATCACCGACAACCAGAGGTCGGGCGATTTCAAGGCATGCGTCGAGGAAAGGGCCGGCTGGAATACGGTCTACGAACACTATGGCGAGTATCAGCGTGAAGGCGGTTTCGATGGAACGTCGCTGATCATGCAGGCCTACCCCGAAGCCACCGTCATTCACAACGCCAACACCGCAATGGCGATGGGCTCGGTCGAGGCGCAGGTTTCCATGGGAAAAGAGAAGGAGATCTTCTCTACCGGCTGGGGCGGTACCGGGCTCGAGCTCGAAGCGATCCGTCGCGGCGAACTTGACGCGACACCGATGCGGATGGGCGACGATGTGGGCGCTGCGACTGCGGAGGCGATCAAGGCTGACCTTGAAGGTCGCGCCGAGGAGTTGCCTCTGGTCTTCCTCGGGCGGATCACGGTCGCGCACGACCAGATGCCCGTGGAAGAAATCGATGCTCTGGAGCAAGAGGCTTTCCGGTTCTCGGGTGTTGGCGCACTGGAGCGTTGAACCAGGAAGAGGCGCGGCTTTTTGGCCGCGCCTTGGAAAATCAGTCTCGGCCCTGTGGCCGAAAGCGAAGAAAGACGGGACGATGTTCGGAGTGATAGAGGGAACCGGGTTCGAAGTCATCGATCCCAGCTTTGAAGCCTGCATTATAGGGCATGCACGGGTCGAACGCCTCTGGAGTGGCGCGCGGTGGTCTGAAGGTCCGGCATGGTTTGCCGCCGGACGCTATCTCATCTGGTCCGATATCCCGAACAATCGAATGATGCGGTTCGACGAAACCGACGGATCGGTTTCGATCTTCCGTCAACCATCGAGCAATGCAAATGGAAATGCAGTCGACCGTGAGGGACGGCTGATCACCTGCGAGCACCTGACCCGCCGCGTCACGCGCACGGAACATGATGGCAGCGTGACCGTGGTCGCGGATGCCGTGGACGGCAGGCGCCTGAACTCACCCAACGACGTGGTCGTGAAGTCCGACGGATCGATTTGGTTCACGGACCCCAGCTACGGCATCTTGATGGACTACGAAGGTGAGCGTGCCGAGAGTGAAATTGGTGCCTGCCACGTTTATCGTGTTGACCCGTCGGGAAGCATCACCCGCGTCGCGGAGGATTACGTCAAACCGAACGGTCTCGCCTTTTCTCCGGATGAAGGCGCGCTTTACATCGCTGACACGGGCATCACCCATGATCCAGACGGTCCCCGACACATTCGGCGTCACGACGTGAAGGATGACGGCACGCTGGGCGATGGCAAAGTCTTTGCAACCTGCACGGAGGGGGTTTTTGACGGTTTTCGCCTCGACTTGGACGGACGTATCTGGACCTCCGCCGCCGACGGGGTTCATTGCCTCGACGCTTCGGGCACCCTGATCGGAAAGGTCCATGTTCCCGAGTTTGTCGCGAACGTCTGCTTCGGTGGTCCGAAGCTGAATCGGCTGTTCATATGTGGCACCACATCGCTTTATTCGGTCTATCTGAATGTGAATGGTGTCTCACCTTTCGGGGCTCGCTGAGATGCACCTTGAACCCACCCTGCGCCTGACCCATCGCGCCGCACTGGCCATGCTCGAAGCCGCAGTATCCAGGGCCGAGGCGCTCGGTCAGCCGCAATGCGTGGTGATCGTGGATGCAAGCGGTGTCGTTGTCGCCCAGTTGCGCATGACCGGCGCGAAATTCCTGAGCCTAAAGAGCGCGCTGGCCAAGGCGAGAACGGCGGCATCGACCGGCGCCCCGAGCGGAGACATTCCGGCAGCGGTCGCCCCCGCTATCGGCGCGGCAACAGAGGGCGACATGACAGGCTTGGCAGGCGGCTTTCCGATCTTGGCAGACGGCAACCTGGTTGGCGGAATCGGCATCGGTTCTGGCAGTCCCGATCAGGATTGCGAGGTCGCTCTCGCGGCGCTCTCGGCATTGAAATAATAGGCTCGGCAAGTCACCGCATGACGCCGGCCTACATGGATAATGACAAGAAAACTCTTCACCGGCTTCAGGGTAGCTTGAACCGGAAAGGTTTCCGTTCTGTTTTGATGTGTCGTTCATGCTGGCTGAGCCTTGCAGGCAAAGGGACTTTTGCAGGCCAAGGCTGCGCGCCGCCTGCGAGGATTTCGAATTCCTTCGATGTATTCCAAGATTACCCACCCGGCAGAGCGTCGCGTTGACCATCATTGCTGCCCGAGGCTGGCAGGGCGACTATGGAAAACCCACAGTCCGTGCGGGCTGACTTTCACGAGGTCACACATGCGATTGGTCTGAAAGCTGTGACAACACTGTTCGACGAAGCCGTTACTCATGGCTTTCGAGCTGCCAAGAACTTGATGTAGGGAATTCGACGCGCCGTGTCGCTTTCTAGTCCTCCTGACCCGTTTTTGGGATGTTATCCCCCATTGAGAATGCCGTTCTCGCGGCTTTGATGATGTGACCGCTCTCCTGTGTGGATCGTTGCAGACCCACCTTTGCACAATGATGCCGTCGGGGGCGGTCACATCATCAAAGTCCCTTCCATGTTCAAATTCTCGGTTTCAGCGTCAAGTTCCATTCGTATCAATTCAAATGCAACCGGGATACTATCCATATTCTCGAGCGTGATGGCCTTTTGGCGCCCCTGTGCAGTGCCGCAGATCGCGACTCTTTCCGTCGGATGATCTTCAGGCTTCCAAGGCCCGACCCCTTCACGGTTTACCGGATCACGGGTCAATCGTCCGGTATAGGGGTGCATGGGGGGCGTGGATCCGGCAACGGTTGTATTGTGCGACCGCGAAGATATGTTGGACCGAAACAGGGCGCCGGATGCGCCCTTTTTCATGGAGGAACGACATGGGTTTGAACGTCTATCTGTCCGGCGAGATTCACACCGACTGGCGAGAACAGATCATCGATGGTGCGCAGGGTCTCGACATCACCTTCAACGCGCCGGTGACGGATCACGCGGCGAGTGACGATTGCGGTGTCGAAACGCTTGGGGCGGAATCGGACAAATACTGGCACGACCACAAGGGCGCGATGGTCAACGCCATCCGCACCCGCAAGGGGATCGCGGATGCGGATGTTGTCGTCGTGCGGTTTGGCGAAAAGTACAAACAGTGGAACGCTGCATTTGACGCCGGGTATGCCAGCGCTCTGGGCAAGTCCCTGATCATTCTGCAGCAGCCGGAGCATGACCACGCCCTGAAAGAAGTGGACGCGGCGGCATTGGCCATGGCCCGCACGCCTCAGCAGGTGGTGGACGTGTTGCGCTATGTCCTGACGGGCGCCCTGCCGGGCTAGGATCCGGTGTGCGTCCGCAATCCCCGTTGACAGAGCAGAGTTTGGGGCTGCGTATGCTGATGCACACTCGTCCGAGCAGCGCGGTGCGAGCGGTCGGACCCTTTCACCCGACTGCCCGCATCAGGGGTCGCCAATCGTGCCTTACCCCTCGCGCGGGGGCGTATTCAGACCAATCTTGACGGCTGGTCGTTCAAGAAAGCGATCCAGATAGGCCACCGCGTTCTTGTGATCCTCCCAGCCAACCGCCTCGCGCGTGCCGTAGAAATCCAGGGCACGCAGCCACGGGGCCAGCGCGATGTCTGCGATGGAATACTCCCCGGCGATCCAGTCGCGGCCCTCCAGTTGCGCCTCCACGACGGACAGGAGGCGCTTGGCTTCGTTCACGTAGCGGTCCCGCGGGCGGGGATCCTCGATCTCCTTGCCGGCAAATTTCGAGAAATACCCCAGCTGGCCGAACATCGGTCCCACGCCCCCCATCTGGAACATCAGCCATTGCGTGATGGAGGCCTTTTCGACCGCGTTCTGACCCAGTAACTTGCCGGACTTCTCGGCGAGATACAGCAGGATGGCACCGGATTCGAACATCATGACGGGCGCACCGTCAGGCCCGTCGGGGTCGATGATCGCGGGGATCTTCCCATTCGGGTTGAGGCTCAGGAATTCCGGGCTCTTGACGTCTGTGTCCTTCAGCGTGACCAGATGCGCCTCGTAGGGCAGGCCGATTTCCTCCAGCATGATGGACGCCTTGACGCCATTCGGTGTCGGAAAGGAATACAGCTGGATGCGATCGGGATGTTGCGCTGGCCAACGGGTGGAGATCGGGTGTGCGGCGAAGTCGAACATGACAAGATCCTTTTCTACTTATTCAAGGCATGTAAGGCCTGCTTCCGGTTTGGAAAAGTGATCGGACTGTGCAGTGACGCAGGGACGATGTTGATGGGCCTTCTGGAATGTCGCGCCACGAACAGTGGCAGGCAGCGGGCAGATCGGGATCGGTGCCGCCGAACACCGAATGCACAGGCGTGCGGGGCAGGGCGCGAAAACCGGATGTCGGAACGCGACCCGAAGGCGCTGTGCCGGGCAAACGCGGCTTCGGATCACGGTCTGAGTGTTCGAGCCCAGCGGATACCCTGCTCCGGGAGTTTCGGCTTTTGGACGTGTCTGTCAGTCCTTGATCACCAGTTGAGGCGACGTCACGTCCAGTCCCAGCGCCTTGCCCACCGCGTAATAAGTCAGCTTGCCTGCATGCACGTTCAGTCCCTCCAGCAGATGCGGGTCGTCGGCGCAGGCCTGCTTCCAGCCCTTGTCGGCCAAGGCCAGCATGAAGGGCATGGTTGCGTTTCCCAGAGCGATGGTCGACGTGCGCGCCACCGCGCCGGGCATGTTGGCCACGCAGTAATGCACAATCCCGTCCACTTCGTAGATCGGGTTTTCATGTGTCGTGGCGCGCGACGTCTCAAAGCATCCGCCCTGGTCAATCGCCACGTCGACCACCACGGCCCCCGGCTTCATCTCTGACAGTTGCGCGCGGCTGACAAGTTTTGGCGCGGCGGCGCCGGGGATCAGCACCGCGCCGATCACCATGTCCGCCTCCGCGACCAGTTCGGCGGTGTTGCCGGCACTGGCGAAGCGGGTGCGGAACTGGCTGGAGAACACGTCGTCAAGGTAGCGCATCCGCGCCAGTGACCGGTCCAGCACGGTAACTTCCGCGCCCATGCCTGCCGCCACACGTGCGGCAAAGGTGCCGACGACACCACCGCCGATCACGGCGATCTTGGCCGGGCCGACACCGGGTACGCCGCCCATCAGGACGCCGCGCCCGCCATTGGCCTTTTGCAGCGACCACGCGCCCATCTGCGGTGCAAGCCTTCCTGCGACCTCGGACATGGGCGCCAGCAGGGGCAGGCCGCCGCGCCCGTCTGTCACGGTTTCATAGGCGATGCAGGTTGCGCCCGAAGCCAGCAGATCCCGTGTCTGTTCGGGGTCGGGCGCAAGGTGGAGGTAGGTGAACAGGACTTGCCCCTCGCGCAGCATGGCGCGTTCGACCGCCTGAGGCTCCTTGACCTTCACGATCATGTCCGCCGCGGCAAAGATTTCCTCGGCGGTGTCGGCCATGCGCGCGCCCGCGGCCAGATAATCCTCATCGGGGAAACCGGCGCCGGTGCCGGCACCCGTCTGCACGATCACCTCATGGCCATGGCCCACAGCTTCGCGTGCGGCATTGGGCGTCAGGCCGACACGGAATTCCTGCGGCTTGATCTCTGTCGGGCATCCGATCTTCATGGCGCGTCTCCTTTTCCATCAGTGCGTTTCTTATCGCATCGACTGCTTGCAAACGGATCGCAAGCTTGGTTTGTCTCAGGAGGCCAGACGCACGATCTTTCGAAGAAAGATCAACTTTATCGGAGGTTCTTGCAGGAATGACACTTGATGAGACGGACCGGCGTATCCTGCGGGTGATTCAACGCAAGGGTCGCATTTCGAATGCCGACCTGTCCGAGGCGGTGAACCTCTCCGCGTCGGCCTGTCACAGGCGCGTTCAGCGGCTGGAGGAGGAAGGCTATGTGCGGGATTACGTTGCCTTGCTGGACGCGCGGCGACTGGGTCTGTCCACCACGGTCTTCGTCGAGATCAAACTGACCGCGCAGGCGGATGAGGTGCTGGTTGCCTTTGAAAAGGCGGTGGCCCGCGTTCCGGACGTGCTGGAATGTCATCTGATGGCCGGCACCGCCGATTACATTCTGAAGATCGTCGCAGAGGATACAGAGGATTTCGCCCGCATCCACCGCCAGCATCTGACCCGTTTGCCCGGTGTCGCGCAGATGCAAAGCTCTTTTGCACTGCGCACGGTATTCAAGACAACCGCGCTGCCGGTCTGAGCGGCGTAAAAGCCAACTTGGTCGTGTAACCGACCCCTGCCGCATTTCCGACAGGACCGATATGGCCATCTTGCGCCGTGCCCCAGAAGTCCGGGAAACGCGCTGACGACTTGTGGCGTGGGTCCGCGACCGGGGTGAAGGGCACGCACCGGTCAGTGCATCCGTCAAGGGGGATCAGCTCTTGGGATGGTCGTCATATTCGCCTGAAAGGATCCGCTGCGCATCACCCTCGGGGTCGTCATATTGGTTGGAGCGGATGGTAAAGACGAAAAAGGCCAAGCCCAGCCCGCCCAGGACCAGCGATATCGGGATCAGATATGTCAGGATGTTCATCTTTCCGCTCCTTTTTCAGCGAAGTCGCAGGGCGTTCAACGAGACGGTAATCGAACTGGCCGACATGGCGAGGGCCGCGATAAGCGGCGAACACAATCCCGCCACGGCCAAGGGGACCGCGATTATGTTATACCACGTCGCGATGGTGAAATTTTCCCGGATGCGGCGTGTCGCCTTGCGCGCGGTGCGCACCGCCTCGGGGATGGGCGAGAGGGAGCCACCCAGCAGGACGATGTCGGAGGCCACACGCGCCGCGTCCAACGCCGAGGCCGGCGAGATCGAGACATGCGCCGCCGTCAGGGCCGCCGTGTCGTTCAAACCGTCACCGACCATCAGGACATGGCCACCCTCACGGCTTATGGCGTCGATCCGGGCTGCCTTTTCCTGTGGCAACGCCTCGGCCGTCCAGTTTTCGATGCCCAGTCGATTTGCGAGCGCCTCGACCGCCGGGGTCGTGTCGCCTGACAACAGGACCAGTTTCAGCCCCGCGTCCCGCAGGGCGTTCACGGTCTCCTCGGCACCGTCGCGCAGCCGGTCGGTAAAGGTGAAGGGTTGCGCGGGCTGATCGCCCACGCGCAGCCATGCGGCGGTCTGTGTGGTGCCGTTCCCACCGACCCAGCCCGCGCGGCCCAGCCGGACCTGTTGGCCCTGCCAGATACCCTGAGTGCCGTAGCCCGGGACCTCTGCGATCTCTTTCACCGTGGCGGGCCGGATGCCTGCCTCCCGCGCGGTAACCGTCAGCGATTGCGACAGCGGATGGCTTGACCCTTCGGCCAGTGCCAGCGCGATCTCCAGATCTCGGCGGGTGAAATCGCCTTCATTGGTCAACTCCGGGGTGCCCGCCGTCAGCGTGCCTGTCTTGTCGAAGACCACCGTATCGACCTGGGCCAGACGTTCCAGCGCCGTGGCGTGTTTGATCAGCAGGCCCCGTTTGAACAGCCGGCCAGAGGCGGCTGTGGTTACCGCCGGGACGGCCAGACCCAGAGCACAGGGGCAGGTGATGATCAGCACGGCGGCGGCGATGTTCAGCGCGATCCGCAGATCGCCCGAATAGGCCAGCCAACCCAGAAAGGCGAGCGCCGACAGGATATGCACCCCCGGCGCATACAGTTTGGCCGCACGATCCGCGAGGGACGTGTAGCGAGAGCGGCCCGACTCCGCGATGGCCACCAGATCCGCCATGCGGTGCAAGGAGGTGTCGCGGCCCACGGCCGTCGCGCGCAGGGTCAGTGGACCGGTCAGGTTTACCTCGCCCGCGCTGACCGACTGGCCCGGCGCGGCATGGACGGGCAGCGTTTCTCCGGTCAGCAGAGAGCGGTCGAGTTCGGATGTCCCCTCGACAATCTCACCGTCGACGGGCATGCGCCCGCCCGGACGCACGCGGATCAGATCACCCACGGCCAACGACCCGACCGAAACCTGTTCTTCGCTCCCGTCGGTCAGACGCCAGGCGCGCGGCACTTCCAGCGCGGCCAGTTCTTCTGCGGCGGACCGGGCGACAGAACGCGTTCGGTGATCCAGATAGCGGCCTGTCAGCAGGAAAAAGGTCAGCGCGATGGCCGCGTCGAAATAGGCGTGTTCCCCCGAAAGCGAGGTTTCCCAAAGCGACGTGCCGACGGCCAGCAGGATCGCAAGGCTGATCGGCACGTCCATGTTGAGACTGCGTGCCGAGAGGGCCGTCCATGCGTTGCGAAAGAAGGGCATCGCGGAAAAGCCGACCGCGGGCAGCACGATGGCAGCGGAAATCCAGTGGAACAGGTCGCGCGTCGGCCCCTCCGCCCCCGACCAGACGGCGATCGACAGCAGCATGACGTTCATCGCCGCGAAGCCTGCCACCGCAAGGCGCATCAGCAGGTCACGCCCGGCCTTGTCCGTTTGCGTGGCCGAAAGCGCCGTGCTGTCGAGTTCATGCGCCTCGTAGCCCGCAGATTGCACTGCCGGAATCATGTCGGCGGCGACCACGTCAGGGTCGGCCTCGATGCTGACCCGTTTGAGAGTCAGGTTCACCCGGGCGGAATGCACCGTGGGCAGTGCGTTCAACGCGCGTTCGACCTTGGCCATGCAGGCGGCGCAATGGATCGTCGGCAACGACAGGACGATATGCGCGTCCGCCGCGACCTCCCGTGCGGCCAGAGCTTCGGCAGCCGGGGCGGCCGAACAGGCCGGGCAGGCCGAGGCCGGGGGGCGCAGGGTCGCGGTCATGTCAGTCGGCCACCGTGATTTGCAGGCGTTGCTCGAACGGTGTGCCATCAAGCGCGGTCGCGTTCAGCCACAGATCCCAGTTTCCCGGTCGCAGGGTTTCATACGCCACATATGCGTGCCCGTTGAAGGCGAAGTCCGGCACCACGTCGTCGCTGACATTGGTCGGGCGCCCGACCTTCGCCGACAATGTGCCCGCCTGCACTGGGCGTCCGTCCTCATCGGTGATCGACAGGACCAGTCGATCTTCCTCCAGCCGTGCGTCTATGTCCCAGCCAAGCGCCTCTTGGGCGGCGCGGCGGCTGTCGAAGGTCTGGCTGGAGATATAGGAGTTCGCGGTCTCAAGACCGGGAAATGTCCGCACCGCGCTGAACGCGAGCACAAGGTTCACGCTAATGATGACCGCGAATGCGCCGCCGAAAATGCCGAGAGCGTGCCAGCCGGTCAGCCTGAATTCCTTTTTGGTCATCAGTTGTCTTCCCTTCCATTGAAGATCGTATCTGTATAGGCCCGGTCGCCGTTGGTCAGGTCCTCGACCCAGAAACGGAACTCGGTGCGTTCGGATTGGGCAGGCTCCGCCCCGCTGGGCGCAATCACGTAGACCCGTTGCAAAAAGGTCTCGTTCGCGGGCACCGTCACGGTTTCATATGGCGTGCCCTCCAGTTGGACCCGCAGGGTCGGATCCCCCTTCAGCGTGATGCGGAAGGGGCGGTCCTCACCATGCTTGTTGAGCAACCGCACATCATAGGTATTGCGGATGGACCCGTCTGACAGGGTGACATAGGTCGGATTGCGGACCGGGGCCACGGTCATCTCGATCTCGGGCTGGATGAACAGCGCGAACACGAGGCCGAGTCCGACAATGGACCAGAGCGAAGTGTAAAGAATGGTGCGCACGCGAAAGACATGTTGCCAGACCGGGCGCGGCGCGGCGCCGGCCCGTTCGCGCGGTTCGTCCGAAAGGGCAAGATAATCAATCAGGCCGCGCGGTTTGCCGATCTTTTCCATCACTTCGTCGCAGGCGTCGATGCACAGCGCGCAAGTGATGCATTCCATCTGCTGGCCGTCGCGGATGTCGATGCCCATGGGACAGACGTTGACGCAGGCCATGCAATCGATGCAATCGCCAAGGTTTTCCGCCCCCTCTGCCTTTCGGTGCTTGCCGCGCGGCTCCCCACGCCAGTCGCGGTAACCCACGGTCAGGGTTTCCTCATCCACCATGGCCGCCTGGATGCGGGGCCATGGGCACGCGTAGATGCAGATCTGTTCCCGCGCGAAGCCGCCGAAGACAAAGGTGGTCAGCGTCAGGATCAGCATGGTCGTATAGGCGACGGGATGGGCGTTCAGCGTCACCAGATCGCGCAGCAGCGTCGGCGCGTCGGCAAAGTAAAAGATCCACGCTCCGCCAGTGGCAAGCCCGATAAGGAACCAGACAGTCCATTTCGTGAACCGCAGGCGGGCCTTGCGGAAATCCAGCTTTTTCTGCCGGTGCAGACGCAGTCGGGCGTTACGATCGCCCTCGATCCACCGCTCCACCAGAATGAACAGATCGGTCCAGACCGTCTGCGGACAGGTATAGCCGCACCAGACGCGCCCCAGCGCAGAGGTGAACAGGAACAGGCCCAAACCCGCCATGATCAGCAGGCCGGCGACGAAATAGAATTCATGGGGCCAGATCTCGATCCAGAAGAAAAAGAAACGGCGGTTGGCCAGATCCAGCAGAACCGCCTGATCGGGCAGTTGCGGGCCGCGGTCCCAGCGGATCCAGGGCGTGATGTAGTAGATGCCCAACGTCACGATCATGATGACCCACTTGAGGTTGCGGAAGCTTCCGCTGACCCGTTTGGGGAAAATCGGTTCTCGGGCGGCGTAGAGGGACGGCGCGGGGGAATTGCTGTCGGACACGGGGGAATCGCTCCGTTAATGTCTGGTTTGGATCTCGTTCTCACAGAGCGTGTGCCGCGAAGCTTTGACCTGCATCAATTTCTGAATTTCATACTCAGCTTTTCCGCGCCTCGCGCCGCAGCCAAGTGAGAAACGCTTTCAGCGGCGCGCGTGGCAGGCCGGGCCGGGTGACCATGTGATAGCCTTTTTCAAGCCGGTCCTCGAACAGTTTGCGCAGCCGCCCCGCCTGGACATCCGGCTCTGCAAAGACCCCGGCAACGATGGCGACGCCCTGACCGGCGCGCGCGGCCTCCAACATCAGATTGCCGGGCAGCGCGGTAAAGCCAAGGCCCGCGTCGCGGTGGACGCCGTGGCGGGCGAACCAGTCGGTGGCCTCGTTGGTGCCCAGTTCCTGCAACCAGTGATAGTCGCGCAGATCGGCCGGGGATGTGATTTCCCGCAGACCGACAAGTGACGGCGCCGCGACCACCACGATCGGAGAGCGGATCAGCGGCTCGGACTCGAGCCCCGGCCAGTCGCCGTCGCCGTAGCGCAGGGCCATGTCAAAGCCGCCCGGTTCCAGCGGCTGCACCTTGGAGGACGGGTCGATCATCAGGTCGATGTCCGGGTGCCTTTCCCGGAACCCGTTGAGCCGCGGCATCAACCATGCGGCGGCAAAGGTGGGCGTGACCGAGATCTGCAAGGGACGGGAGGCATCCGCCCCGGTCAGCGCATCGACGGTCTGCGAGATGTTGCCGAATGCCTCGACCAGACTGCGCGCCAGTGTCTCGCCCTCGGGCGTAAGGATGAGTTGCCGTCCAGATCGGTCCAGCAGCGCAACGCCGAGATGCGA
>CAZRZN010000060.1:0-19103 GCA_964604565.1 uncultured Rhodobacterales bacterium
CCTGCCGCAGGCTGATTTCAAGCGTCGGGCCCAGAACTATGCCGATGACCAGAGGCGCCATCGGCATCCCCTGCCGACGCAGGACAAAGCCCAGAACCCCTGCCCCGCCCATCACCATCAGGTCGAACGGGTTGCCGCGCACGAAATAAACGCCGACCGAACACAGCAGCACGATCATCACCAGCATGTAACCCTCGCGCAGCCTTAGCAGCGGGGCCGCAACCTTTGACACGATCATGCCCATCGGCAGCAGCATCAGGTTGATCAGGAAGAAGCCCGAAAAGATCGCCGCGATCAAGACCGGATTGTCGGTCATCAGCCGTATACCCGGCGTTACGCCATGCAGCGTCAGGGTCGCCAGCATCACGGCGGTGATCGCATCGCCGGGAATGCCCAGTGCCATGGTTGGCACCAGCGCGCCGCCCGTCACGGCATTGTTGGCGGATTCCGACGCGATCAGGCCGTCAGGCTCCCCCTTGCCGAAATTGGCCCTGTTGGGAGAGGAGCGCTGCGCCTCCGCATAGGAGATGAAGGCGGCGGTGGCCGCACCGGTTCCGGGCAGGATGCCGATGCCGTTGCCGATGGCCACGGATTTCGCCAGCCCCTTGAGGCGTCCCTTCCATGCGGACAAGGGCGGCAGCACGATCCCCGAAAAGGACACGAGGCTGCCGCCGTCCTCATCCGGACTGGCCGCGCGGATCAGCACCTCCGACAGGGCAAAGACACCGATCACCACCGCCAGCAGGTTGAAGCCGGAGATCAGCTGGAATTGACCGAAGGTGAACCGCGCCTCGCCAGTGATGGGGTCGCCGCCGACACAGCCCAGAAACAGCCCGATCGCCCCCGCGACCAGCCCCTTGAGCAATGAACCCTCAGAAACGGATACGATGCAGGTCAGCCCCAGAAGGATCAGCGCAAAGGTTTCGATCGGGCCGAAATTCAGCGCCAGCGCCGCGAGTTGCGGCGCGGCCAGCAAGAGGACAACGGCAGAGACAAGCCCGCCGATGGTCGAGGCGATGGTGCTCCACCCCAGCGCCAGACCGGCCTCGCCGCGCTGTGCCATGGGATAACCGTCAAGGCAGGTGGCCGCGGATTGCGGCGTGCCGGGCGTGTTGATCAGGATGGCAGAGATCGACCCGCCGTAGACCGACCCCGCATAGACCGCCAGCAGCAGCAGGATCGCGGGCGCCTGCGTCATGGTCAGGGTGAACGGCAGGATCATCGCCACTGCAACGGTCGACCCGATGCCCGGCAAGGCCCCCAGCACGACCCCCAGCAAGGTGCCCAGCATCAGCACCGCGATGCCCTCCACCGTGAAGATCAGCGCGGCGGCCTGCGGCAGAAGTTCGATCATCGTGTCACCTCAGAACCACCATGTGAACGGCGAGGTCGGCAGCGGCAGGGTCAGCACATGGTTGAACAGAGCCACAAGGGCCGCCGGCACACCCACCGCCACGCCAAGGACCGGCAATGGATTGCGCAGCCCCAGAACCGGCAGCGCGACCAGCGAAAAGGCCAGTGCCGTCAGGAAAAAACCCAGCTTCGGCATCGCCCAGAGAAAGATCAACGCGGCGACGGCAATGGTCCCGACGCGCAGGAACCGCGGCCGAGCCGTGGTTTCATGCCGCAGGATTTCAGCCCCCAGGTCCAGCACCGCGACGGCAACCCAGAAAGACAGGATGATCCTCGGAAAGAACATCGGGCTGAACGCGCCGCCGAGATCGGCAAACTGCCGGCCGAAGGTGGTCGACAGCAGCCCCACCCCGACAAGCAGAAGCACAAGGGTCGTGACCCGCCTTTCCGTCAAGAACGCCATATGCGGCCCCTGTTGCCCGTCGTGCAATCACAGGGCGCCGGAACAACCGGCGCCCCACAGTCGGGCCTACAGCCCGGATGCCTTGATGATGGCGGAATTGCCTTCGTATTGCGCGCGGAAGAAGGCGTCGAATTCTTCTGCGTCACGGTAGCGGATGGTGGTCTGGGTGTCTTCGGCAAAGCTCTGGAACCCTTCCGAGGCCACCGCCTCGCCGCAGGCGGCAGACAGCTTTTCAACCACCGCCGGATCGGTGCCCGCGGGCGCGAACAAGCCGCCCCAGAGATACAGCTCGTTCAACGGTGCCTCTATGCCGACCTCCGTCGCGGTCGGGACATCCGGGAAATTCTCCAGCCGCTCATCCGAAAAGGCGATCAGGGGATGAAAGTCGCCCCGTTGCATCAGGATTTCCGTATCGCCGAAAAACTGGATGGTGCCCGCCGCCATGGCCTGAAGCGCGGGGCCGGAGCCCTGGAACGGCAGGTGCTTGACCTTGTCCAGCAGTCCCATCCCCTCGAACGCGGCGACGGTGGTCAGATGCGTCATCGCACCGGGACCGGAAGAGCCGAACAGATAGGTTCCGGGCGATGCCTCAACCGCGGCCTTGACGTCCTCGACGGTCTTGAGATCGTTGGAGGCGTTGGTGAACAGCAGCGTGGGCGACGCGGCAACGGAACAGATCGGCTCCCAGCTGTCGACGTCATAGGGCACGTCCTTGATCTGCGGCTGGATCGTGCTGACCGTCACGGACCAGTAACCAAGCTGGTAGCCGGTCGGCTTTTGCCCGGCCAGCGCGGCCGCAGCAACGGTGCCGGACCCACCCGCCATGTTCGACACAAAGACGTTGCCGCCCAGCGCCTCGGCGAAATGCGGGGCAAAGCCACGCACCAGAAGGTCGGTCCCGCCACCCGCGTTGAACGGCACGACAAGGTTTACCGGCCGCTCGGGAAAGTCCTGCGCCTGCGCCGATACCGCCAGCGTTGCGGCCACGGCACAGGTGCCGGCAATCTTGATAACTTGCTTCATGGTTTCTCCTCCCTAGAGTTTTCTTGATTTTCAGTCGTCGGATTTGTCCGGCAAGGTCAGCCCGGCGTTGCGGGCGTAGACCTTGGCGACGGCGGCATCGTCCTCTCGTCCAAGCCCCATGCCGGATGCGGCAAGAAACTGCTGCAACGCCGCTGCAGAGATCGGCGCCGAAAATCGCGCGCTGCGGGCAATGTCCATCACGATGCCAAGATCCTTGGGCCAGATGTCGACCGCCGAATGCGGGGTATAATCGCCCTCGACGATATGCGGCGCGCGATTTTCCAGCATCCAGGAGGTGCCGGCGCATTGCGGGATCACCTCCAGAAACTTGTCCGGCGCGATGCCCTGCGTCATGCCGAATGTCATCGCCTCCGCCATGGTCGCGATATGGACACCGGCGAGAAGTTGGTTGACCGCCTTCATCGCCGACCCCGCCCCGGCCGCATCGCCCAGCGTGAAGACGGTTTCGGCGCAGGCATCCAGCACCGGGCGCGCGGCATCAAAGGCTTCGGCCGATCCGGAGGCCATGATGGACAGCCGCCCGGCCGCGGCCTTGGCCGCGCCGCCGGAAATCGGCGCGTCCAGATACAGCACGCCGGTTTCCGCACAGCGGCTGGCCATGTCACGCGCAAATGCCGGCTGGACCGTGGGACAGGCCACCACCACGGCGCCCTGCCGCAGATGCGGCACAACTCCGCCATCGCCGAACAGGACCGCCTCACATTGCGCGGCATTCAGCACGACGACGACAACAGCATCAAGGTCCGGCGCGGCGCTGAGCAGATCGCCTTCGGCGCCGCCTTCGGCGCGGAACCGCTGCACCGCCACGTCGCTGACGTCGACGCCCAACGTGTCATGCCCGGCGCGCAGCAGCGATTGCGCAATCCCGTATCCCATCGAGCCGAGGCCGATTACCGCAGTCCTTGTCACGTCCGTCATGCTGCCGTTCCTTCCGAATGTCCCGCATCGCCATGCGCGGCATCCCGGCGGGTCGAGCGGACACGCCAGACCGTATCCGATGCGGTGATGAAAATATCCGTGCCGTCCGCGCCGCCGAAACACAGGTTGGCGGTGGGTTTCGGCAAGAGAATCTTGCCGAGGCAATCGCCCTCGGGCGTCAGGCAGCGGACGCCGTCCATCGCGCTGGTCCAGACATGGCCCGCCCGATCGACGCGAAACCCGTCCGGCACGCCCGGTTCGATCTCGGCGAAGACGTCGCCGCCGGTCAGTGTCATGCCGCCCACCGCGAAAACGCGGATGTGATGCGGCCGCGTGTAGTCGATGCCGGGAAAGCTCGCGCCGCGGATCGCGCCGGAATCGGCGATATACAGCAGCCGTTCATCCGGAGAGAACGCAAGGCCATTGGGTTTGTCGAAATCTGTGGCGACCGCAGTCAGCGTGCCATCGGGTGCCGCGCAATAGACGTTGTTGGCGCCGATCTCGCTCTCGGCCGGATACCCCTCGACGTCGGAATTGATGCCGTAGGGTGGGTCGGTGAACCAGATCGTGCCGTCGGACCGGACAACCACGTCATTGGGCGAATTGAGACGCTGGCCCTGATAGCGGTCCGCGATCACCTCGACGGCGGCGGGGTCCTCGCTGTCCAGCCGGCGGATCACCCGCCGCCCGCCATGTTCGCAAGACACCATGAGGCCCGCACGGTCCAGCGTGTTGCCATTGGCGAATTCACTGTTGGCCAAGGCAATGCCCAAGCCCCTCTCCGGGTGCCACTTGTGCATCCGCTTGGCCGGAATATCGTTGAAGTAGAGCGCGCCATTCTGCCAGACCGGCCCTTCGGTCCAGGTAAAGCCGGTGGCGATGGCCTCCGGCGGGGTGGCGGTATCGATCATATCCGCAAAAGCCGGATCGAGGATTTCGTAGCGAGGCAGCATCGGTCAGCCTTCGGCCCGGCGTTGGGTCTGGACGGGCAGCGGGCCGGTAAGGCGCGCGGGCACGGGGCCGCACGTATCGGCACGTCGGTCACCGCGGATATTGCCCGTCTGCGAAATGACTATGGCAGTTTCTCTCACCAAAGACGGCTCCACGAGAATGTTTACGTTAACAGTTCAGCGATACACTCATGTTTACGTAATCACTTGTCAATATCTTTTGTTTGCCTGTATCGTCGCGACACGGAGCAGTCAGATCGGAAAGGCCGCGACATGGCGGGCAAGGGAGCGCCGCGTCCCACCATGGGCGACATCGCTGTCGAAGCCGGTGTCAGCCAGATGACCGTCTCCCGGGTGATGCGCGGCGTGGGGCAGACGTCCGAATCCGTCCGGACCCGGGTGGAGACAGCCGCCCGCAAACTCGGCTACGTGCCCAACCGGCTGGCGACGGCGTTGCGCGACGACAAGACGCCTTTGATCGCCGTTGTGCTACCTACTCTGGGCAACCGGGTCTTTTCCGAAGTTCTGAACGGTCTGACGGAAACACTGTCCGAAGGCGGTATTCAGCCTGTCTTCGGCGTCACGGAATATTCCCAACACAAGGAAGAGACGCTGGTTCGCGATCTCCTGTCATGGCGGCCGCGCGGCATCATTCTGCCGGGACTGGAGCATTCGGATGCCACGCGGGCTGCGATCCACGCCTCCGGTGTCGCCGTTGCGGAGGTCATGGACATCGACGGCACGCCCATTTCGGTCGCTTTCGGCCTGTCGCAGACCGACGCCGGACGCGCCACGGCACGCCATATGCTGGAAAAAGGCTATCGCCGCTTTGGCTATATCGGCAGTCAGGGCGGGCGGGATCTGCGCGCGGGCAAGCGGCTGCAAGGCTTCCGCGAAACGGTGCGCGCCGCGGGTGCGCAGATGACTGTGGAACATATTGCCGACGCGCCGTCCTCCATGCCTGTCGGGCGACAGGCGACCGCCGAGTTGTTGGGGCGGCCCGACCCTCCACAGGCGATCTACTATTCGAACGACGACCTTGCCGCTGGCGGGATGATGCACTGCCTTGCGAAAGGAATCGGCATCCCGTCGCAGGTGGCGCTGGCGGGCTTCAACGGGCTGGGATTTCTGGAGGCGCTGCCGATCCGCCTGACGACGGTGCAGACGCCCCGCCACGAGATGGGGATGCGCGCGGCGCGTCACGTGGTCGAGGATGCCGAAGCGGCAGAGCCTGCAGCGTCGCGGGTTGTGGACCTCGGCTTTCACCTGCTCCCGGGCGAGTCCAGCTAGCGCGCCACCCCGAAAATGAGTGCAGCCGCCGACCCTACCACGCCTTTTCAGGCAATCGGTCAGGTGCGATGGCGCGGATCGGGCCGCGGTATCAGCAGGCCCTCGCCCGGCGGGCAAGCCTGCCTTGCGCATGGAGGGCCGCCGGACTCACCCGCGACGCCGAACCCCGTTGGATGAGGCATTCGGGCCAAACCCATAGCGGGACACCACTGGGGCCGCCGCGCAATGCGCGTCCACGACAATTGTCAGGGTCACGGGACACCGATTGCCAGACAGGCGGGCATCGCCACGAAGCAGGCCGGCAGACCAATGCACCGCGCCACGGTCTCGAGTGACCGTGCCATCCATTGTGTCCCGAGCCTACCGCGCGCGGCCGTCGCCAGCCGCCGGTTGCGCGCGCCCCCTCGGGTCGCGGTCCGATCTTGGATTCTGACGGCCATCTAGATCGACAGTCGCCGACGCCGCGCGCCGCCGCGACGCTGCGGCCGGGGCAGCGACAGATCGAGCGGTCTGAGCGGCTGGCGCAACGACAGGTCCAGAAGCTGGCAGAAAACCGCAACGGCCGGATCCGTCGTTGCGAAAGGCCGGGCCAGCAACCACGCGCGAACCGCCTCCGTCTCGTAGCTGGCCTGACCCGGAAGGGCCTCCAGCCATTGCATGTATCCCATGCAGCCAAGTTCCCGTGCCCGCTCCGGGCTATCGGTCTGTATCTGCAACTGAATCAGGAGTCTTTCTATGGACATCGCGCCCTCCGCGCAAAGGGGCGGCGTGCGGGTCGGGACAGCGATGTGCCGGGCCTGTCTGGTCCATGTCTCTCGCGCCTTCTCCGGGGCACCCCGCCCGGGTTGAGTGGGTGACAGACCGCCGGATGACGGCCCATGATGGCAGGTCTCCTGACTTGCGGGTCATTACCGGTCCCGAGCCTTCCCGGGCGCGGGGCCCAGTGGCGTTTCTCGGGATGGCTCGCCGCTCACAGTTGCGGGGGCAGTCACGGAATTGCACCGTGTTCCCTATTGGATCGCGCGCCGGGGCGGTTGATCACCATCGTCATAAGGGTGGCCCAGCACGCGGTCCCGGTCAAGCAATAGAATCCCTTAAATCTGCCCAAACGACCTGCCAGAGAGACAATGCTGGCCGACCCCCGGGACAGCCCGTTGCAAACCTGCGGTCGGCGATCCTGCGGTCCGCGCATCACCGGGACCGGGCGGCCCTTGCACGGCCTGCCCCTTCAGGTAGCAGGCGCGACCCGCCCTTGCGCAGCGGACGCAAGACCCGACACACGACCCTCCCCAGAGGATGGCGGGCTGGATGGGCCGCGCAGCCCTGCCCGTTCGACAGGGTCTTCGGCGCCGACGCGGGCGGATAAAGAATTTGCATCCCGCCGGTGCAATCAAATACTTGGGACGCACAGGCCCGCCCCGACAGGCTGCGGGGCGGCAGGCAGACCGGAGGATCACGGGACATGGGCAGCAAGAGCAGTCGTCTGGGCGTCGACATCGGCGGGACCTTTACCGACGTGGTGCTTGAGACGAGATCGGCGCGGTTTTCCACCAAGGTCCTGACCACCTACACCGCGCCGGAGGATGCGATCATTGAAGGCATGCGGCAGGTCTGCGCCAAGGCGGGCGTCACGCCCGAAGATGTCGCGCAGATCATCCATGGTACGACACTGGCCACCAACGCGCTGATCGAACGGCGCGGGGCGAAAACCGCACTCATCACCACCGATGGCTTTCGCGACGTGATCGAGATGCGCACCGAAAGCCGGTTTGAGCAATATGACCTCAATCTGGTGCTGCCACAGCCCTTGCTGCCGCGAAACCGCCGCCATGTCGTCTCCGAACGGATGGATGCCGGGGGACGCGTGCTGATCGCACCGGACCGGGCAGAGATCGAGGCGCTGGCCGAAGATCTGCGCGCGGCGGACTACGACAGCATCGCCGTGGGTCTGCTGCATTCTTATGCCAATGATGCGCACGAACGGCTGGTCGCCGAGGTGCTGGCAGAGAAACTTCCCGGGGTCATGGTGTCCCTGTCTTCGCAGGTGTCGCCACAGATGCGCGAATACGAACGGTTCAACACAACGATCGCCAATGCCTATATCCAGCCGCTCATGGCCTCCTATCTGAACCGCCTGAAGGATCGGCTGGCGCGCGAGGGTGCGGATTGCCCGGTCTTTCTGATGCATTCGGGCGGCGGGATCATGTCATTGGAAATGGCCGCCGAGTTTCCTGTGCGGCTGGTGGAGTCGGGGCCTGCGGGCGGCGCGATCTTTGCCGCCGACATCGCCGCGCGGCACGGTCTGGACAAGGTGCTGAGTTTCGACATGGGCGGAACCACGGCCAAGATCTGCCTGATACGGGACAGGACGCCCAAGACCGCGCGGGTGTTCGAGGTGGCGCGCAGCTACCGGTTCAAGAAAGGCTCTGGCATGCCGATCTCCATCCCGGTCATCGACATGGTCGAGATCGGCGCGGGCGGCGGGTCGCTGGCGCATGTGGATGCGCTGAACCAGATCCGCGTCGGACCCGAAAGCGCGGGGTCCGAGCCCGGGCCCGCCTGTTACGGGCGGGGCGGCACGCGGCCCGCGGTAACGGATGCGGACCTGACGCTGGGCAAACTGGATGCGGCGGAGTTTGCGGGCGGGTCCATCCCGCTTTATCCTGACCGCTCCGAGGCGGCGCTGAGGGCCGAAATCGGCACGCATCTGGACATGGACGCGACAGAGGCCGCGTGGGGTCTGGCCGAGGTGGTGGATGAGAACATGGCCAATGCCGCCCGGGTCCACGCGGTGGAAAACGGCGAGGACCTGAGCGGCTATACCATGATCGCCTTTGGTGGTGCCGCCCCGCTGCACGCCGCGCGGCTGTGCGAAAAGCTAGGCGTGGCGCGCTGTCTGGTGCCGCAGGGCGCCGGGGTCGGCTCTGCCATCGGGTTCCTGCGCGCGCCGTTCAGTTTCGAGGCGAACAGATCCGTCTTCACGCGGCTGTCCGGCCTTGACCCGGACACCGTCAGGGCGCTGTTCGAAGAACTGCGGGAAGAAGCGGCAGGGTTTGTCCGCACCTGCGACGCCGAAGCCCCGATAGAGGCAGAGTTCAAGGTCTACATGCGCTATGCCGGTCAGGGATGGGAAATCCCGGTGCCGCTCAGCGCCGAAGAGGCCGCAGCGCCGGACGCCGCGGCCTTTCTCGAGCGGTTCGAGGACGAATATGCCGCCCTCTTCGGCCGCACGGTGGAAGGGATGGAGGTGGAGATCACGGTCTGGTCGGTCAATGCCTTCACCCGGCGCGCGGCACCCGAAGCTACGCCACACCTGTCCGGCACATCCCCGGTTTCAACCGAGGACAGCCGCGATCTCTTCGACCCGGCGTTGGGCAGGATCACCAAGGCGCAGGTCATTGCCCGCGCGCTGCTGTCTGCCGGGGATTGTTCCCCCGGCCCCGCGCTGGTGACGGAGGATGAGACCACCGTCGTTGTGCCCACCAGCCGCGAGGTGGTCGTGCTGCGCGACGGGACACTGGACGTCCGCCTGCCGCAGAACACCGGGGCCAAGCAGCACAAGGAGGACGCGGCCCATGTCTGACACCCCCGCATCCAACCCCGGAAAAGTCGCTTATCAAGTGATGTGGACGCGCTTGATCTCCGTCGTCGAGGAACAGGCGCAGGCGCTTGTGCGCACGGCCTTTTCGACCTCCGTGCGGGAGGCGGGCGATTTGTCGGCGGGTGTCTACAACGACCATGGGCAGATGCTGGCACAGGCGGTCACCGGAACGCCCGGCCATGTCAACGCCATGGCCGACGCGGTGGGTCATTTCATTCGCCGCATCGGCCGACAGAACATGTTTCCCGGCGATGTCTACCTGACCAACGACCCGTGGGAGGGGACCGGCCACAAGCATGACATCACCGTGGTCACGCCGGTCTTTCGGGGCGCGCGGCTGATCGGATTTTTCGCCTGCACGGCGCATGTGACCGATATCGGCGGGCGCCCCTTCGGCGCCGATGCCAACGACGTCCACGAAGAGGGACTGTATCTTCCAATCATGAAATTCGCCGAACGCGGAGAGGTCGACAGCACGCTGCTGATGATCCTGCGCGGCAACGTGCGCGAACCCGATCAGCTTGTCGGCGACCTTCACGCGCTGGCCAGTTGCAACGAGATCGGCCAGCGCCGCCTCATCGCGATGATGGATGAATTCGCGCTGGAGGATCTGGCCGGGGTGTCCGACTTCATCCTGACCAATTCGCGCACCGCGACGCTTGAGCGGATCAAGGCCCTGCCCCCCGGCGCGGCAGAAGGGCACATGCGCATCGACGGCTACGCCACGCCCATCGACCTGCACGTGCGCGTCAGCATCGAGGCGGACCGCATTTTGTGCGACTGGGCCGGGACCAGCGGCGTCGACAAGAAGGGCATCAACGTGCCGTTGGTCTACACCAAGGCCTATGCCTGCTACGCGCTGAAATGCGCCATCGCCCCGGAAATCCCGAACAACGCGGCCTCGCTCGCGCCGTTCGAGGTGACCGCCCCGGAAAACACCATCGTCAACGCCCCCTTCCCCGCGCCGGTCGCGCTGCGCCACGTGATCGGCCACATGGTGCCGGACACGGTTTATGCCGCGCTGGACAGGCTGCTGCCCGATCTGGTGCCGGCAGAGGGCGCCGGCTGCCTGTGCAACTTTCAGATTTCCCTGCGACCGCGAACCGACGCGCCCGCGCCGGAAGGCGCGCGCCGCGCAGAGGTGCTTATCTTCAACTCCGGCGGATCGGGCGCACGGCCCGCGCTGGACGGGATGAACGCCACGGCCTTTCCATCCGGCGTGATGACCATGCCGGTGGAGGCGACCGAGCAGGTCGGCCCGGTGATCGTCTGGCGCAAGGAACTGCGCCCCGACAGCGGCGGCGCGGGCGCGCATCGCGGCGGGTTGGGCCAGCATATGATCGTCGGCGCCCGCGAAGGGCATGAATTCGACTTTTCCGCCATGTTGGACCGGGTGCATCACCCTGCCCGTGGGCGACGCGGCGGCGCCGATGGCGGCCCGACCGAAATCGCGCGCAGCGACGGCAGCGCCATGCAGGGCAAGGGCCGGCAGTTCGTGCCGCATGGCAGCCGCGTAGTCATGGCCTTTCCCGGTGGCGGCGGCTACGGCGCACCGGCGGACAGGGATCCGGACGCCGTCCGGCGCGACATCGCCCTGGGCTACATCACGCCGGAACACGCGGCGGCCCATTACGGCATCGCCGCCGAAGACAGCGCGGAGATCCTGCGCCGCGCCAAACTGGGAGAGATATTCTGATGGCAACACCGGGATTCGCGGCCAGCCCGACCAAGGCCTCCTATGACGTGGTGATCATTGGCGGTGCGATCATGGGCTCCTCCACTGCGTGGTTCCTGACGGAAAACCCGGATTTCAACGGATCCGTCCTCGTGGTCGAACGCGACCCCAGCTATGCGATGTGCTCGACCGCACATACCAACTCTTGCATCCGCCAGCAGTTTTCCGATCCGCTGAACGTGAGGATTTCACAGTTCACCGCCGAGTTCATCAAGGCCCTGCCCGCGCGGATGCGCGATGACCGGGTGCCTGCACTGTCCATCCAGAATTACGGATATCTTTATCTGGCCGATACCGAGGCGTTTTCCGACGCGCTGCGCGCCAACCAACGGGTGCAGGTGGCCGCGGGCGCGGCGACCGAACTGCTGACCCCGCAAGAGATCGCCGCGCGCTATCCCTTCTACGCACTGGACGACATCCTGCTGGGATCGATCAACACCCGCGACGAGGGCTATTGGGACGGCGGCACCCTGTTCGAATGGTTCCGCCGCAAGGCCCGCGCGCAAGGCGCGGAATATGTCGCCAACGAAGTGGTCGCCATGACTCGTGATGGCGGTCGCATCGCCAGTGTGACGCTGGCCTCCGGCGAGGTGATCTCCTGCGGGCATGTGGTGAACGCCTCCGGCCCGCGCGCGGCCCGCACGGCGGCCATGGCAGGCGTCGGCATCCCGGTGGAGCCGCGCAGGCGGTTTACCTGGATCTTCACCGCGGAGACGCCATTGGACCGCGATCTGCCCCTGACCATCGACCCGTCCGGCGTGCATGTCCGGCAGGACGGACCGGACACCTATCTGGCGGGTGCGGCGCCCGAAACGGATGCCCCTGTCGACCCGGACGATTTCAGCATGGATCACGACCGCTGGCAGGACCATGTCTGGCCAACCCTTGCCACCCGGATTCCACAGTTCGAAGCGATCCGTGTGGTGACCGAATGGGTGGGCCATTACGCCTACAACACGCTGGATCAGAACGCCATTCTCGGCCAGCATCCGGAGATTGACAACCTTCTGTTTCAGAACGGCTTTTCGGGGCATGGGCTGCAACAGAGCCCGGCGATGGGGCGGGGCATCGCCGAATGGCTGACCTATGGCGGCTACCGCTCTCTGGATCTCACCCCCTTCGGCTTTGAACGCATCGTGCAGAACAGGCCGATGGTCGAGGCGGCGGTGATCTGATCCTGCCGGCCTTGGATGCAATACACAATGGAAAGGCTTTGACATGAAGAAACTCGTATTGACGGGCGCTGCCGGGCGGCTGGGATCCTACCTGCGCGAACCGTTGTCGAAACTGGCGGATGACTTCGTCTCCACCGATATCGTCGAGGACATCGGCACGCTGTATCCCGGCGAGCGTTACATGCGCGCCGATCTGGCCAACTACGAGGCGATCCATGAGGTGTTGGAGGGCGCCGAGATGGTGGTGCATTTCGGCGCGATCGGCGACGAGGCTCCGTTCGAGCAGATCCTCGGGCCCAACATCATCGGCGCCTACAACGTCTGGGAGGCCGCCTATCGCCACGGCGCGCGCCGGGTGGTCTATGCCAGTTCGATCCACGCCATGGGCATGTATCCGCGCCAGCAGCGGATCGGCACGGACCTGCCGCACCGGCCCGACACCTTCTACGGGCTGGCCAAATGCTTTGCCGAGGATCTGGGCCAGATGTATTGGGACAAGCGCGGGTTGGAGGCGGTCTGCCTGCGCATCCTGTCATGCGCGCAGGTGACCAGTCCCCGGGCCCTGGGCACATGGCTGAGCTATGACGACCTGATCCAACTGGTGACACGCGCCATCGATACGCCGACAACGGGATTTACCGTGCTTTACGGTGTCTCGGACAACGACCGCGCGCCGGTCGACAACCATGCGGCGCATTTCCTTGGCTATCAGCCCAAGGACAACGCCGAAGTCCATGCGCCGGAAATCCTCGCCGAGGCGGAGGCCGGGGATCCCAAGGACATCGCGCAGATGACCCATGGCGGTCCCTTTGCCGCCGTCGATCTGGGCGAAAGCGGCACCGCGCAGATGAAGATCGTGGACGACCGCAAGACAACCTGAGTCTACGCCGGCCCGCGCAGCGTCACCGTGCGGGGCATGCACGGCCCGTCGAGGACATGCCCGACGCCCGGACCCGTCGGGCGATGGGTGCGCGGGCTTGGCCCGGACAAGAGAGGGGGCGCTGCCCCCTCGGCCTTCGGCCTCACCCCCGGAGGTATTTGGAGAGAGAAGAAACCTGCCGGGCGGCACGGGGCCATGCGCCTTCGGCGGCGCGCGGTGTGCGGACGGACAGGGTCCGGGCTATTGCGGCGTCGACGCAGGGGGCGCCCGGCAAATTCCCGGTGCCGGATACGGCGATGGCGGCGATGTTGGTGCCGCCATCACGTCGACTCTGGTCGGTTTGTCCGGGCGGCGGGCGTCGAAGCGGGATGCGCTTTCGCGGCTCAGTTTATTTCGGGTTCCGGGACAGGGGCGCCAAATTCCGTCCGCAGGAAATCGAAATCGCAGCCCTTGTCCGCCTGTTCGATATGCTTTGAGAACATCCAGCCATAGCCGCGTTCAAAGCGGGGTTCTGGCGCGGTCCAGCGGGTCCGGCGGTCCGCGAGTTCTGCGTCAGACAGGCGCACGTCGAGCGTCCGGTTGGGGATGTCGACCTCGATGACGTCGCCGGTTTCGATCAGGGCCAAGGGACCGCCGACATGCGATTCGGGCGCCACGTGCAGGATGCAGGCGCCGTAGGACGTGCCCGACATCCGCGCATCCGACAGGCGCAGCATGTCGCGGTGTCCCTGTTTGAGCAGCGCGCGCGGCATCGGGATCATGCCCCATTCGGGCATCCCCGGCCCGCCCTGCGGGCCTGCGTTGCGCAGCACCAGCACATGGTCGGGCGTCATCGGGTAATCCTCGTCGTTGATGATCTCCTTCAATTCCGCGTAATTGTCGGCGACGATGGCAGGGCCGGCGTGTTTCTGGAAGCGCGGGTCCATTGCGGCGGGTTTGATCACCGCCCCGTCCGGGGCGAGGTTGCCGCGCAGAACCGCAAGGCTGCCCTGGTGATAGAGCGGGTTCGACAGCGGACGGATCACGTCATCGTTGTAATTTTCCGCAGTCGCGATGTTCTCGCCCATGGTGCGGCCATTCACCGTCATTGCCGAGAGGTCCAGCTTGTCACCCAGTTCCTTCATCAGGGCCGGCAGGCCCCCGGCATAGAACAGATCCTCCATCAGGTATTCCTTGCCCGACGGGCGGATGTTGGCGATCACCGGCGTGTCGTGGCCGATCGCGTCCAGATCGTCGAGGGTCAGCGGCACGCCGGCCCGGCGCGCCATCGCGATCAGGTGGATGATGGCATTGGTCGAACAGCCGGTGGCCATCGCGACTGTGACCGCGTTGCGGGTGGAGGCGGGGGTCATGATCTTGTCGGGCGTCAGATCCTCCCAGACCATTTCCACCGCCCGGCGGCCGCAGGCCGCGGCCATGCGTTTGTGGCCCGCATCCGGCGCCGGGATGGACGACGCGCCCGGCAGCGTCAGGCCCCAGCCGTCGGCAATGGACATCATGGTGGAGGCGGTGCCCATCGTCATGCAGGTTCCATAGCTGCGCGCGATGCCGCCCTGCACCCCGTCCCACTGGTCCTTGCTGATGGTGCCGGCGCGACGTTCGTCCCAGTATTTCCAGACATCCGTGCCGGAGCCCAGTTTTTGCCCCGCGTAATTGCCGCGCAGCATCGCCCCCGCCGGCATGAAAATGAACGGCAGGCCCATCGACACCGCGCCCATGACCAGCGCGGGCGTGGACTTGTCACAGCCGCCCAGCAGGACCGCCCCGTCGATGGGGTGCGAGCGCAGGGTTTCCTCAACCTCCATCGCGCCCATGTTGCGATAGAGCATCGAGGTCGGCTTCAGGAATTGTTCGGCGAAGGACATGACCGGCATTTCCACCGGCATCCCGCCCGCCTGGTAGACCCCTTTCTTCACGAACTCCGCGCGGTCCCGCAGATGGTGATGGCAGGGCGACAGATCGGACCATGTATTGATGATGGCGATGACCGGCTTGCCCTCCCAATCCTCGCCGTCGAGGCCCATCTGCATCGCGCGCGAGCGGTGGCCCATGGAGCGCAGATCGTCGGGCGCGAACCAGCGGGCGGAACGGAGATCTTCGGGTGTCTTGGGCATGCGGGCTCCTTCGGGACATGCAGGGCGGGCCGCCACGCAAGATGCCGAGGGCCATGGCCACCGGGGACCGGACAGGCGGACCATCGATCTCAAAGCGCGGCTTGTGCCGGGATGTCATCCTTGCTTGCAGTCTTGTGTTCGAGCGGCAGGCGCACCGCCCGGCGCCGCAGGGACCGTGCCCCGCATTGCGCTGGCCCGAGGCCTGCCGCCGAAGCACAGTCTTGCCGGGTGACAGGCAGGCGCGCAAGTCCAAGCTGCCCGCGCGTTCCGTTTTGAGTGCCGCGACTGCGGGGCGACGGTGTTGTTCGGGCGGGGCAGACCGGCATCGCCAATGGGCGCAAAGGCCCCCATGTCGCGGTCCGCGGGGTGCTGCCGGGCAGGTCTATGTCACATGAACGCGCAGGGCGGCCCGCGATCCAGCGGGGTTTCGATCGTGATTTCGCTGGGGCTCCAGTCAAAGATGGCAATCGCCTGACCTCCGTCGAAGCCGATGAAAAGCGTCCCCGTTTCCGGTTGCAGGGCGACGCCCTCTGCATCGTAGCCCCAGGCCGACAGCGGCGTCACCGACAATACGCGCCCATCCGGCGCCAGTTCGAACAGCGCATTTAACCCCTCGTTGTCGTCCACCACGAGGATGTTCCCGGAGTAGGGATCGCGCGCAACGCCCTGCGGCTCGATCATCGGCGGGTCGAACAAGTCGCCGGAGAGGTTCATCAGGACCGAGCCATCCGGCGCGATCCGCAGCAGCCGGGCGGGATCGTCCTCCACCACCAGAAAGGATCCATCCGCGTCGCGGTGCATGCCTTCGGTATCGCGCAATGTTGCGCTCAGCGAAAACGGCCGGTCCAGCGCGCGTCCCTTGCGGTCAAGCCGCTGGAAATCGCCCCAGCCGTTGGCGATCAACAGGCCATCCTCGACAACGGTCACGCTGCGAACATAGCCCATCTCGGTTTCGAACCGCAGGATTTCCCGCCCGCCGGGCGACAAGAGGACCAGTTCGCTGCTTTCGTTGGCGACCCATACTCCACAGACCTCCGCATCATAAGCAAGGCTGACGCCGCGCATGCCGGGAAACGTCTCAAGGTGGCGCAGCTCTGCCTCTGCGGCGCGCGCAAGAAGCATTGCCAAGAAAAACACCGCAAACCGCATCGACCCCTCCGCCCGTGATGCGCGAAAGGGTGATGCATACCGCCGAAAATTCAAGTCAGAGCCGTTCGATGTCCCCTTCGGCGCGCTCTGCATGAAAGGCGGTCTCGAAGGTATCGAACCGCCCCTCGGAGATCGCGTCGCGAAGGCCGGCCATCAGGTGCTGGTAGTAATGCAGGTTGTGCCACGTCAGCAGCATTCCCGCGATCATCTCGCCAGCGCGAAAGACGTGGTGAAGGTAGGCCCGCGAATAGCGCGTGCAGGCCGGGCATCCGCAATTCTCGTCCAGCGGGCGGGGATCGTCGGCATGGCGGGCGTTCTTGATGTTGACCTGCCCGCGCCGCGTCCATGCCTGCCCGGTCCGCCCGGAGCGCGAGGGCAAAACGCAGTCCATCATGTCGATGCCGCGCTTGACCGCGCCGACCACGTCATCCGGCTTGCCCACCCCCATCAGGTAGCGCGGGCGATCCTCCGGCAACATGTCCGGCGCGTAATCGAGGCAACCGAACATCGCCTCCTGCCCCTCCCCCACGGCAAGGCCGCCCACCGCGTAACCGTCAAAGCCGATGGCGGTCAGCGCCTCGGCGCTTTCACCGCGCAGGTCCTGCTCCAACCCGCCCTGCTGAATGCCGAACAGCATGTGGCCGGGCCGGTCGCCGAACGCCTCGCGTGAGCGGGCCGCCCACCGCATCGACAGCCGCATCGACTGCGCGATCCGGTCGCGATCCGCGGGCAGGGCCGGACATTCGTCGAATGCCATGACGATGTCAGAGCCCAGCAGCTTCTGGATCTCCATCGAACGCTCCGGCGACAGCATGTGTTTCGAGCCGTCGATATGGCTGCGAAAGGTCACGCCCTCTTCGGTCAGCTTGCGCAGGTCCGAAAGGCTCATGACCTGAAAGCCCCCCGAATCCGTCAGGATCGGCCGATCCCAGTTCATGAACCGGTGCAGCCCGCCCAGCCGCGCCACCCGTTCCGCGCCCGGCCGCAGCATCAGGTGATAGGTATTGCCCAGCAGGATATCCGCCCCGGTTGCGGCCACGCTTTCGGGCAGCATCCCCTTGACCGTGGCCGCGGTGCCCACAGGCATGAAAGCGGGGGTGCGAATGTCCCCGCGCGGGGTCCGGATCACGCCGCGCCGGGCGCGCCCGTCGCGGGCCTGCAATTCAAAGGATGTCTGTGCCATGCAGCGGCTCTACACGCATCCCGCCTCCGAACAAAAGCCCCAAAATCGGCAAGGGGCGCCCGCCCGAGGCAAGGCCCGGAACGGGCCGCCGACGAGAAGATCTGCGCGCGGAACGCGCACATTTGGATCACGGTTGCGCCTCTCAAGATCGGCAAGGGTCGCGTGGCGCTTGCGAGGCAGGCAACCGCAGGAACTGCACCACTGCCCGCAAATGGCCTCACGGCACTTCAGCAGCCTTGTCGCCTTGCAGTTCAACCGCCCCGCCTCGGGACCGCCACCTCCCCCATCCGATGCTCAGGCCCCTTTGTCAGGCGAACGCAGGACTCTCGCCTGTCAGTCGTCGCACACCGGCAAAGCCCGATGCCGACGTGCGGCGAGCAACGCAAAGAGAACGCACCGCCGCGGTTCTGGGTCTTTGGCAAGCTGCGGATTTTGCGTTTTCCGCAGTCCCATGCCAATTGAAAAAGCGGCTTGCCTCCCCATATCAACAAGGGGCGAAAGGCTTTTATTGACCTTTGCAGGCTTCTTGCTTAAGGCATCGCTTATAGGGGTGAGTGCATACCGACCTTGGGCCAAGCGGGTCCAAACCCCATCATGACGTGCGGGCCGAGTGCAGAGTCCGCAAATCCAGCGGACACAATATCGGACCTACATGACAAAATTCTCTGATCTGAACCTTGGCCCCAAAGTTCTCAAGGCCGTCGAAGAAGCCGGCTACGAAACCCCCACGCCGATCCAGGCAGGGGCGATTCCACCCGCGCTGGAAGGCAAGGATGTTCTCGGCATCGCCCAGACAGGCACCGGTAAGACCGCGGGCTTCGTCTTGCCGATGATCACCAAGCTGGCGCGTGGACGCGCCCGGGCGCGGATGCCGCGATCGCTGGTGCTTTGCCCCACGCGGGAACTGGCCGCGCAGGTCGCCGAAAACTTCGACACCTATTCAAAGCACGTCAAACTGACCAAGGCGCTGCTGATCGGCGGCGTTTCGTTCAAGGAACAGGACACCCTGATCGACAAGGGCGTGGATGTCCTGATTGCCACGCCCGGCCGTCTGCTGGACCATTTCGAACGCGGCAAGCTGCTGCTGACCGGGATCGAGATCATGGTGGTGGATGAGGCCGACAGGATGCTCGACATGGGGTTCATCCCCGATATCGAGCGGATTTTTGCCCTGACCCCCTTCACCCGGCAGACGCTGTTCTTCTCCGCCACCATGGCGCCGGAGATCGAGCGGATCACCAATACCTT
>CAZRZN010000061.1:0-18661 GCA_964604565.1 uncultured Rhodobacterales bacterium
TAGGTGTTGCGGACCATGAACTCCTTCAGGATGTCGTTCTGGATGGTCCCGGACAGCACGCTGCGGTCGTGGCCCTGTTCCTCTCCGGTGACGATGAAGCTGGCCAGCACCGGGATCACGGCGCCGTTCATCGTCATCGACACGCTGACCTGATCCAGCGGGATGCCGTCGAACAGGATCTTCATGTCCTCGACGCTGTCGATGGCGACGCCGGCCTTGCCCACATCGCCCTCCACCCGGGGGTGGTCGCTGTCATACCCGCGGTGCGTGGCCAGATCGAAGGCGACAGAGACGCCCTGCTGACCGGCGGCCAGCGCGCGGCGGTAAAAGGCATTCGATTCCTCTGCGGTGGAAAACCCGGCATATTGCCGGATCGTCCAGGGACGGCCGGCATACATCGTCGCCTTGACCCCGCGGGTGAATGGCTCCGCCCCGGGAAGCGAGCCCATATGCGGCAGATCCTGCGTGTCCTCGGCAGTATAGAGCGGCTTGACCTCGATCCCTTCGAGGGTCTTCCAGGTCAGGTCCTCCAGCGAACGGCCGCGAAGTTCCTTCTCGGCCTCAAGGCGCCAGCTTTCGGGCAGATCGGTCATTGTGTCTTCCTCTCTTCATGGCGGCCGCTGCCAGGTTCAACCTTGGTCTTGCGGGCTCCGGATCCTCTGTCAGGGTGGCCAGACCATCGGCACCGGCGCGCAGCCAGTAGAGATCGTCGGCATAGGTTTCGCGCAGGCGCGCGGCCTGCGGTTCGGTAAAGGGCCGCCAGCGGGCGTCACTGTCGCCACAGCGCAGGCGCGTTCCCGTCTCCCCCCGTTGGGTCAGAATGTCCCGCAGGCGCGGCCCGTCTGGCCGGCGGTTCAGCAGGTAGCTGCCCGGAGGCGCGGGCGGCACCGCGCGCCGTCCCGACACGGCCCTAAGCAGCAGGTCGGGACGGTCGGCGAAACATTCGAAAGGCGTCACGCGGATCTCTGCCCCCGGGCAGGCGCAGGCCAGATCGGTGATCACCTGCCGCCAGCCGCGTCTGGCCATCGCCAGCCCTTCCAGCGCATCGGCATCGGGCACCCCCTCGCCACGCGGGATCAGGGAAGCCATGACCGAGGCCCACCATTGGTCGAGCACGCGGATCTGGAGGGTCACGCCAGTCACCCCGCCAAAGGCGCTGTGCAGCCGGGCCATGCGTTCGCCGATGCCCGGATAGAGCGCGCCGGCCCGCAGGCAGCGGCGGGCCGAGCCGATCATGTTTTCGTCGCTGACAATCAGGGTCGACAGACCCCGACCCCGCGCCGCCGCAAGGTTCAACGCAACGCGCCCCGCCGCGCGGCGCGCCGCCACCGCGGACACCGGGCGGTCCGCAATGCCGTTCAGCAGGCCGCTGCGGGTGCGCGCTGGCCCCCAGACGCCGACGCCCTGCGCCGTCAGCGCGACCCTGTGATCGCGCAGATAGCTCCGGAAACTGGTTGTAGCGGTGCGATGCGCGCCGGCGTGCAGAAAGACGTCCATCAGGTCAATGTCCCCGAACGACCAGCCCAGGGCACGGACGGCACCGAGGGTCTGGAACGTCGGCCAACCTGCCGCAGCACCGGTTGGAATGGCGTTAAAGTTAAAATTTTTGCGATGGATGGCACCCGATGGCTGTGCAGCCGGGTGCAGTCGCCTTATATCGCATTCTATGAACTTACTCCGACTTATGTTCGCCTCTGCCCTGCTGGCCGCCATGGCCGGCACCGGCGCGGCCCAGGGCGCCGAGAGCGATGCCCCTGTCGAAATCATCCAGCCCGCTGGCGACAAACCGCTGTCGGACTGGCTTTGGGTCAAACGCCCGGTGGTCGTCTTTGCCGACAGCCCGGTGGACCCCCGGTTCGTGGAACAGATGCAACTGATCGGCGACCGGTTGAACGCGCTGGAGGAACGCGATGTGGTGGTCCTGACGGACACCGATCCTGCGGCCAAAAGCCCGGTGCGAATGAAATTGCGGCCCCGCGGGTTCATGCTGGTGGTGATTGCCAAGGACGGCACGATCGTCACCCGGAAACCGGGTCCATGGTCGGTGCGGGAGATCAGCCGCTCCATCGACAAGCTGCCGCTGCGCCAGCAGGAGCAGCGGACACCCTGACGCAGGCCGCCGGGCACATCCGGCCCCGACAGAGGCAAGGGGGGCGCACCCGACGGGCGCCCCCGCCTCAGACGTTGCCGCGCAGATAGAAGGCGATGCGCGTCGGCCGGTGCAACAACATCAATGCGTTGTGTGACGGATCGTAGATCAGGATCGTGTCGGATGACATCAGGGCGTAATGGACGTCCGCCTGAAACCGGTCGTCCATGCAGGCCCGCGCCGGCCCCACGAAACTGGATATCAACCCCAGTCCGTTGGCCAGGTCGAGCGACATGACCCGCTCCGACACCGCGTTGGGCGATTGGCCCGGCAGATCGAAGGCGACCGGCCTGCCCTCCGTCAGCATTTTCACCCCCGCGCGCAGGTCGGTCGCCACCTGCACCGGCCCGTCCCTGAGCACCGCCGTCGACAGCGTGTCGAAGATCGCCGCCGTGCAGGTCGGCCTCGAGGTGAAATCGCGGGTCTGCGCCAGACGCACCCATGTCTGGAGCAGCGCGCGCACCTCCGTTTCGGTGTCGAGCCGAAAGCACCCCGCCAGCAGCCCCAGCATGAAAAGGGACATCGCCCCCTGCCGAAACCCTATCCCCATCGCCGCGCCCTGCCCTGTCCAGCCACGTTTCATGACATGACAGAGTAGAGCAAACCTCTTGACGATCCGTTGCCGAGGGAAAGGTCACGATCCACCCCCCGGGGTCCGGGCGCCGATGTCGGCGCCGACAAGCCGCTGCAACGCGCCGCCGCCGAGGGCAAACATTACCGCATAGCCCAGAAGACTGCCCGCGGCCGGGCTGACGGCCTTGTAATACACCGCGAAAAACACCAGCGCCATGACCGCCAGCACGACCAGCGGCCCGCCCAGGTAGAACCCCCAGCCCGGCACCACGTCCAGCAGCGCCGCCACGACCGCCAGATAAAGCGCATAGCCCAATCCAGCCGCGACGATGGACACCGCAAGCGCCGTGCCAACAAAAACCGCGTTCTCCGCCGTGGTCGGCACCAGAAACCAAAGACCGACCGCCACCACACCCGACACGACCAGCCCGACCAGAAAGGCCAGGCTGTGCACGAGCCAGATGCGGAGCGCGCGCCCCATGGTTATTCGAATTCCATGATCACGTCATCGACCGCCAGACTGTCGCCCTGCGCCGCGTTGATCCTTGAGACGATGCCCTTGCGTTCGGCGCGCAGGATGTTCTCCATCTTCATGGCCTCGACGGTGCACAGCGCCTGCCCCTCCTGCACCTCCTGCCCTTCGGAGACATCGACCTTCACGATCAGGCCGGGCATCGGGCACAGCAGCATCTTCGACGTGTCGGCCTGCTGCTTTTCAAGCATCAGCGACGCCAGCGCGGCCTGACGCGGTGTGCGCACATGCACCTTCAGGTCCGCGCCCCGGGTGCGCAGCCGGAACCCCTGCGTGATCTTGTCGACCTTCAGGACGAGCGGCGCATCCCCGACCGTCATCCGGGCAAGGCTGTCTCCGGGTGTCCAGGCGCCCTCGACCCGCAGCGTGATGCCATCGGCGAAAGTGACGGTGGAGCCTTCATGATCCGCGTCGATCTCCGCCTCAAACTGCATCCTCTGAAGGGAAACGACCCATTCGGTGCCGACGCGGCGTTCGTGATTGTCCAGACGGCCAGAGACCCGCGTGCGCCGGATCTCCGCCACGCGGTTCATCGCCGCCGCGGCGGCCGCGACGCGGCGCAGCTCCGGTTCGGGCAGGGTCACGCCCTCGAATCCTTCCGGGTATTCCTCCGCGATGAAGGCGGTGGTGATGTCGCCGGAGATGAATTTCGGATGGTCCATGACGGCGGCGACAAACGGCAGGTTGTGGCCGATCCCCTCGACCTCGAAACTGTCGAGCGCGTTGCGCATGACCTCGATCGCCTCCCCCCGGGTCGGGGCCCATGTGCAGAGCTTGGCGATCATGGGATCGTAATACATGGAGATCTCGCCACCCTCGAAAACGCCGGTATCGTTGCGCACGATCCCTGCGCCCAGCGGCCCCTCGGCGGGCGGGCGGTAGCGGGTCAGCCGCCCGATGGAGGGCAGGAATCCGCGATACGGATCCTCCGCGTAGAGCCGGTTCTCGATCGCCCAGCCGTTGATCTTGAGATCGTCCTGCGTGATTTCCAGCGGCGCGCCGCTGGCGACGCGGATCATCTGTTCGACAAGATCGATGCCGGTGATCAGTTCGGTCACCGGGTGTTCCACCTGAAGGCGGGTGTTCATTTCCAGAAAGTAGAAATTCTTCTCGCCGTCGACGATGAATTCCACGGTACCCGCACTGGAATAGCCCACCGCCTTGGCCAGCGCCACGGCCTGTTCGCCCATTGCCTTGCGGGTTTCGGGGTCGAGGAACGGGCTGGGTGCCTCCTCCACGACTTTCTGGTTGCGCCGCTGGATGGAGCATTCGCGCTCATGCAGGTAGACGCCGTTGCCGTGGTTGTCACACAGCACCTGGATTTCGATGTGGCGCGGCTGGGTCACGAATTTCTCGATGAAGATCCGGTCGTCGCCGAAACTGCTGGCCGCCTCGTTCTTGGAGGACTGGAACCCCTCGCGCGCCTCGTCATCGTTCCACGCGATGCGCATTCCCTTGCCGCCGCCCCCGGCGGAGGCCTTGATCATCACGGGGTAGCCGACCTCGCCGGAGATCTTGACCGCTTCGTCGGCGTCCGCGATCAGGCCCATGTAGCCGGGCACGGTGTTCACGCCGGCCTCCTTGGCGAGCTTCTTGGAGGTGATCTTGTCCCCCATCGCCTCGATCGCCTTGACCGGCGGACCGATGAAAGCAACGCCCGCCGCCTCCAGCGCCTGAGCGAATTTCGGGTTTTCCGACAGGAAGCCATAACCCGGATGCACGGCCTGCGCGCCGGATTTCGCGATGGCCTCCATGATCCTGTCAATCACGATGTAAGACTGGTTGGCCTGTGGCGGCCCAATATGGATTGCCTCATCCGCCATGTCCACATGCAGCGCCAGCTTGTCTGCGTCCGAGTAGACCGCCACGGTCTGGATGCCCATCTTGCGCGCAGTCTTGATGACGCGGCAGGCAATCTCGCCGCGATTGGCGATCAGGATCTTGTCGAACATGTCTGTCCCTTTCTTCTTGTCTCGGTCTCCGCCGCGGCGGGTCTGCATGCAAAAAGACCGCCCTCGCCCAAGGCGAGAACGGTCCGTGTGATGTCGGGGCGCGGCGCGATGCGCGCGGTCAGGTCGGGGCGCGCGGCGTCCTCAGCAACGAGAGGGGTAGCGGCTGCAATAGGCGATGTTGCTGGCGACGCCGACAGCGGCACCGGTGAGGATGTTCGCATCCAGCGCGACAGCCGCCGCGCCGCCGGCGCCCGCGCCGATGGCGGCCTGCTCGCCAAGGTTGTCGCCGCAGGCCGCCAGCGCGGCAACTGTGGCAAGACCGGCGGCAATTCTGAAACGGCGCGTTCGATGTATTCGCATGTGAGGTTCTCCTCATCTCTCAACGACTGCTCAGACGTGAGAGAATACCAGTCGACAAGGAAATGCCAGTCTTTACCCCGGACAAGTTCCGGCCCCCTCAGGAAATCGGCAAACCCTTGCCGCTGGACGGTTTTCACGACTCTCAAAAGGCGGTGGGACGGCCTGACCGGGGACTGATCCGGCCGTCCCTGGGCGGGTTGGCTATCGCGGGGACGTCCGGGCATGGGGGCACCCGGACCGCGACCCAGCGACAGGCTTGCAGAAACCGCCGGCGCTGCATAGCGCGCCGTCGGCGCACCGATCCGATCGGCAAGCCCTTGCGCAATCCGGCGCTGTATTGGCAAGAAGGCGCCCACCCTCATGCCCCGGGTCCGGGCGCGCCGAACACCTCCGGAAAGGTGATCCGCGCCGCGCGTTCGTCGATGATCAGTCGCGCGTCATAGCTTTCGGGATCGAAGGGATCGTCATAGGGCAGGACCTCGCGCCCGAAGAGCCAGGAAAGACGGCCCGCATCGAGGTTGCCACGCTCGAAAGGCTCCGTGCCGAAATGTTCCCACAGAGCCGCCATGAAGGCGGAATCCGCCCGGCGATCTGCCGGACGCCGGTCGCGGTAGCGTTCGCGCCGCACGATGGCGCTTGCACCCTTCGGGTTGGCGCGACGCACGATGAATTGGAAATCGGTGCCGGAGAGGCGACCGGGAAAGCCGCGATGCTTCAGCATGTCTTGTCCTCCGGTGCCAGCCGCGCCCGGGACAAGTGACTGTCATGATTTTGAAAAACTGAATTTCCGTCAGCGGCGCGCAAAAAACGTCTGGCTGAAGGGAAAGGCCTGATCGGGACGGACACGACGGTCCGCCCCGATAGGTTTTTACTTGTACTTGCCTGTGTAGACGGGCTCGACACTGATGGGCTCAGGATCGACCACGACGTACTCTTCTTCCTGCTGTGCGCAAGCGGAAACGCCCGCGACAAGCGCGAACATGGCAAGCAGCTTGATGCTCTTGGACATCTTCTACTCCTGTTTATTGTAACGTAACATTCAACGCATTCACGCGATGTTTGTTCCCGTTCCGAGGTTTCGATTGCTTGGGTGCAATCCAAGGTGAAGTTAACCGAGCCTTGTGGGAAAAGATATGCATGTGATCTCAACGATTCGCCATGTGGCAAAGAAGCCTCAGTGAGTTGCCCACATGAGAAGCGCGCCGCAAAATATTGTGGCTCCATCAAAATGCCTCCCAGATGCAGCGCGGGCCTTCGACCCGGTAGCTTTCGAAAAATTGCCGAACGCCTGGCGTCATGACGCCGAATGTTACCGGTTCAGACATCAGCGTGATCACGATGGTTTGCGGGACGGTTCCGCCTTCGGTCACGCGTGGCAGCGCGTCCTCCGCGCAGAGGATCTGCATGTCCTCGGCGACATCCGCGTAGGTCACACCCTCTTCGGACAGACCCGGCGCGACATAGCGCACCCGCCAGACCGGCGGCTCTGCGATCACATCGTGAAACCGAATCTCCAGCCCGTGGTCGTCCGATCCCTGCTCCGCCCAGAGCGGTGCGGCCGCCATGTGCAGCAGGATCGGCAATGAGAGCTGTCGCAGGGTCGGAAAGGTCAAGGTCGGAATTAGGCGGCAGCCCCAGCACCTACGAGTATGACCCGTGGCTCCTCCCACCGGGGCCGCCGATTCCCCGAGCGCGCCCGGGGCAAAAACACTGCGCGCCATCACAGGCCGCGCCTGTCTGCCCAGGTCAGCCAACGGGCGCGATGCGCAGGGCTGTCGAGCAGATCCTTTATTCGGTCACGAAGACCCGGGGGCACGCCTCCTTCAAGGCGGCCGCCGGCCCGCACGATCATTTGACCGGAAGCGGGCGCGTCGATTTGTATCACGGGTGAAAAACCGCGCAACCCCCGAACTTCGCGCCATAGATCCTGCCGGATCTGCTGCGCCAGACGGCCCCGCCGGACCGGCGGAAAGGCGCTTGTGGCGGCGACGTCGAACCGTGGCGGCCACTGGCGGGCCAGCACATAGCGCGCGCCATCGCGGCAGGCGAACCAGCCGCCCCGCAGCCTTGCGACCCTCGCATCGGCCTGCACGATTTCCTCCTCCCGAACGGTCATCTACGGCCTCATAGCGGAATGTTGTCGTGCTTCTTCCACGGCATCTGACGCTTCTTGTTGCGCAGCATCGCAAAGGCCCGCGCCACGCGGCGCCGGGTCGACCGGGGCTGGATCACCTCGTCGATGAAACCGCGCTCCGCGGCGACGAACGGATTGGCAAAACGGTCTTCGTATTCCGCCGCATGGGCAACGATCTTGTCCGGGTCGCCCAGATCGGCACGGTGGATGATCTCCGCCGCGCCCTTGGCGCCCATGACGGCAATCTGCGCAGTCGGCCAGGCATAGTTCACATCCGCGCGCAGATGTTTCGACGCCATCACGTCATAGGCCCCGCCATAGGCCTTGCGGGTGATCACCGTGACCATCGGAACCGTTGCCTCGCCATAGGCGAACAGCAGCTTGGCCCCGTGCTTGATCACGCCGTTGTATTCCTGCGAGGTGCCGGGCAGGAAGCCGGGCACATCCACGAGGGTCAGCAGCGGAATCTCGAAACAATCGCAGAACCGCACGAAACGGGCGGCCTTGCGCGAGGAATCGATGTCCAGAACACCGGCCAGCACCATCGGCTGATTGGCCACCACCCCGACTGTCTGCCCTTCGAGCCGGATGAACCCGGTGATGATGTTGCCCGCGAAATCGGCCTGAATCTCGTAGAAATCGCCCTCATCGGCGATCTTTCCGATCAGTTCCTTCATGTTGTAGGGCGAGTTGGGATTTTCCGGGATCAGCGTATCAAGGCTTGCGTCGATCCGGTCCACGTCGTCGAAAAACGGCCGCACGGGGGGCTTTTCGCGGTTGTTCAGCGGCAGGAAATCCACGAGGCGGCGCACTTCGGCCAGCGCCTCGACGTCGTTTTCAAAGGCGCCGTCGGCAACCGAGGATTTCTTCGTATGGGTGGACGCGCCGCCCAGTTCCTCGGCGGTGACCTGTTCGTTGGTCACCGTCTTGACCACGTCGGGGCCGGTGACGAACATGTAGGAGCTGTCCCGCACCATGAAGATGAAGTCCGTCATCGCGGGCGAATAGACCGCACCGCCCGCGCAGGGCCCCATGATGACGCTGATCTGCGGCACCACGCCGGAGGCCTCGATGTTGCGCTGAAAGACCTCGCCGTAGCCCGCCAGACTGTCGACACCTTCCTGGATACGCGCGCCGCCGGAATCGTTCAGCCCGATCACCGGCGCGCCGTTCTGCACCGCCATGTCCATGATCTTGCAGATCTTGGCGGCATGGGTCGCGGAGACTGACCCGCCCAGCACGGTGAAATCCTGGCTGAAGACATAGACCATGCGCCCGTTGATCGTGCCCCACCCCGTCACGACGCCATCGCCGTAGGGGCGGTTGTTCTGCATCCCGAAATCGTTGCAGCGATGCGCGACGAAAGTATCGTATTCCTCGAAACTGCCCTCATCGACCAGAAGCTCGATCCGCTCACGCGCCGTCAGCTTGCCCTTGGCGTGCTGCGCGTCGATCCGTTTCTGCCCCCCGCCCAGCCGGGCGTTTTCGCGACGGTCGTGCAATTCCTGGATGATGTCTTTCATTTGCGGCCCCTTTCGGTTTGTGGTGAAAATACAGGGGAACGCCCAAGCCTCAAGCTTTTCCTCGCAAATTTGCAAATTCTGCAAAATCTCGTATTTGAAAATCGCAAAATTGCGAATATTCCCCCGCCCGCGCGGAGACAATGGACAAATCCGTCGCCGAGGCATACCGATATTTCATGCAATCACAGCCTGACGTCCGGTTTCTCGACCGCAGCACCCCGCCTCATATCGGTACCTTGGTTCTTCTGGCCGGCATGTCCGCGCTGGTCATGAACGTCTTTGTTCCCAGCCTCCAGATCATGGCGGACTGGTTTCAGACCGATTACAGCGTGATGCAGGCGTCGGTGTCGGGGTATCTGGCCGGCAACGCGGTCTTGCAACTGTTCATCGGCCCGATCTCGGACAAGCTGGGGCGCCGCCCGGTGGTCATTGGCGGCATCGTGATCTTTCTCATCGCGACAGTCGGCTGCCTGCTGTCGACCCATATCGCGGTCTTCCTCGTCTTTCGCATGATACAGGCCACAATCGTCGTCACCATGGTGCTGAGCCGCGCCGTCGTCCGCGACCTTTACCCGCCGGACAAGGCCGCCTCGATGATCGGCTATGTGACGATGGGCATGGCCCTTGTGCCCATGCTTGCCCCGATGGTGGGCGGATGGCTGGCGGAACAATACAGCTGGCAGGCGACATTCTGGCTGATGCTGGTGCTGGGGATCGCGCTGCTCTGGCTGTGCCTGAAGGATCTGGGAGAAACCTCTGTCGGCAGCGGCCTGACGCTGGCCCAGCAATTCGGCGAATATCCCGAATTGTTCCGCAGCCCGCGGTTCTGGGGCTATGCGCTGGCCTGTGCGTTTTCCTCCGGTGCCTTCTTTTCCTATGTCGGCGGCGCGTCCTTTGTCGGAATCGAGGTCTTTGGCCTTTCCGCCACGCTTCTGGGCTTTCTCTTCGGTGCACCGGCGATCGGCTACGCCCTTGGGAATTACGTCTCAGGACGGTTTTCCACCCGGTTCGGAATCAACACAATGGTGCTGGTCGGCGGCCTCATCATCACCGCCGGCATGGTGGTGGCGCTGATCGTCTTTGCGCTGGGGTTCGGTTCGGCCCTCATGTTCTTCGGCTTCATGACCTGTGTCGGGCTTGGCAACGGGCTGACCATTCCGAATGCCACGGCGGGCGCGCTGTCGGTAAGACCCGGACTGGCGGGCACCGCATCGGGCCTTGCGGGGGCGATCATGCTGGGCGGCGGCGCCCTGCTGTCGCAATTGGCCGGGGCCTTGCTGACCCCGGAAAACGGTGCGGAAACACTGCTCTGGATGATGCTCGGATCGGGCATCGCCTCCGTGCTGGCGATGCTGGTGGTGATTTACCGTGAAAGGCAGCTGGGAGGACTGGACGTGGCCTGAGTTCCTTTGCATACAGGCGTGACCTGTTCGCAAAGATGCAAATCATGGCAACCCAGAAACTCTATGCAGGCGCCAAGCTGCGCGATATCCGGACCCGGCTCGGCCTGACCCAAAAGGCGTTCGCGGCAAAGCTGGGCATTTCCCTGCCCTATCTCAACCAGATGGAGAACAACAACCGGCCGGTCAGCACGACCGTCGTTCTGGCACTGGCGCAGGAGTTCGGATTCGACGTCACGGAGCTGGGTCAGGGCGATGCGGAGCGGCTGGTGACGGACATGCGCGAGGCGCTGGCCGATCCCGTGTTCGGCGAGACAAACCCGCAGCTTGCGGACCTGCGGCTGACCGCCTCCAACGCGCCGGTGCTGGCTCGGGCCTTTCTCGCGCTCCACCGGGCTTACCGGCAGACCCATGAGCGGCTGGCTTCGCTGGACGAGGCACTGGGCCGGGAAGGGTCACAGTTGAAACCCTCTCCCTGGGAAGAGGTGCGCGATTTCTTCCATTATTGCGACAATTACATCGACGCGGTGGATCGTGCGGCCGAACATTTCGCGCAGTCGGTCGATGGAGAAACCGACACGCGCAGCGCGGTGATCGACCGACTGGGCGCGCGCGGGATCACCGTGCGCTTTACCCGGGCGGCCCCCATGCGCAGCTACGACGAAGAGAGCCACGAACTGGTGCTGTCGTCGCTTCTGCCGCTGGAAACCCAGAGTTTTCAACTGCTGGTCCAGGTGGCCCTGTTGCGGCAGAACCAGTTGCTGGAGGCCACGCTGGATCTGGCGCGCTTCCAGACCGAAGAGGCGCGCGCCATCGCGAAGTTGGGCCTTGCCAATTATTTCGCCGGCGCGGCCATGATGCCCTACAAGGCCTTTCTCGCCGCCGCGCAGGAAACCCGGCACGATCTGGAAATGCTGGCCGCCCGTTTCGGCGCGTCGATCGAACAGGTTGCGCACCGCCTGTCGACCCTGCAACGGCCGGGGGCAAAGGGCGTGCCGTTCTTCTTTGTCCGGGTTGATCAGGCCGGGACGATCACCAAACGCCATTCCGCGACGCGGCTGCAATTCGCCCGGTTCGGCGGGGCCTGCCCGCTCTGGAACGTGCATCGCGCCTTTGAAAACCCGGGCCGGTTCCTGCGCCAACTGGCCGAAACCCCGGATGGCGTGCGCTATGTCTCGCTCGCCCGGGACGTGTCAAAGACCGGCGGCCATTTCGGCGCCCCGGTGCGCCGCTACGCCATCGCCATCGGCTGCGAGGTGCGCCACGCCGCGGCCCTTGTCTATGCCGACGATCTGGATTTCACCCGCGCCTCGGCCTTTGAGCCGATCGGCATCAGTTGCCGCATCTGCGAGCGCACGTCCTGCCATCAACGCTCCGTTCCGCCGCTGGAAAAGCGGCTGACCACAACGCCCAACCGCCGCGATGTGCTGCCCTATCAACTTGACTGACGGCGCCGGCGCGGCCCCGCCCGTCTTTTGCCCGGCACAATGATCGGCGCGTCGCATCGCGGGTGGGAAAAAAGCGCGGAAACGCCCCTTTTTGATTGCCCGGCTCTTTGACCCGACGCAACCACGCCCGGCGCTCAGGTCGTGACCGCGTCCCGGCAAGGGTGGCGTGCCGCCAGGTCGGCCATGATCGCGCAATCGACCGCATCCAGCGGACCCGCCGCCCAGGGCCGAAATCGCAACCGCACCGCGTTCAATGCCTCATCCTCCCGGCCGGGCGGACAATCATACCCGAAACGCCGGCAATCGTTCAGAAACTGCCCCTGCTCCAGCGCCGTGGACCGTGCTTCTGGCCAGATCGCGAGCCCCCGGATCGCCAGCCGCCGCCAGTCGAAACGCGCGCCCGGGTCGATCTTGCGGCCGAGGGCCGTATCGGAATGCCCCACCACACGCTCTGCGGAAATCTTCCAGCGCGCGCAGATCCCGCGCAAAAGATCCTCCAGAACCGCCATCTGCGGCGCGGCAAACGGCTGCCGTCCGGTATTGGCAAGTTCGATTCCGATGGAACGGGAGTTCACGTCGCGCAAGGCGCCCCATGCCCCTGCCCCCGCATGCCAGGCCCTGTCGGCCTCGCGCACAAGCTGCCAGAGGCGCCCATCCTCAGCGATCACGAAATGGCAGGACACGTCGCTCGCCGGATCGCACAGCCAGTCCCGCGCCGCGATGGCGCTGCGCATCGCCGTGTAATGCAGCACCACCATATCCGGCGTGGCGCCGCCGCGCCGATCCCCGAAATTCGGCGAGGGATGCCAGATCGCTCCGGTCGTCACCTGCGTTCAGCCGCCGCGCACCGCCCGGAAGGGTGCCGGGCTCCAGCTACAGGCAAAGCCGTCGCCATCGGGATCCAGCCCCTTGCGATCCCGCTCAGGCCCGCCCGAGTCCAGAAAATCCTCCTGCGCCCGATCCGCCGAGGGGTAGCCCGCGCAGGCCCGCTGATACCGCGAGTCCGACCCGAACCGTGACCGACTGTACAGCGGCGTGCCCACCGGATTGGAAGTCCGCAAGGCGTATTCGACGATATTGGGGCGGTCCGTTCCCTCACGGTCGGGCAATGCCTCGGGCTGGATCACCGTGTATTGCGCGCGGTTCTGCCGGATCATCGCTGCATCGGCGGCAATGTCCCGCGTCTGCGAAACCGCGGTAAAATCATTCTCCCCGGAGATCCCGCGCGCATTGGCAACGATCTGCGGCGAAGCGTTGCCGGGATCGGCCTGAACCGGCGCCACGCCGGAATTGCCGGCACGGGCAGCGGCGGCGGCCTGCGCCTCGGTCCCGTCGATCGGGCCAGATTGCACAGCCGGCGCAAGAGGGATCGGCCCCGCCTGCCCGTCCAGTTGCGCCTCACGCCGCTGCGAATACGCGTCGTAATCGCCGAAGCCTACGCCGGTGCCGCGGTCGGGCCCGGCCGCCCCGCTGTCCGGAACGTCTGGTGCACAGGCCGCCAGCGCCAGCAGCGCAACAGCCGAAAGGGTATACCGCATCAAAAGTCCTGCCTTGTCCTTTTTCCGCGCTTTACCACCATTTCGCGGGCTTGGCCACAAAGCCCGCCGCTCTCTCGAGGGCGTAGGCGCAATTCAGCAGGTCGGATTCCTCCCACGGACGGCCGATCAGCTGCAAGCCCAGAGGCAGGCCCTGCTTGTCCAGTCCCGCCGGCACGGAGATGCCCGGCAACCCCGCAAGGTTCACCGTCACGGTGAACACATCGTTGAGATACATTTGCACCGGATCGGCCTCGGTCATCTCCCCAAGACCAAAGGCGGCAGAGGGTGTCGCGGGTGTGAGGATCGCGTCGACCCCCTGCGCAAAGACATCCTCGAAATCCTTCTTGATCAGTGTCCGCACCTTGCGGGCCCGGTTGTAATAGGCGTCGTAGAAACCGGCGGACAGAACGTAGGTTCCGACCATGACACGGCGCTTGACCTCTTCGCCAAAGCCTTCGGCGCGGGTCTTTTCATACATTTCCGTGATGCCGTCGCCCTGCGCCAGCCGCGCGCGATGGCCGTAGCGCACCCCGTCATATCGCGCGAGGTTGGAAGACGCCTCCGCCGGGGCGATCACGTAATAGGCCGGCAGCGCGTATTTCGTGTGGGGCAGTGAAATATCCACGATCGTCGCGCCCGCATCCTCCAGCATCCGGCGGCCCTCGGACCACAGCGCGTCGATTTCATCCGGCATCCCGTCCATGCGGTATTCGCGCGGAATGCCGATGGTCTTGCCCTTGATGTCCCCGGTCAGCATCGCCTCGAAGTCCGGCACCGCAAGATCGGCGGAGGTGCTGTCCTTCGGGTCATGCCCGCACATCGCCTGAAGCATGATGGCGCTGTCGCGCACATCCTTGGCCATCGGCCCCGCCTGATCGAGGCTGGAGGCGAAGGCCACGATGCCCCAGCGCGAGCAGCGCCCGTAGGTCGGCTTGATCCCGGTGATGCCGGTAAAGGCCGCGGGCTGGCGGATCGACCCGCCGGTGTCGGTGCCCGTGGCGCCAAGGCACAGATCGGCCGCCACCGCCGACGCCGATCCGCCGGAAGATCCGCCCGGGGTCAGCGGCGCCTCGTCATTGCCGCGCCGCCATGGGTTCACCACATTGCCATAGCAGGATGTCTCGTTCGACGATCCCATGGCGAATTCGTCCATGTTCAGCTTGCCCAGCATGACGGCACCCGCCTCGAACAGCTGGCGTGTCACGGTGGATTCGTATTCGGGCTTGAACCCGCCAAGGATGTTCGACGCTGCCTGCGACGGCACCCCCTTGGTGCAGAACAGATCCTTGATGCCAAGCGGGATTCCGCAGAGCGCGGGCGCCTCCCCGGTCTTGATCCGCGCGTCCGCCGCCGCCGCCTGCGCGCGCGCGATCTCCGGCGTCTTGTGGACGAAGGCGTTGAGCGCCCCCGCCCCCTCGATGGCGGACAGACAGGCCTCTGTCAGCTCGGCGCTGGTCACATCGCCCTTGCGCAGCGCATCGCGCGCCTCCGCGATCTTCAGTTGCGTCAGTTCGGTCATCATTCCACCACTTTCGGAACGGCGAAAAACCCTTCGCGCGCATCGGGCGCGTTCGACAGGACCTTGTCCTGCATATGGCCGTCGGTCACCTCGTCGGCGCGGCGTTTCAGCCGCATCGGCGTGACGGACACCATGGGGTCCACACCCTCGACATCCACCTCGTTCAACTGTTCGATGAACCCGAGAATATCGTTGAAGGACTGCGCCAGCGCGGGCAGATCCTCGTCTTCCACCTTGATACGGGCGAGTTTCGCCACGCGTGCCGCGGTCTCGATGTCGATCGACATTTGGGCCTCTTTTTCGCTGATCTCCGCGCCGCTTTAGCGCCCCCTCGACCCGGTCGCAAGGGCATGGCGCGTCCAGACCTCGATCATCCAGCCCAGCATCGCCGCATTCAGCAGATGCCACAGGAAATGCGTGCCAAAGGGCAGCAGGCCGCAGGTCGGCCCGTCGAGCGTGCGCGCCGTCATGGAGGCCAGAAGGATCGCCACCCCGATGGCAAGCCCGCGCGCCGTCGCGGGCGCCCGATGCCGCAGCAAGACGGCATGGATCGCGATGAGCAGCGGCACCGGCGCATAGCCGGCGGTCGCCCCCAGTCCGGGGATCAGGCCGAACAGCGGCACGGTCAGCGCCGCATAGGGAAAGAACAGCGCCGTGAGGCCCACCGCGGGCCACAGCCGCAGCCCCCAGAAATCGCGATGCGCCGCAAAGATGTAGAGCAGCACGTAGATCAGGATCGGCAGCACATCCGCAATGCCGGCCCAGCGTTGCGCGAAGGTATGAAACAGGAAGGATCCCACGCCGATCGCCGCCAGCACAACGCAGAGAACCCGGCCCAAACCGAAGCTGCGCCGCCACATGATCGCCGCCGCCAAGACAAAGGCGAGGTTGGTCAGGGCATTCACCGGCTCGGCCCAGAAATCGGGCCCCAACCGTTCGCAATATGCGTCCACCGTCCGTGTCCAGTCCATCGCGGCTTCTTCTCTCCAAAAATACTCATTTCCGCGCCCGCCACGGGGCACGCGCTCCGCCAGACCTAGCCCCGCGCTGTCATCCTGCTAGGCTGGAGACGGACAAATCAGGGAGCATGACATGAACATCATCTGGCTCGGACACGGCAGTTTCCGCATCGAGATCGGCGGCGAGGTGTTGCTGATCGACCCATGGATCAACGGCAATCCCATGATGGAGGGCCGGGATGCCGAGGCGGCGGTGGCCGGCGCGACGCAGATCCTCGTGACGCATGGTCATTTCGACCACACGACCGACATCGCGGAGATTTCGCAAAAGACCGGCGCGCCGGTGTCGGCCATATTCGAACTGGCGGCCCTTCTGGTGGAGCAGGGCGCGATCGAGGGCAACAAGTTCAATCAGGGCGGCACTGTCCATTTCGGCGATGTCGCGGTCACCATGGTGCCCGCCGCGCATAGTTCGTCGATGATGATCGACGGCAAGCCTGTCTACGCAGGGACGGAGACCGGCTTCATGATCGCGGGCGAAGGGCATGTGATCTATCATTCGGGCGACACCGGGATCATGGCGGACATGGCCTGGATGGGGGCGTATTTCAAACCGGACATCGGAATTCTGTCGGCAGGCGGCCATTTCACGATGGACATGGCGCAGGCGGCATGGGCTGCCAAGGAATACTTCGATTTCAAGACGGTGATCCCCTGCCATTACCGCACCTTCCCGCTGCTGGAACAATCGGCAGAGGCGCTGGCCGCGGGACTGCCGGGTGTGGAGGTGATCGAACCCGTGATGCTGGAACCGATCACGATCTGAGCCAGTGCCCCCGCGACGGACAAGAGCACGGCCGCCCCATCCTTTCGGGGTGCCGCGCCACGGGACGGGCGCAGGTCCGGGGCGGCGCGTTTTCAGGGACCCGCAGCCCGGCGTTCCCTGACCGCCGGGATGCTGTGTGCAAAGCGCCTCTGATCTGCCGAACAGCGACCAAGCCGACAGCGCGGGCGGCGATCCGCCATTGCCATCCCTTGCGCCCGGCGCCGGTGACTTATGGCAAGAGCGCGCCCTTGCGATTGAAACTGACCCGTTCCACCGTCAGGTCATCGTAGATCAGCTCGACGGTGATCGTCTCGACCGAGCCGAGCGGAAACGTCCGGTAGGGCAAACCGTCGTCGGGCAGGACCGCATTGGGCGCATTGGTGTCCTCGTGGCAGTCGGGCAAGGGCCACGGCTCGGGTGTAGCGCCGTTCAGACCGACATGCAGCGCCACAAGACCGCAGCGCCACGACCAGATATGCGTCACGTAGATCAGGTCCTGCCCGTCGAATTCCCGCACCGCGATCCAGTTGCCGCGCGTCGCGGCGAGAATCGGCTTGACCTCCAGCGCGGTCAGGAAACGCCCCGTGGCCACCTGCTGCTCGGCCTCGTAGGGCAGGCGTTCCGCCGGTTCGGCCTCCGGCACATGACCGGGCGGCAGATCCTCGCCGGAGGCAAAGCTGCGTGCCTCCGCCTTCTCCGCGACAGGTGCGGGTTGCTCGGGCGCCACCTCCTCGGGCGGGGCGGCGGTCGGACCGGTTTGGGCGGTGGCGTCGGGCGCTCCGGTGGCAAAAGCGATTATCAAGAAAACAATATCGAGCATCGGCGGCTCCGTGTTGAAAAATCCGGGCGCAGCGCCGCTTTCGAATGCGCGCAGACCCTGTGACCCTGCGAAAGGTGAGGCACAAGTATGATGGCACATGATTCGGACGCGGCTCAAACCGTAAATCGCGCGATCGTTGCGCAGGCAGGGCGGCTGCGCTGCGCGGTTTTCTCGCGTCGCCATCTAGCCGACCGCGCGGCAATCGCCTACTTCTGGACCCCGATCACCAGAGGGAGAGACAAATGACCCAGGACAGCCCGAGCTACGGCTTCGACACCTTGCAAGTTCATGCCGGCGCGCGGCCCGATCCGGCCACCGGCGCCCGGCAGGTGCCGATCTACCAGACGACGGCCTATGTTTTCCGGGACGCCGAACATGCCGCCGCCCTCTTCAACCTTCAGGAGGTGGGCTATATCTACTCGCGCCTGACCAACCCGACGGTGGCCGCGTTGCAGGAGCGCGTGGCGTCACTTGAGGGTGGCGCGGGGGCGGTGTGCTGTTCCTCGGGGCATGCGGCGCAGATCATGGCGCTGTTTCCGCTGATGGGGCCGGGGCTGAACGTGGTGGTCTCCACCCGGCTTTATGGCGGGTCGATCACGCAATTCAGCCAGACGATCAAGCGGTTCGGCTGGTCTGCGCGCTTTGTCGATTTCGATGATACCGACGCCGTCGAGGCGGCGATCGACGAGGATACCCGGGCGGTGTTCTGTGAATCCATCGCCAACCCCGGCGGCTATATCACTGATCTTGATGCGATTTCTGCCATCGCGGACAAGGCCGGGCTGCCGCTGATTGTCGATAACACCTCGGCCACCCCCTACCTGTGCCGCCCCATCGAGCATGGCGCGACGCTGGTGGTGCATTCGATGACCAAGTTCCTGACCGGCAACGGCACGGTGACGGGGGGTGTCGTGGTCGATTCCGGGCA
>CAZRZN010000062.1:0-5343 GCA_964604565.1 uncultured Rhodobacterales bacterium
CATGTCGATCCCCACCTTGCCGAACACCCGCCGCTTGGCGGCCGCGACATAGGCGTTGCCCGGCCCGGTGATCTTGTCCACGGGCGCAATGCTCTCTGTCCCGTAGGCCAGTGCGGCGATCGCCTGCGCGCCTCCGATCCGGTATATTTCGTCCACGCCCGCGATGCGCGCCGCCAGCAGCACCAGCGGGTTCACCACACCGTCCGGCGTCGGCACCGTTATCGCCAGCCTGTCGACGCCGGCAACCTTGGCAGGCACGGCGTTCATCAGAACCGAGGACGGATAAGACGCCAACCCGCCCGGCACATACAGCCCCGCGGCAGAGACAGCCCCCCAACGCCAGCCCAGCGTCGCACCCTCCGGATCGGTCCAGGATTCATCGCTGGGCATCTGGCGGACATGATAGGCGCGAATGCGCTCCGCCGCGATTTCCAGCGCGTGCCGCTCCTTCTCGGGCACCTTGGCGCATTCCGCCGCGATTTCAGCCTCGGAAAAGCGCAGACCATCGGCCGTCAGTGTCAAACGGTCGAATTTCGCCGTCAGTTCCAGCACGGCGGCATCGCCCCGGGCACGCACATCGGCGAGGATTCCCGATACGACGGCATCGACATCGGGACTGTCCTCGCGCTTGGCGCCCAGCAGCGCGGCAAAGGCGGTTTCGAAATCGTCCTGACGGGTATCGAGAAAGACAGGCATGGGACCCTCCGCTGCGTTCCGCGCGACATAGCCCGCGCGGCGTCCAGCCTCAAGCACCGCATCCGGGACGGCCCTCACACTTTGCGACCAAAAGGATTGCGGGCCGTAACAAAAGGCTGTGTGCCCGTCCTGCCGGGCCGTGCCTTTCGCAGGTCACCATCAGACGGCGCCTTGAATGGTCCCTGATCGCCGGAACGCGCCAGCATGCCGGTGCAGGACGCGCCACACCGGCCCGGTCAGAGTCCGTGATCCGGCAGTTTCCGCGACGGTGCAATATAGGGGCGGGTCACATCCTTCAGCGATACTTCCAACGCTTCGACCCGCGCGCTGAGAACCCCGTCACCGGCCAGCGTCAATACAACATGACCATCAGCATCGGCGCCCGGTTCGAATCCCACTGCAAGAACCTGCAGGATCATGTCCCTGTCCGACCGATCGACCCCCTGGCTGGCTACGCCAAGGACATTGTCGATCACCAGAAGCGCCTGCACCCGCTCAACCGGCCGTCCGAGGCGTCTGGCTGCCTTGACATCCTCCCAACGGATACGATTGACCAACAAGCCAAGCCGCCGTTTCTTCGGCTGCCAGCTGATTTCGGTCACCGGAAGGACAGCGTCCTGCAAGAGGCTGGAAATGATCTGCAAATCCTCGGCATCAAGGGCACCGAGGTTCAGCGGACGCTCCCCGCCATCTTCGAAACGGGCGTCTTCGCTCATGCCACCTTGATCCGTTCGATCCGTGCCCCAAGGGCAGAAAGCTTGTCTTCGACATTCTCATACCCGCGGTCCAGATGATAGACCCGGTTCACGATGGTCTCTCCCTCCGCCGCCAAAGCGGCGAGGATCAGCGATACACTGGCGCGGAGATCGGTCGCCATGACCGGTGCACCGCGCAGCCGTTCGACCCCGGTGACTGTCGCCGTTCCGCCCTGCACATCGATTTGCGCGCCCATGCGGATCAGTTCCGGAGCGTGCATGAACCTGTTCTCGAAGATCTTCTCCTCCAGCACCGACTGTCCGTCTGCCGTGCAAAGGAGCGCCATCATTTGCGCCTGAAGGTCGGTGGGGAACCCCGGGAAGGGTTCCGTTGTCACATCCACCGCAGCGACCGTGCCACTGCGCCTTGTGACCTTCAGCCCCTTGTGCGTCTCCTCGACAGAGATCCCCGCTGCGTCCAGCTTTTCACAAAACGCATGCAAGAGATCGATCCGGCCACCAAGGCAGGTGACCTCTCCGCCGCAGATCGCAGGTGCCAACATGTAGGTGCCCAGTTCGATCCGGTCGGTCACCACCTTGTGCGTTGCTCCGCCCAACCGGTCGACACCCTGAATGGTGATTGTCGATGTCCCCTCGCCTTCGATTTCGGCACCCATCCCGCGCAGGCACAGCGCAAGGTCGACGATCTCGGGCTCGCGCGCCGCATTCCTGAGCACGGTAGTGCCCTTGGCCAGAGTTGCCGCCATGAGCGCGTTCTCGGTCGCACCGACCGACACCAGCGGAAACACCACCTCTCCACCGCGCAGCCCGCCGGCGGGCGCCTTGGCATGCACATAGCCGTCGCGCAGGTCCATCTCGGCGCCCATTGCCTCCATCGCGCGCAGATGCAGATCCACGGGACGCGCCCCGATGGCGCAGCCGCCGGGCAGCGACACTTCGGCATAGCCATGGCGCGCCAGCAGTGGCCCAAGCACAAGGATCGAGGCGCGCATCTTGCGCACGATATCGTATTCCGCCCGCTGCGAGGTCGCCCCATGCGAGGACATGGCCAGCACACGGCCATCGGCCAGCGTCGACACTTCGGCCCCGAGGGAGCGCAGCAGTTCCGCCATCGTCCGGATGTCCGAAAGCCTTGGCGCATTTGTCAGTGTCAGCGGCTCTTCGCTGAGCAGGGTGGCGGGCATCAGCGTCAGACACGCATTCTTGGCGCCCGCAATGGGAATGTCCCCGTTCAGCGGGCCATTGCCCGTCACCACAATCGAATCCATGCCTGTCTCAGTCCTCGCTCGACGGGTTGCCCTGATCCTCGGAGGCGTCTCCGGCGCCTTGTTGGCGCGCACGGGCCTGCGCCTTGCGCCGGGCAAGGTTGGCCTTGAGCGCAGCCTTGAGGCGCGCGTCGCGCGTCTCGGCCTTGGCGTTCTCACGTTGTCTGTCTTGACGCTCCATGGCGCGGGTGTATCGCAGGCGCGATACCGGGTCCATAGCGGGCCATGCGTCCCGGCCCGCGGCAGTCGAATTTTTCCCAAAGTCCCCTTGCGTGGTTTCCCATTAAGGTCTAATAGCCCGCCACACGGCCTGAGACCGCTTAGCGAAATGCCCCATTGGGGCGCGGTGGACAGGCCTTGATGTTCGACGGGCCCAGCCAGTGCCCGCTTGTATCGGGATCTACCCCGGCCGAGCCATCTGGAAAAGTGCTGTGGTAGCTCAGTGGTAGAGCACACCCTTGGTAAGGGTGAGGTCGAGAGTTCAATCCTCTCTCACAGCACCATTCTCTCTGGACCCGCACAACGCGTTTTCAAACCCAAATCTTTGGACATATTTCGACGTTGGGCAGCACGACTGTCTCCGTGCCGGTTTTCGCACGCCATTCTCCAAGAATCCGGCAGAGGCGTCTTGCCTACAAGACGCAGGCGCAACCCCGGGAACACACGGTCGATGTGCCCCGGGATCGCGACAGCCCGGTGACCAACCCTTCGGTCCCCACTGTCCAGACAAAAAGGCGCCCCGGTTTCCCGGAGCGCCAAATCAGGTTCAGGCGGCTGTTCAGACCCCGCGATCAAGCGACGTCGAAACGGTCCGCGTCCATCACCTTGGTCCAGGCCGCAACGAAATCCTTGACGAATTTCCCTGCATTGTCGCTCTGGGCGTAGACCTCGGCCAGGGCGCGCAGCTCCGAGTTCGAGCCAAACACCAGATCCACGCGGGTGCCCGTATGAACGATCTCACCGGTCTTGCGGTCCTTGCCCTCGTAGACGCCGTCCTTGGCCGACTTTTCCCATGCCACGCCCATGTCGAGCAGTTTGGTGAAAAAGTCATTGGACAGCACGCCGACGCGGTCGGTGAACACGCCATGAGACGCGTCGCCATGGTTCGCCCCAAGCACACGAAGACCCCCGATCAGCACGGTCATCTCAGGCGCGGTGAGGTTAAGCAATTGCGCCCGATCCACCATCATCGCTTCTTCTGAGACCGAGAATTCGGTCTTTGCATAGTTGCGGAAGGCATCCATCTTCGGCTCCAGCGGCTCGAAAGACTCCGCGTCCGTCAACTCCTGGGTGGTATCGGCCCGCCCGGGCGTGAACGGCACGTCCACGGCAAAACCGGCATCCTTTGCCGCCTTTTCGACTGCCGCGGTTCCGCCCAGCACAATCAGGTCCGCCAGCGACACGGTCTTGCCACCCTTCGCGTCAAAGGCCGCCTTGACGCCTTCCAACGCGCTCAGAGCCTTGGCCAGCGCCTCTGGTTCATTGACCTCCCAATCCTTTTGCGGTGCCAGCGCGATGCGCGCGCCGTTGGCGCCCCCGCGCTTGTCCGACCCGCGGAAGGTCGAGGCAGAGGCCCAGGCCGTCTTGACCAGTTCCGAAACGCTCAAGCCGCAGTCCAGCAGCATGCCCTTCAGCTCCGCAACATCTCCGGCGTCCAGTGCGGGTCCTACGGAAGCCGGGATCGGGTCCTGCCAGATCAGGTCTTCGGACGGCACGTCCTCACCCAGATACAGCGCCTTCGGCCCCATGTCGCGGTGCGTCAGCTTGAACCACGCGCGCGCAAAAGCATCCGCGAACTCTTCGGGGTTTTCGTGGAACCGGCGTGAGATCTTTTCATAGGCGGGGTCCATGCGCATCGCCATGTCGGCGGTGGTCATCATCACCGTCACCTTGTTGCCGGATCCATCGACCTGCGGCGCGTGATCGCCGTCCTTCAGCTCCTTTGGATGCCACTGGTTGGCGCCCGCTGGCGATTGAACCAGTTCCCATTCGTAGCCGAACAGCAGGTCAAAGTAGCCGTTGTCCCATTTGGTCGGGTTGGCCGTCCACGGCCCTTCGATCCCGCTGGTGATCGCGTCGACACCCTTGCCGGACTTGAAGCTCGACAGCCAGCCAAGGCCCTGCGCTTCAAGCGCGCCACCCTCGGGCTCGACACCCACATGCGCGGCGTCGCCGGCGCCATGCGCCTTGCCAAAGGTGTGCCCACCTGCGGTCAGCGCAACGGTTTCCTCATCGTTCATCGCCATGCGGGCAAACGTCTCGCGGATGTCTTGCGCCGAACCCAGTGGATCGGGGTTGCCGTCCGGTCCTTCGGGATTGACGTAGATCAGGCCCATCTGCACCGCGGCAAGCGGATCCTCAAGATCGCGGTCGCCGGAATAGCGGCTCAGTTCGTGGTCGGTCGTGGCCAGCCATTCGTCCTCCGCACCCCAGTAGACGCCTTCCTCCGGCTGCCAGACATCGGCGCGGCCGCCACCAAAGCCAAAGACCGGGCCACCCATGGATTCGATCGCCACATTGCCTGTCAGAACGAAGAGATCCGCCCAGGAAATCTTGTTCCCGTATTTCTGCTTGATCGGCCAGAGCAGGCGACGCGCCTTGTCCAGGTTGCCGTTGTCCGGCCAGCTGTTGAGAGGAGCGAACCGCTGCATCCCGGTTCCCGCACC
>CAZRZN010000062.1:5443-18522 GCA_964604565.1 uncultured Rhodobacterales bacterium
GGCCACCAGTCTGCATTGTCCCGCAACCCGAAGGTCGCGCCGTGCATGACCGGGCATTTGCCGCCTGCGATATCGTTACCGTCCATGATGTTCTCCCTTGTTCAAAATGCTGGGGCAGAGATTGCATCCGCCCCGCATGGTCAATTCTGTCGCCCGCGCACCACGGACGTCCTGAGCGGCGCTCAATGTGAGATCACCCACAGAGGCAATCACGATTTGAGCGACTCGCCCGCGTAACCTAGAATCTTTCTAACAAAGCATTCCGATATGTTTAAGTTGTATTTTCTCATAACCCCTATAACTTTTCCCTATGAAAAATCTGACCCTCCGGCAACTCCGCTATTTTGAGGCCCTTGCAAGGCATGGCCATTTCGGGCGCGCCGCCGCGGCCTGTTCCATCTCGCAGCCGGCCCTATCCGTGCAGATCCGCGACCTCGAGGCGGATCTGGGCGCCCCATTGTTCGAACGGTCGGCCCGTCAGGTCCGGTTGACCACCCTTGGCGAGGCCTGCCTTGCCCGTGCGGTCGGCATTCTTCGCGCCGTGGATGAGTTGGATGATCTGGCACGCGCCGCGCAGGGTGACCTTGTGGGGCGCTTGCGGCTGGGCGTAATCCCGACCGTCGCACCCTATCTGCTGCCCAGATTGTTCGGACGCATGGCCGACAACCACGCGGGGATCGACATTCACATCCGAGAGACCCTGACACCGCGGCTGACGCAGGAATTGCATCAGGGCAAGATCGACGCAGCAATTCTTGCCTTGCCAGCATCCGAACCCGGACTGGAAGAGATTGCACTGTTCGACGAGGCCTTTGTCTTCGTCCGGCCCATAGCCGACGCCGACAGGCCCGTGCCAGACGGTGAAGCCCTCCAGAAAATGCGTTTGCTGTTGCTTGAAGAAGGCCACTGCTTTCGTGATCAGGCGCTCAGCTTTTGCAACATGCACACGGCCCTCCCCCGGGATGGCCTCGACGGAAGTTCGCTGACCACATTGGTCCAGATGGTCGGCGCAGGCCTGGGAGTCACGCTGATCCCGGAAATGGCGGTTTCAGTGGAGACCCGCTCCGCCGCCGTGTCGGTGGTGCGTTTCGGCGATCCGCAGCCGTCACGCACAATCGGCATGGTCTGGCGCAAGTCCAGCCCGCTGTCGGATCAATTCCTGCGCATCGCAGAGACAGTCCGCACCTCCGCGGCGGCCTGAATTGACGCCATGCCCAACTGCTCATCCCGGCCGATCATTTGACGTTTTGCGATTTTTTGAAGCCTGATATACCCAGCAACTCGACCAGAATTCCAGTATCCTGACATACCCACAAAGAACTCGTCGCAAGCCTTGGGAAACCAAAACACGTTCTGAATGCGCTCTCACCCACGGACCGTCGCAATGGCCGCCGACCAGTCCGCCACATGCAGTCCGGCCCAACCCGGCAAACACCCCCCGAATGCTGGCGTCACCACGGGCCATAATGGACATGAAACCGCATTTTCATCCATTGCTCCGCACGCGACTTCATTCGTTCGGCCCCTCCACCCCGTGGAACGGCCAAAATTGCCCGCCCATTGGCTCACAGAACTGCCTTGGCTCGCCAAGACTTCACATGAGGGGGCTTGAGCAAGATTCTGATTTCAATATTTCTTTTTGACATTTGGGGGCGATAGCATCCAGCAGGCCGCCGGCCCGCAAACATTAAGGACATCTCCACCTGGTCCTGTCCAATCATGTGCAGGGCAGAGCACGCTTGTGGACGCGGTCAGGCGTTTGCCTTTTGGCCCGCTCATGTCCAGTCCAGCACGACCTTGCCGGAGCGTCCGGATTTCATCGCGGCAAAGCCTTCATCGAAACGATCGACCGGAAACCTGTGCGTGATCACCTTGGACACGTCCAACCCGTTGGTCAGCATTGCGATCATCTTGTACCAAGTCTCGAAGATTTCGCGCCCGTAGACGCCCTTGATTGTAATCGCCTTGAACACGATCCGCGACCAGTCCACCGGGCTCTTGCCCGGCGGGATTCCCAGCAGCGCGATGCGCCCCCCCATGACAAGCGTTTCCACCATCTGGTCCAAGGCGACCTGCGCGCCTGACATCTCCAGCCCGACGTCAAAGCCTTCGCGCATCTTCAGGCGCGCCACCACCGCATTCAGATCCTCCTCGGCGACATTCACCGGCACCACATCCGCAACCTGCGCAGCAAGTTTCAGCCGGTCCGGATTAACATCCGTGATCACCACATGCCGCGCCCCCACATGCCGGGCCACCGCCGCCGCCATGATCCCGATCGGACCTGCCCCGGTAATGAGAACATCCTCCCCGACCAGATCGAAACTCAGGGCCGTATGCACGGCATTGCCCAGAGGATCGAGGATTGCGCCGATCTCATCCGGGATCTCGTCCGGCAAAGGGACCACGTTGAACGCCGGAAGCCGCAGGTATTCGGCAAAGGCCCCCGGTTCATTCACGCCGATCCCGCGCGTTTCGGGATCGAGGTGAAACTTTCCCGCCCGCGACTGGCGAGAGTGCTTGCCGATCAGGTGCCCTTCTCCGCTGACCCGCTGGCCAAGGTGCAGATCCTCAACGTCGCTGCCCAACTCGACGATCTCACCGGCGAATTCATGTCCGGTGATCAGGGGCACCGGCACGGTCTTTTGCGCCCATTCGTCCCAGTTCCAGATGTGAATGTCCGTGCCGCAGATCCCCGTTGCCTTTATCCGGATCAGCACGTCGTCCGGGCCGATTTCGGGCACCGGCGCGCGTTGCAGCCAAAGCCCTTCCTCCGCTCGCGCCTTGACCAGCGCCTTCATCTGGTTGCTCATGTGATCACTCCCAACTCGCGCCCCACGGCGCCAAAGGCGTCCAGAGCGCGATCCAGCTGATCGCGGGTCAGTGCCGCGCTCATCTGCGTGCGGATCCGCGCCTGCCCGCGCGGCACCACCGGGAAGAAGAACCCCGAGACATAGACGCCGCGTTCAAACAGCCGCGACGACATCTCCTGCGCCAGTTTCGCCTCACCCAGCATGACCGGGATGATCGGATGTTCGCCCGGCAACAGATCGAATCCCAGATCGTTCAAACCCGCCCTCCAATACGCCGCATTGTCGAACAGCCGTGCGCGCAGGTCATCGCCTGCCTCCACCAATCGCAGGGCCTCGATCCCGGCGGCGACAACGGCAGGTGGCAACGCGTTGGAGAACAGATATGGCCGCGCGCGTTGCCGTAGCAGGTCGATCACCGGTTGCGGACCCGCGATATATCCACCGATGGCGCCACCCAGCGCCTTGCCCAGGGTCCCGGTCAGGATGTCGACGTCAACACGGCAATGCGCCGGGGAACCCTCCCCCTTCGGCCCCATAAAGCCTGTGGCATGGCAGTCGTCCACCATGACCAGTGCCTCATACCGATCCGCCAAAGCCTTGATCTCCGGCAGATTTGCCAGATAGCCGTCCATGGAAAACACCCCGTCCGTCGCGATCATGATGAACCGGGCGCCGTCCTCGCGCGCCTTTTTCAACTGGGACTCAAGGTCCGCCATGTCGGAATTGGCATAGCGGTAGCGCCGTGCCTTGCTCAGGCGAATGCCGTCGATGATCGAGGCATGGTTCAAAGCGTCGGACACAATGGCATCTTCTGGACCCAGAAGCGGTTCAAACAGCCCACCGTTCGCATCGAAACAGGCAGCAAACAGGATCGAGTCGTCCTTGCCCAGAAAACGCGCCAGTTTCGTCTCCAACTCACGGTGAAGATCCTGAGTGCCGCAGATGAACCGGACGGATGCCATGCCATAACCTTTCGGCTCCATCGCGGCCTTCGCGGCGGCGATCAGGTCCGGGTGATCCGCCAAGCCAAGGTAGTTGTTGGCGCAGAGGCAGATGACCTGCCGTCCGTCGACCGTGATTTCCCCACCTTGCGGCGACGTGATGAGCCGTTCATGTTTTGTCAAACCTTCGGACTCGATCTCGGCCAGAGTCTCGGTCACATGGGTCAGAAATCCTGTCGACATCGGCATCTCCTTTTCAAGACGACGCTAACATGCCCACCGCATATCCAAAACAGCTAAGTCCACAATAACGGAATTATATCCGTCATTGCGTCAAAATGTCAGGCATCCTGCACCACGAGAAAAGCCCGCGTCTGGGACAAGGCGGCAATCCTGTGCACGACATCGGCAGCATAGCGCGCCGTATCCCCGGGACCGAGCCGCTCCATGCTTGTGCCGACGATCAGTTCCAACTGGCCGTCTATCACGCTCAGATGCTCCTGCGCGCCTCGCCTGTGCGGCGGACTGTCAAGCACGCCGCCAGCCACAAATCGCAGCTCATAGACTTCGTGGCGTCCAGCCTCTTGAGGAGGGGAAAGGATGCGGATGGTGCAACCGCTGCCTCGGCTTTCGATGGTCGGGACGTCGCCGGCACGCAACATTTCAATCTGACGGGCGGGCGCCGCATCCAGCAAGCCCGCGAAATCCACTTGCAAGGCGCGCGTCAGGTTCCACAGGGTCGCGATTGTGGGTGAGGAATCCCCGCGCTCGATCTGGCTGACCATGCTGCGCGACACGCCGGAAAGCCGCGCGACGGCATCCAGAGACAGGCCCTGCGCGCGCCGGGCTTCCTTGAGGCGAGAGGGTAATCTTGCCAAGATGGCGTCGGCGGTTTCCGTCATGTCGGAAAATTTACGCTGGCGCCTGCCCTGAGGCAAGCCCGGGCCCGGGCATTGTCAGCCGACGGCGTTGATCGGTGCCGGCCGCCCAAGAAAAAATCCCTGGACCCAGTCAACCTCCAGCATGCGGACCAGATCAAGGTGGGCCTGGGTTTCAATGCCCTCCACACAGCATATCGCGCCGGTCGAGCGGGTCAGATCCACCATCGCCTTCAGAATTTCCATGTCGCGTTCCGAACGGCTGGCCATGTGAAGAAATTGTTTGTCGATCTTCACGATGTCGACCGGCACCTTTTGAAGGCGTTCAAGGGTGGACTGCCCGATCCCGAAATCATCCAGCGCCACACGGACGCCGCACGCACGCAATTTGGCGACCACCTCGGAGATGGCATCGGTCTCTCTCGCAACAATCGTTTCGACCAGTTCAAAGACGATTTTATTCAAGGGAATTTCGCCCGCGATCGTCTTTACCCAGTCGGTTCCGTGACTGGCGACCTGACTCAGAAAAGCCGTCGACAAGTTGAAAGAGATGAAGGCATCCTGCTCCAGCACAGCCCATGCGGCTGTCCGATGCGCATCTTCCAGTGGCGGTTTCGTCATCAGGTCATAGGCGTCTGTCATGGTTTCCAGAAACAACGCCGGACCGACCACATCGCCATTTGGACGGGTCCAGCGCAACAGCGCCTCGTATCCCTCTGGTCGCATCGTTGCCAGATTGACGATGGGTTGAACATGATACCCGATTTCACCGCGCTTCAGCGCGAGACGCACCTCATCGACGGATGGGCGCTCAGGGACCAGGGCCGTGTCATGCTCCCGCAGGATGGCGGATTGGTTCTTGCCCTTCTTCTTGGCCAGCGCAAGGGCGGCATCTGCGGCCACCACTGCCTCGACCAACGTCATGCCCGCTTGCACCTGCGCGATCCCCACGGACATCTTTCGCGACACGGGCAATTCGCCAACCTCGACATGCGCTTGCTGCGCGGCCTGCATCATCCTGTCAACAAGGGTTTGGATATCCCCGATATCCGCCGGGACAAGGACCAGGAACTTGTCACCTGACAGACGCGAAATGATCCCGTGGCATCCGATCACCGCCTCGACGGCCTGCGCAATCCGCCGCAAGAGAATGTTGCCGACCTCATGCCCATAGCTTTTGTTGACGCTTTTGAAATCGTCCAGATCAAGGAAGAGCAGGTAGTCGCCCACAAGGGCATGACGTTCAAAATGCTCGAACAATACATGCTTTGAGGCGACCCCGGTGCCGGCATCCGTCATCAACTGTTGTTCCAGTTCAGCGATGCGGCTTTTCAGGACCGAGAGATCGGTTTCTTCCTCAGCGGCATCTTGCCGAAACAGTCTTTTCCACCACAAAGCGACCCCCAAGCCAATCGCGGGCTCTTGACTTTTTACCGGCCCACTATCGCGCCCCGTTTCAACCGCACAAGTCACATTCCAATCAAATCTTCAAGTTGCGGTTGCGCCGCGGCACCAAGGCCACATTGCCCATCTTGTTGGCTGTGCGGCGTGATCCGGGGGTCTTTCACCACCGACCGGTTCGTGCAAAAGTTTCCGAAAACGGATCACCGCTCGCAACGCAAAGAGAAACATGCCCGATACCCACATCTCCACACATGACGCCGCCCCCGACGAGCGTAACGAGGACATCAGGATCTACGTCGATGGGGAGATCGTGCACCGGGATGAGGCCCGCGTGTCGGTCTATGACAGCGGCTTTCTATTGGGAGACGGGATCTGGGAGGGGTTGCGGCTTTATGACGGGCATATTCCCTTTCTCGACGATCACCTCGACCGGCTGTATGAGGGCGCGCTCTATCTCGATCTGGACATCGGCAAAACGCGCTCAGAGTTGACACAGGCGATCTGGGACACGCTGTCGGCCAATGGGATGACGACGGATGTCCATATCCGGCTGATGGTCACGCGCGGACGCAAGAAAAAGCCGTTTCAACACCCGCATCTGAGCATTTATGGCCCGACCATCGTGATCATCGCCGAACATTCCAGACCGGATGAGTCGGCCGTGGACCGGGGCATCACGCTGTTCACCGTGCCGCACCACCGCGGCCTGCCGCTGACGCAGGACGCCAAGCTCAATTCGCATTCGAAACTCAACTGCATCATTGCCCTCAACCACGCGGTGCGCGCAGGCGCCGATGAGGCCCTGATGCTTGACCCGTTCGGTTTCGTGAATACCACCAATGCCTGCAATTTCTTCATCGTGCGCAAGGGCGCCGTCTGGACCTCGACAGGCGACTACTGCATGAACGGGATCACCCGGCAAAAGGTGATCGACCTGTGTCGCGACAACGGCATTCCGGTCTTTGAACGCAATTTTTCGCTGGTCGATGCCTATGGCGCTGACGAGGCCTTTCTCACGGGCACTTTTGGCGCGCAGACACCCGTGTTCGAAATCGACGGTCGCGTCATCGGAGCGCGCAAGGCAGGTCCCGTGTTCCACAGGATCCGCACGCTTTACAAGGCGATGACGCGGGACGGTGCCACCTGACTGACACGCGGCCATCGCAGAAAGCGCATTGGTGCAGCCAAAAGTGGATCGCGGTGCAGCCCTGCGCATCGGCGCGGCGCTGTTGCCCGGTTGGCTGTCTTGTCCGGCCTTGGCAGGCGCCGCGCAATGTGGGTGAGGGTGTCAGCCGGCCAGGCGCGATCCCTGCAACAACGCCATGCCGCCGGGATCCGCACACTGGATCCCCGCGGCCTCAGCCATGGCCCATGCAAGGGCCAGATTGCTGCCAAAGACCGGCACCCCCAGTTCTGCTTCGAGCCGTGGGATCACCTCCAGGGTCTTGAGATTGGTGCAGGAGATGAAGATTCCCTCGACCTTGCTGCCCCGCGCCGCATCTAGGGCTGCGGCATAAAGGCTTGCGGGGGCAATGCGCGCCACGTTTGCCTCCACCTCCTCACCGAAATGCACGGCGCGCGGCACCGTGATCCCGGCCGCCACGAAGGCGTCGCAGACCGGTTGCGCGATATCCGTGGTGTAAGGCGACACAACTGCCAGCGATCCGATGCCAAGGCGGCGACACGCAGACTGTGCCGCCGTCAGCGGGTTACAGACCGCCCGCGTCCGGCAACCGCCGGCGACCATCCCCGCCACCAGATCAGCGCCGATCAGCGTGGTGCCGGAGGTGCAGCCATATCCCACTGCCGCAAATTCCGGCGCCTGCGGCAACAAGGCCGCCGCCCGCGGAAGATCAATGGCCATCTGGGCGATTGTGCCGGTCGTCAGTTCCACGCCCGACGGGATCCGACTGACGTGCACCGCCTGCGCCGGATCGGGAAAGAGACGGCGAAAATCACTTTCGATCGTCTCATCGACCTGAAGAACGATCAGACCCAGCGGCGGCCTGTCGTCCAGGATCATATCGTAGGGGAAGCCGCTCATGGCATGATCACCGGCAGATCCGCCGGGCAGCGCCGCGTCAAAAGCTCCGGCCCGCCGGCGCGCAGCACGATATCTTCCTCATGCACAAGGATCTTGCCGGGCGCGATCTCCACCGAAGGCTCCAGCGTCAGGACCATGTTCTCGCGCAGGACGGTCCCATCACGGTCGGTGAAGGATGGCCATTCGGTCAGCGTCACCCCCAGCCCATGGCCAAGCCGTCCACCACCCGGCACTGCCCCCCGGGCAATCAGATCGCGGGTCAGCATCGCGTGAAGTTCCCGTGCGGTCATGCCCGGGCGCAACTGCTCCAACACGGTCTCGGTCGCGCTGAACAAGGCGGCATGCGCGCGCCTGACGTCATCCGAGGGCAACCCGATGGCATAGTTGCGGTCAAAGTCACAAAAATAGCCGTCCTTTACGGCACCGGTGTCCAGCATCAGGATGTCGCCGCTGCGCAGCAACACGGGCGCGGCGGGGGAAATCACGTCGCCATAGCCACCCTGCCCCGCGCCGCCCGCCGTATAGCTGACCCAATCGGCCCCTTCCTCCAGGAGCACGGACTGAAAGCCGCGAAAGACCGCATCCAGCCTCGGATCATTTGCGACGATCGCCGGCACACGGTCAAAGGCGCGGTCTGCGATGCCACAAATGGTTCGGATCTTGGCGATCTCCGCCTCGGACTTGATCTCCCGCACGCGCTGGACGACCTCCGTGGCGTCGACAAAACAGCGTGGCGCAATTGCCGTTACGACCCTGTGATAATCCGCCAGCGGCATCCGCAGGCTTGTCTCCAACCCCATCGGCAGGCCGATATTCCCGGTCTCCGGCACCAAGTCGGACAGCGTCCCGGCCAACAGGGTCACGCCGTCGTCGGACGGGTCAGGGGCCGGCCAGTTGCGGATCTCGCCGACGCTGCAATGGCTCATCAAGAGCCGCCCGATTTCGGGGATGACGGCAACCGCAGCGCCCCGCGCGGGCAGGATGACAAACCACGGGCGCGCCGGGCTTTCCCAAAAACGCGTGAGAAAGCCGGTCACATAAAAGATGTCCGCTGCCCCGGTCAGCAGAAGCGCGTCCAGTCCATGCTCCGCCATACCCGCCTGAAGCGCCGCGCGCCTCCGGTCGAATTCCTCCGCCGGGAAAACGGCGACGGGGTCAGCCATCCTCAGGCCCTTCGCTCAGGATGGCAAGGACGCGGGCCTGCCCGCCGATCCCTGGAAGACCCGCAATCAGCGCAGCCAGCCCCGCGCCGCCGGACTGAGTTGTGGCAAATCCATGGCGGGCAAGGTCCGCAACACCACTGTCGGCCTCTTCCTCGGTGATCGTGACAAAGGCATCCGCATCCTCAGACAAACCGCGCAACGCGATCATCGATGGGGTCTTGCAGTCAAGACGCCCCATGTTCGATACCGGTCCCGGCGCGGTCACGATCTTGCCGGCGCGAATACTTTCGATCAGGGCAGGTGCATTCGCGGGCTCCACCACGACAATCTGCGGGGCATCTCCCCAAGCGGCGCGGAAATGTGCCGCGAGGGCCGTTGCCATGCCGCCGACCCCGGCCTGCAACAGGATATGCGTCGGCGGTTCCGGCATTTGCGCGACCACTTCCCGGGCCATCTGCAAATAGCCCTCCATCACGGCAAGCGGCGGATCGGTGTAGCCCTCCCAGGAACTGTCCGACAGCAGGATCCAGCCATTCTCCTGCGCGGCCTGCTCGGCGGCGGCCATGCTGTCCTCATAGGCGGCCCCGGCGCGCACCACTTCGGCGCTCTTCGCGCGGAGACGTTCGGCAAAGGCTTCTGGCACCGTGTCGGCAAGGTAGATCACCGCGCGTGCCCCAAAGATGGCCGCACCGGCCGCGACGGAGAGACCGTGGTTGCCCGCGCTGGCGGCAACATAGGTGCGGCCCGCCGCGGAAGGTGCATCCGGTGCGGCCAAGGCCGCGTCACGCGCGATGACATAGGCAGCACCCAGCGCCTTGAAGCTGCCAAGACCCATCCTCGGGCTTTCATCCTTGATGAACAGCCGGCCAATTCCGCAGGCGGCCGCCAGGTCCGGGGCGTCGCGCAGCGGTGTCTCGGCGTGTTTCGGGCAGCGCGCCAACAAGGCGGCGACTGGTGCAGGGTCCGACGCGGGACGCGGCACATCGGGCATGAGACCCTGCCCCCGGTGGGGATTGGATAAGAGGATTGGCACGGTTTCGCTTTCTGATTTGTCCGGGACCGAAGGAAAAATCCGATCCATTCCCGGCGACGCTAGGGGGTTTTTCAGATCCGTGCAATCGGGCGGCCGGGGTCAGACAAATCAATGATCAATGACGCCCGGTGATCGCAGCGCGCTGCATGTTTCAGTCTCATGTGCAGATTGCAGGTCCTCTTTGCCACCCCCGCAGAGCGTCAGCAAGGCGGCCCCGACGCCACGCTGCCGTTGTCCGACGCGGGCTCTGCCGGGCGGAAACGATGGCCCCGGCTTGGGCCGATGACGCAGCTGGGGGGCAAAAAAACAGGCCAGGGGAAAGGACAGGCGCGCCCTTTCCCAAGGTCATGCCGCGCGGCAGGCATCATGCACGGCTCTTGCCGCGGCACTCAGCTGAGGTGGTGCACCTCCTGAAGGCCGTAGACCGGGGTATCGACCCCCTCCATCCGGGCCTTGATCTGCAACGAAAGGAACTGCGAGTAATGGCGCGACTGGTGCAGGTTGCCGCCATGGAACCACAGCGCCTCCTGCTGGGTCGGCTTCCACATGTTGCGCTGTTCGCCCTCCCAGGGACCGGGATCCTTGGTCGTGTCCGATCCAAGGCCCCAGACCTTGCCGACGCGGTCGGCCATTTCCTGTCCCATCAGATCGGCCACCCAGCCATTCATGGAATTGTAGCCGGTCGCGTAGACGATCAAATCCGCGTCAAGATGCGTGCCGTCGTCAAGGATCACGCCGGTCTCATCGACCTCTTCCACCTGCCCACGTTTGAGCTTTATCTCGCCGTCGATGATCAACTGGCTGGCGCCGATGTCGATGTAGTAGCCCGACCCGCGCCGAAGGTATTTCATGAACAGGCCCGATCCGTCATCCCCCCAGTCGTGCCAGAATCCTGCCTTTTCAAGCCCCTCGTAGAACTCCGCATCACGCCGGGCCATTTCCTCGTAGGCGGGAATCTGGAAGGTATGCAGGATGGCATAGGGCAGCGAGGCAAAGATCAGGTCCGCCTTTTCGGTAGTCACACCGGCGCGCACCGCTTCCTCGGAATAAAGCGCGCCGAGACCGACATCCATCAACGTGTCAGAGCGCACGATATGGGTCGAGGACCGCTGCACCATCGTCACGTCAACCTCGTGTTCCCATAGGGCTGCGCAGATATCATGGGCGGAATTGTTCGACCCGATGACCACCGCCTTCTTGCCCCGATATTTATCCGGGCCGGGGTGCTGCGAAGAATGATGCTGGTCGCCCTTGAACTTTTCCATGCCGGGAAATTCGGGCATCCGCGGCTTGCCCGACATGCCGGTGGCCATGACGAGCTGCTTTGGCTTCAGGACGACTTCCTCACCGTCGCGGTCCACCACGACGGTCCATTCCTTTGTCTTTTCGTCATAGGTGGCGGATTTGGCGGTGGTCCGGGTCCAGTAATTCAGCTCCATGACCTTGGTATACATTTCCAGCCAGTCGCCGATCTTGTCCTTGGGCGAAAACACCGGCCAGTTTTCCGGGAACTTGATGTAAGGCAGGTGGTCATACCAGACCGGGTCATGCAGGCAGAGCGACTTGTAGCGCTTGCGCCAGCTGTCGCCCGGGCGCTCATTCCGCTCGACGATGATGGTTGGCACGCCAAGTTGCCGAAGGCGCGCGCCCAGCGCGATACCTCCCTGACCGCCGCCGATGATCAGGCAGTACGGTTGCGTGGTGTAGCCCAGTTCGGCCTCTTCGGCCTCGCGCTCCTCCTTCCAGGTGGTGCGGTTGCGGTCCGCGCCGTGTTTCGCGCCAAGCGGCCGGTCGAAACCGCTGGGTTCCTCGTGCCCCTTCAATTCGACCATCGTGGTCAGCAGGGTCCAGATCTTGCCCTCCTTCAGGCGCATCAGGCCGTAGCCGCGCGCCACGGCGGTTTCGAACTGGATCCAGGCGGTGGTGACGCCGTCCTCCTCGGTGGGAATCTCGCCCTCGGCCAGTTGCCAGTTGGTCGGTTTGGTCGTGGCAAGTTGATGTTTCAGCATATCCTCGACCTGATCCTTGCCCTCGACCGTTTTCAGGTTCCAGGTAAAGGTGACAAGGTCGCGCCAGTAGCAATCGTCCAGAAACATCTCGCGTGCCTTGGCAGTATCGCCCGCCTCCAGCGCTGCGCCGAAGGCGTCCAGAAAGGCCTGAGTCTGGTCGGAAATGGTCGTGTCGAGCATGTCGCTCCTCCCTTTATTGTTATTTGGATTTCCTCCACCTCGCAGGGTTGCAGAACTGGGGGCCTTCGGGCAATGGCCTTGCGCCCTTGGGCGGGCAGAATTCGCTATAAGCGGCTTGCCGGAGGTCTCCGGCAGATCGGTTTTTTGGGTTCAGGACCGAGGTCCCCCCGCCGCGCGACGCGGGGTGTTGCGCCACCGGATCTGTCGGGCAGCGCGCTTCAGGCCACAATGAAAAGCCAGAACGGCAGCGTCGCACAGCCAAAGATCGTGGATTGTGCAATCAGCGTCGCCACCGCTTGGCGGTCCGCGCCGTAGACCGACGCCAACACATGCGCCGCGGTGGTCGTCGGCAGGGCCGCGAACAGGGTCAGAACAGCGACATGCCCGGGATCAAGCCGGATCAAGCTGGTCGAGATCAGCGTCACAAGCGGCAAGGCCAGCAGTCTGATCGCATTGGCACAGGCATTGAAGGCCCCGATCCGGGCCAGCGCGCGCAGGTTCAATGCCGCACCGATGGACAGCAGCGCAACAGGGATCGCGGCCTCTGCCAGACGTTCGATTGCACCCATGACCACGGCGGGCGGCGCCACGCCAAGCGTCCCGCAGACAATTCC
>CAZRZN010000063.1:0-17533 GCA_964604565.1 uncultured Rhodobacterales bacterium
CATGCGGTGCGATGGAAATCAATGCATCCTGTTCCTAGGAGGTCGACACAGATCCCGTTACGGCTGAAAGCAAAAAGCACAGCACGACCGCTATTCTTGCGGCACCCCGGTCACGACCCGCTCCTTGACGACCGAAGAAGCCGAATGCCCGCTGCACAGGCGCCGAAGGGCCGTAAGGACGGCCTCACCACCGCCAGTCGAATTTCCGGTAGAGCAAGACGCTCAGCGAGCCCGCATCGCGCTCTTGCACAACGGGAGAGTCGCCAATGGAGCCAGTCAAACGGTTCCAGCCAAGTGTTCCCTTGACCGCCCAATCGTCGTTGAAATCGTGCCGGATACTCATTTCCAATCCGTAGGACTGAAGACCGCTTCCTGCATCATAGGCAGCAAGAGAGACGCCCGTCGGCACCGAGAAATAGGTGTCGGCATAAGCATCGTCCACGAACCTCAGCCGCGGACCTACGCGGAATTCCGTCCGGGCCGCCGGCATTGTCACCGCATCAGCCCCCAGATCCATGACCAGACCTTCATGTCCTGTCACCCCCATCCGCACGGCCCCCGACACTTCGGCATATTGCCAGCGGTAGGAGATCTTTCCGCCCAACTCCAACGCCGCATCCACATCGTCGATGCCGGTCAGCCGGGCATGATCCTTGTCGTTCCGCTCTGCCAGATAACGGAAAGAAGGACCAAACCCGACGCCCAAACCGTCGCCCTTGTCGATATTCAAAAAGCCCCAGTTCAAACGGCTCAGGCCGGCGCCACCAGTCGGGCCGGTGGTGTATTCGTCCGACCCCTCGTAGGCGGGCGCCACGTTCACACCGAGACCAAGCTCGAACTGAAGCGCCCGATCCTGCGCCACAGCGGGGAATGAGGCGAGGGCCGCAGCAGTTGCGGCGGCGAACAAGGTCGTGGTGGTTTTGGCAAGCATCAAGAAATCCAATTGGTCCGGGGCATACAGATACATTACCAGATTTAGCACGTCCCAAACAAACCGCCAGAGCAGACCGGGGCCGTTCCGGTTTCGCGGCATTTCAATGGCAGGCTTGCCACGCTTGGACGACTGTCGGGCAGATGCCCGGGTCGTGCAGGACAATCCCCCCGTGCACAGCTGCCAATCCCGCCGCATGACACGCGTGCCGGTTTCCTGGAACACGCCTCTCCACAACGCGTCTCACCGCTGATAAGACAGGCAGGACATTATCCCGGAGTAGCCCCGTGACCAAACCTGTCATTCTGACCATTCTCGACGGCTGGGGCCTGCGCGATGATCCCGCCAACAATGCCCCCAAACTGGCCGAAACCCCTACCGTGGACAGCCTGACCGCCTCCTGCCCCCATGCCACGCTGACGACTCATGGCCCCGACGTCGGATTGCCCACCGGCCAAATGGGCAATTCAGAGGTTGGCCACACCAACATCGGCGCCGGCCGGGTCGTGGCGATGGATCTGGGCCAGATCGACCTTGCGATCGAAAACGGTTCGTTTTTCAGCAACCCCGCCATCCTCCACTTTGCCGGTGCGGTGATGGCTGCGGACGGCATGGCGCATGTCATGGGCCTGACCTCCGATGGCGGGGTCCATGCGCACAGCGACCACATCCTCGCGGCCTGCAAGGCCCTGACGGACGCCGGTCTTTCTGTCGCCGTCCACGTGATCACGGACGGTCGTGACGTTGCGCCGCGCTCCGCATTGGAACAGGTAAAGGCGTTCTCTGCCGCGCTGCCCAATGGCGCCCGGATCGTCACAGTCTCCGGCCGGTATTATGCGATGGATCGAGACACCCGCTGGGATCGGGTCGAGAAAGCCTACCGCGCCATGGTAGAAGGTCAGGGAGACCGCTTCGAGGACGCGGAATCCGGCATCGCGGCCAGCTATGAGCAGGACAAGACGGACGAGTTCATCGCCCCTTTCGTGGTGGGCGATTACTCCGGGATACGGGACGGCGACGGAATTTTCTTTGCCAACTTCCGAGCCGATCGGGCGCGGGAGATCCTCGCCGCGATTGGCGATCCAGCCTTTGACGGATTTGACCGTCGGCAACCAAAACTGTCAGGGCTTCTTGGCATGGTGGATTATTCCACCGCGCACAATGCCTACATGACGACGGTCTTTCCCAAACAACAGATCGTCAACACCCTTGGCGAATGGGTAGCCAAGCACGACAAGAGCCAGTTCAGGCTGGCCGAGACCGAAAAATACCCGCATGTCACCTTTTTCCTGAATGGCGGCAAGGAGGTGCCAGAGCCGCATGAAGACCGCTTCATGCCAAAATCGCCCAAGGTGGCGACCTATGACCTGCAACCGGAGATGTCCGCAGGCGAGGTGACAGAGAAGTTCCTGCAGGCCATCGACAAGGGGTATGATCTGATCGTTGTCAACTATGCCAACCCCGATATGGTCGGCCATACCGGCGACCTGCAAGCCGCGATGAAGGCCTGCGAGGCGGTGGATGACGGGCTTCGCCAGGTGATCGAGAAACTGGAAAAAACCGGCGGCGCGCTGCTGGTCATCGCCGACCACGGCAACTGCGAAACCATGGTGGACCCTGTGACAGGCGGGCCGCACACGGCGCATACGACGAACCTCGTTCCGGTGATCCTCTATGGTGGACCGGAGGGTGCGCAATTGCGCGACGGGCGTCTGGCAGATGTCGCGCCGACGCTGCTGCACCTGATGGGCCTGCCGAAGCCGGATGAAATGACCGGCGAAAGCCTGATCACATGATGAAGATCCCTGCCCTGATCCTGATGCTGCTGGCCGCACCGTTGAACGCGCAACAGGGCGACGCCGGTGCCCCTGCCCGCGCGGCGGCAGAGGCGCTGGAGGCCGCTTCGGTCCTGCTGGCATCCGCCGAGGAAGCACAGGACCGGGTGGCCGCGCTGACCGATGCGGTGCGCGCCTATGAGGATGGGCTTTCCGCCATGCGCGAGGGGCTGCGGGCCGCGGCGATCCGCGAAACTGAATTGTCGCGCAGGCTCGCCGCACAGGAAACCGAAGTGGCCCGCCTTCTGGGCGCGCTCATGGCGGTGGGCGACCGCGCGACACCGCAGACCCTGGTCCATCCGCAGGGGCCGCTCGGGGCCGCACGATCGGGGATGCTGGTCGCGGCGGTGACACCGGGGCTTGCCGGTCGGGCAGCAGCCCTGCGGGCCGATCTCGAAGAGGTGACCGCGCTTCGCCTGCTGCAACAGAACGCCGCGGACACACTTCAGGACGGGTTGACCGGAGTGCAGGCGGCGCGCACCGACCTGAGTCAGGCCATTGCCGACCGGACCGACCTGCCGCGCCGCTTTACAGAGGATCCGATCCGCACAGCCATCCTGATTTCCGCGACCGAGACATTGCAGGGGTTTGCCTCCGGGCTTTCCGAGATCGCCGAAGATGACCCATCGCCGCCGCTCGCCTCCGTCATGGAACGAAAGGGAAGCCTGCCGCTGCCGGTGCGTGGCATCGTGCTGCACAAGGCCGGGGACAGAGACGCCGCCGGCGTGTCGCGGCCCGGCATCGTGGTCGCCACCCGTCCCGGTGCGCTGGTGACGACGCCAACCGCTGCGACAATCCGTTACAGCGGCCCGCTGCTGGACTACGGGCTGGTCAGCATCCTTGAACCACAGGCCGATCTGATGTTCGTTCTTGCCGGGCTGGACACCGTTTTCGGCGTGGCCGGCCAAGTCCTGCCTGCCGGATCGCCCATAGGGCTGATGGCTGGGACTGCTGACGATAATGTGTCACCATCCAGTGAGGGGGCTGGCGCCGGACGGACGGAAACGCTCTATATAGAAGTCAGAGAGGGCGACGTGCCCGAAGATCCACTGCGGTGGTTCACAACCGACAAGGGATGATTGAGGTATGAGGAAATTCGTGATGGCCGCGATCGGCGGCACACTCGCCTCCGTGGTGGCGACCACACAATTCGTGGGACCGCTTCTGGCGCAAGACGGCAGCCGTTCAGAAAGCGTCTATGAGCAACTGGATCTTTTCGGCGATATTTTCGAGCGCATCCGCGCCCAATATGTCGAAGAAGTCGATGAAAAGGAGCTGATCGAGGCCGCGATCAACGGGATGTTGACCTCGCTCGATCCGCATTCGAGCTATCTGGCGCCGGACGACGCGGCCGACATGCGCGTCCAGACGCGCGGCGAGTTCGGCGGCCTCGGGATCGAGGTCACGCAGGAAGACGGGTTCGTCAAGGTCGTGTCCCCGATCGACGGGACCCCGGCAGATGCCGCGGGCATCGAGGCGGGCGATTTCATCACCCATGTCGACGGCGAAAGCGTTCTGGGCCTCACGCTCAACGAGGCGGTGGACATGATGCGCGGTCCGGTCGGGTCAGAGATTCTGATCACCGTGGTGCGCGAGGACATCGACGAACCCTTTGACGTGTCGATCATTCGCGACACGATCAAGCTGACCGCCGTGCGCACGCGCACGGAGGGAGAGACTGTGGTCCTTCGGATCACCACCTTCAACGATCAGACCTATCCCAATCTTGCGGACGGGCTGGCCGAACAGGTCGAGGCCGCAGGCGGGATCGACAACGTCAACGGTTTTGTCGTCGACCTGCGCAACAACCCCGGCGGCCTCCTGAATCAGGCGATTTCGGTGTCGGACGCCTTTCTCGAAGAGGGCGAGATCGTGTCGACCCGTGGCCGGGACCCGGCAGACGGCGACCGTTACAACGCCCAGCCCGGCGATCTGGCGGAGGGCAAACCGATCGTCGTTCTGATCAACGGCGGGTCCGCCTCTGCATCCGAGATCGTAGCCGGGGCGTTGCAGGATCATCGTCGCGCCATCGTCGTCGGCACCAAGAGCTTTGGCAAAGGGTCCGTTCAGACGGTCATGCCGCTGCGCGGCAATGGTGCGATGCGCCTGACAACCTCGCGGTATTACACGCCGTCGGGCCGGTCGATCCAAGCACTGGGCGTCTCGCCTGACATTGTCGTGGCACAGCCCCGCCGCGATCCCAACGCCGAAGACTCCGAGGAGCCGGAAAATCCCTTCGCACGTTCCGAGGCCGATCTTCGCGGTAGTCTGGACAACGACTCTCTGTCGCCCGAGGAAATCGAACAGATCGAGGAAGACCGGGCCAAGGCCGAAGCCGCCGCAAGACTGCGCGAGGAGGATTACCAACTTGCCTATGCCATAGACATCCTCAAGGGCTTGTCGGCGCTGGGTTCACGGGACTGAAGTTCAAGGGACTGGCGCCAGCCTCTCGGCAAGGTTCTGATCCGGCGGTCCCTGGGGCCGCCGGATTTTTCTTGTCCGGGCGGCAGCGGTCGACTGCGTTGACAGGAGCGCATCCGAGACTTGCGGAATACCGCAGCATATTGGGCCGCGCCCGGCCGCCAAGCCCTGTGGACTGTCTGCCGGACCTGCGTTTGAATAATCGAAACCTTTCAATCCATACAAGAGACCAGGAGGATGAGACATGACGCCGGAAGAGATCACCGCCCTGCCCTACCGCCGGAACGTCGGCGTCATGCTGATGAACGCGGCGGGACATGCCTTTGTCGGTCAGCGCCTCGACAGTGATGTGCCAGCATGGCAAATGCCGCAGGGTGGCATCGACGAGGGCGAATCCCCACGCGACGCCGCCCTGCGAGAATTGCAGGAAGAGACGGGCGTCAGCCCGGAACTTGTAACGGTCGAGGCCGAGACAGAGGGCTGGATATCCTACGACCTCCCACATGATATTGTGCCGACGATCTGGAAAGGGCGATACAAGGGGCAGGAGCAGAAGTGGTTCCTGCTGCGCTTTCACGGCACCGACGATCAGGTTCGGATCGACGCGGACGATCACCAGGAGTTTTCCGAATGGTGCTGGCTGCCACCCAAGGACGTGGCCGCGCAGATCGTCCCGTTCAAGCGGCCTGTCTACGAACAGGTTCTCGCCGCTTTCAAGGAGCATTTCTGATGCGTTGGATTGTCCTTGCCGCCATGCTTTTGGCCACTCCGGCCTTTTCGTTGTCCTGCGTGCCCGCAGACCCGGTGCGGGATTTCAAGGCGGCGGCAGACTCGCCTTTGCGTTGGGGTATAGCGGTCGGGCGCATTGATTTCGATGAATCGCGTCTGCCGACTGTGGACTGGAACAGGCAAACGGAGATCCCGCCACAAACCGATCTGCGGGCGCAGATGGTCGGACACTCCCTTGGCCGCGACGGCTTTGTCAGACCTTTTCAGGCCAATGTGACGCTGCGGGTGACCTGCGCGGGTCCATGGTGCGCCCAGCCCATCAGCGGCGCGCGCTACCTTGCCTTCATCAAGCATGAGGGCGGCAAGCGGATCGTTCAGGCGACGCCCTGTGGTGCGTGGTCCTATATCAATCCGCCCCGGATCTTCCTTGACCGCTTGCACACCTGCTTTGTCGGCGGCCCCTGTGAGGAATTCCGGTTCTGACATAGCCGGACAGGGGTCAATATTGACTTACAACCGGCCACAATGCCCTTTGTGAAAATACCCGCAGGACAGGACGCAAGCCCGCCTGCCGTGATCGGACCGGTGCCGGATCGCCGACAGGCGGCACCGGCGTTACCGCAAATCCTTCAGCACACGCAGCGATGCATAGCCATCGGGAACAAGGCCCCGGGACTGCTGATAGCGACGCAGGGCATTGATGGTCAGCGGCCCGATCCGTGCGTCGATTCCCTGCGTGTCGAACCCTGCCGACGTCAGGCGTTCTTGCAGTTCGATCCGCTCTTTGAAGGTCAGCGCCCGATCACCACGGGGCCACGCGGCCTTGATCGGCCCGCTGCCCCTTAACCTGTCGGAAAGATGGCCGACACCGATCACATAGGCGTCGGCGCTGTTGTAGCGTTCCAGCACCTTGAAGTTGTCGAAAATGAGAAAAGCGGCCCCCCTGTGCCCCGCCGGCAGCAGGATCGATGCAGGCCCGTAATCCGGAACCGGCTGGCCGTCGAGGGCGACAACGCCCTTGCGTGCCCAAGCTGACGGGGGCCGCCGGATCGAGCGGCTGACCGTCATATAGTCGAAATTCTCCGGCAGACGCACTTCGACACCCCAAGGCACGCCGGTCTGCCAGCCGTTGGTCTTGAGGTAATGCGCGGTGGAGGCCAAGGCGTCTGCCGGATCATCGCCCCAGATATCCCGCTTGCCGTCGCCGTCATGGTCCACGGCCAGACGCTGAAACGATCCCGGCATGAACTGCGTATGCCCCATGGCCCCCGCCCACGAGCCAAGCATATTGTCGGGCGTGGTATCACCCTGCTGGAGGATTTTCAGCGCGTCCAGCAATTGTGCCTCGAAGAATTTTCCGCGGCGACCGTCATAGGCCAGGCTCGCCATGGCCGCGATCACAGGGGTTTCCCCTCGAAAGGTGCCGTAGGCCGACTCCAGACCCCAGATGGCGACAACCACTTCCTTTTCGACACCGTATTTCGCCTCGATCCGGTCAAGCAGTCTGGCATGTTCACGCAACACGGCCTTGCCGTTGCGGATCCGCGTGCTTGAAACGGCGCTGTCCAGATAATCCCAAAGCGTCTTGGTGAATTCCGATTGGTTGCGATCCCTTTCAACCACTGTCGGGTCAAAACGCACGCCCTCAAAGGCGTGATCGAAGGTGGCTGCCCGTATCCCCTGACCCAACGCACGCGGGCGGTAGTCCCGGATCCAGGCGCGAAAGCCTGCCTCCGTCCCGGCGCTCTTGGCCGCCATTCCCGGTTCCGGCGCGATGGCAGTTGGCCGCTTGACAGGGCGCAAGGTGCGTTGCGGCACCAGAAACCTGTCTGTCAGGGTGGCCCCGCGGCTGACAATCTCGGGATCAGATACGCCCGACGGTCCAAGATCGCCCCTCGCCACAGGACGCAGGGAGCTCTTGAGGGTCTCCGCGAAGGCCGGAGAAATCGTCAGGACAATGGCGAAAAGCCAAGGTATCGCGTGCCGTGTCATGTGTCCGATCCTGCTGCTCTCTTGTTTTGCAGCAGTTTAACGCGACAGGGGCGCCTTGCGAAGAGATCAGAAACCGGCCTGCGGTTTCCTGCCAAGCGGCGAGAGGATCAGGATTTCTCCCGCCGCTGCCGTGTCACCTTGCGCTTGGTCTTGGCGTCCTTGGCCTTGGCCTTGGCCAGCTTGCGACGCGGTGCTGGCCCGGCCTTGCGGCGGCCAGCGCCACGCCGACCGCGCCCCCCGGATACGCTCTCATAGTTTTCGTCGTCCAGTTCCAGCAGTTCGAAGGCGATGCCGCCGGTCACCGGCGCGGCCTCCACCAGCTTGACCCGGGCGCGCATGCCCAGCCCGATGATCCGGCCGCTGTCCGCGCCCATCAGCGTGCCCGCATCGCGGTCGAAGTGGAAAAACTCGTTGCCCAGCGTCCCGATGGGCACCAGCCCGTCGGCCCCGGTTTCATCCAGTTTCACGAAGATGCCGAATTTTGCGATCCCGGACACGCGCCCGGTGAATTCCGCCCCCAGACGATCCGACAGATAGGCGGCCAGATACCGGTCGGTCGTGTCCCGCTCTGCCATCATGGACCGGCGTTCGGTATCGGAAATGTGCTGACCAGTGCTTTCCAGTCCCTCAAGATCCCGCTCTGTCAGCCCGTCGTCGCCCCAGCGATGCGCCGTGATCAGCGCGCGATGCACGATGAGATCGGCATATCGCCGGATCGGCGAGGTGAAATGCGCGTAGTTCTGAAGGGCAAGGCCGAAGTGGCCAAAGTTCTTGGGGCTGTAATAGGCCTGCGTCATGGACCGCAGAGTGGCGAAATTGATCAGTTCCGCCTCCCCCGTGCCAGCCGCCTGATGCAGCAGGTTATTCAGATGGCGAGTCTTCAGCACCTGCCCCTTGGCCAGTGTCAGGCCGGCGGATTCCGCAGTATCGCGCAGGGATTCCAGCTTTTCCGGCGGCGGCTCCTCATGCACACGAAACAGCAGCGGCGTGTCCTTGGCGTTCAGGGTTTCGGCGGCGGCGACATTGGCGAGGACCATGAACTCCTCGATCAGGCGGTGGGCGTCCAGCCGGTCGGTGAAATCGACCGAGGTCACCTTGCCATCCTCATCCAGCACGATCTTGCGTTCGGGCAGATCAAGGTCGAGAGGCTGGCGCGCCTTGCGCGCGGCAGTCAGCGCGGCATAGGCATTGTAGAGCGGGCGCAGCACCGGATCCAGCAGCGGGCCGGTCGCCTCGTTGGGTGTGCCATCCATCGCGGCCTGAACCTCTGCATAGGTGAGCGCGGCAGAGGATCGCATCAGCGCCCGATGGAATTTCTGGCCAAGCTTGTTGCCCTCGGCGTCGATGCGGATGCGCACGGCGACGCAGGCGCGCGGCACGCCTTCATGCAGCGAACACAGATCGCCCGACAGCCGTTCGGGCAGCATCGGCACCACTCGATCCGGAAAATAGGAGGAGTTTCCGCGGCTTCTGGCCTCTTGGTCCAGCGCCGATCCGGGGCGGACATAATGCGCCACATCGGCAATGGCGACCCAGATCACATGGCCGCCCAGATTGTCCGGATCCTCGTCGGCTTCAGCATAGACGGCATCGTCGCGGTCCCGGGCATCTGCCGGGTCGATGGTGATCAGTGGCAGGTCGCGCAGATCGGTCCGGCCCTTCATGCCCGCGGGTTTCATGCTGTCGGCCTCGGCCAGCACGTCTTCGGGAAAATCGTCGGGAATGCCGTGCTGATGAATCGCGATCAGTGACACCGCACGCGGCGCGGTCGGATCGCCAAGGCGCAGCACGATGCGGGCGCGGGGCAGGCCAAGACGTGCCTTGGGGCCGGCATGTTCGGCCTCGACCAATTCACCGTCCTGCGCGCCGGCCGTGGCATCCGGAGGCACCGTCCATTCCTTGTCGGACCCTTTTTCGATGGGCAGGATGCGACCGCCCTCCGCGCCCTTGCGAAAGATGCCCACGATGCGGCGCGGACTGGCACCGATGCGACGGATCAGCCGCGCCTCGTAGTTGTGATCTTCCTCATGCACCACTTGAAGCCGTGCAAGGATGCGGTCACCCTCGCCCAGCGCAGGATCGGTGGCCCGCGGCATCAGCAGGACGGTGGGTTCCACTCCCTCACCATGCCATTCCAACGGACGCGCAAACAGATCGCCATTGCTGTCGGGCGTCAGCACCTGAAGCACGCTGACCGGTGGCAACCGGTCGGGGTCGCGGTAGGTCTTCTTGCGCTTTTCCAGATGGCCCTCGTCTTCAAGCTCTCGCAGGAGACGCTTGAGGTCGATACGGTCAGCCCCCTTGATACCAAACGCCTTGGCAATGTCGCGTTTGGAGGTGAGGGTCGGATTTTCGGCGATCCATTCAAGGATATCCGCCTTTGTCGGCATCTTGCTCATGTGCCTCAGGTAACACGGACCCGGGGCGGCGTCATGTCGAAAGCGCGGGTCCGGCGGCCGGGGCGGAACGGAACGGAGTCAGGCAAAGTAATCTTGCAGGATCCGGGCATAAATCGCCTTGAGCTGATGCACATGCGCGATCTCGACCCGCTCATCCACAGCGTGCATCGTCTTGCCCACAAGGCCACATTCGACCACCGGGCAGTGATCCTTGACAAACCGCGCATCCGATGTGCCCCCGGTGGTGGACAGTTCCGGCATCACATTGGTTTCCACCGACACCGCTTTGGCCACAAGGTCGGACAACGGCCCCGGCGGCGTCAGAAAGCTTTCGCCGGAAATCTTGATCTCGACCTCGGTCCGCGTGCCGAATTCTGCGTCGATCCTCGCCACTTCGTCACGCAGCCAATCCGACAGCGTCGCGCCGGTATGGGTATCGTTGAATCGGATGTTGACCGTGGCGGAGGTCTGGGCCGGGATCACGTTGGTCACCGGATTGCCGGTGTCGATCGTGACAACCGCCAGCGTCGAGGGATCGAAATGGGCCGTGCCCTCGTCCAGCACATGCGACGACAGCCGGTCCATCAGCCGCGCCATGGCGGGCATCGGGTTCAGTGCGCGATGCGGATAGGCGGAATGTCCCTGCTTGCCAGTCACCGTGAACCACCCCGACATGGACCCCCGGCGCCCGATCTTGATCATCTGACCCATGTGGTCGGGCGATGTGGGTTCCCCGACAATACAGACCGACATCTGCTCGCCTTCGGCTTGCATCCAGTCCAGCAGCGCCCGCGTCCCGTGCAGGGCATCACCTTCCTCATCACCAGTAATGGCAAGGATCAGCGATCCGTCGGGCGGCGTGTCGCGCACGAAATCCACGGCAGCGGCGGCAAAGGCGGCAACCGCGGATTTCATGTCCGTCGCGCCCCGCCCATAAAGAAACCCATCCTCGATCTCCGCGCCAAACGGGTCATGCGTCCAGTCAGCGCGCGCCCCGATCGGCACGACATCCGTATGCCCGTTGAAGCCAAAGCTGCGGGCGTGACCCTTGTCGCCCCAACGGGCAAACAGGTTCCCGATACCGCCCCGATCCACCCGGGTGCAGACAAATCCTGCCCCTTCCAACAGGTCTTGCACTACCTGTAGGGCGCCACCGTCCTCCGGTGTGACGGAGGGGCAGCGGACAAGGCGGGCAGTCAGGTCGACCGGATCGGTCATCGGCGGTTCCTTTCGCGTGGCTGGCGTCGACCAACGGCTACCCTGCCGTTCGGCGGTTGGCAAATGCGCCGGTCATTTCGGCCGGAAGGGGACGGCATGGGATCACGCTGAGCACCATTCGATCATGACTCCGGCTCAGGCCTCCCGCCACAACACCACAGGCCCCCCTTGAGCATGGAGAGCCATGCGGGCCGCTTGGCGCATCGTTTCCCGCGTGGCCGGGCGGAACGTTGTGCGCCACGCTTGTGACGGACGCCACAGTCGGGCCGGACCGCCGATGCCGTAGCGCGCAGCGGCCGGGAGGCAGGTGTTCCGGGTGTCAGTCGTAGAATGGCGTGACCTGCGCCACGATCACCGCATTTTCATCCAGCGCGCGCTGCATCAGCGCAATTTCTTCGGCCTCGATCTCATGCTCTTGCGCCTCGCGCTCTTCACGCGTGCCGTAGCCGGTCACGTCCAGCGGCGCCATGTCGGCCTGCTTGAGGATCGCCACGGTTTCGCGCACGGCCTCAGCCTCGTCCACACCTGACGCATAGCACATCAGCGCCGCCCCTGTGGCCTTGGCGGGAAGGCCATCGCCGGACTTGCGACCGACCTCGATCAAAAGTGTGTAGACCTGTTGCGCCTTCTTGCCGACCATGTCTTTGCCCTGTTTGCTGCGGCCAGACCGATGCGCCTTTGGGCCGGAGCTGTCAAGGATGCGACCGCCAAGGCGCTGCCGATGGCTTCGCCCGAAGGCAGGCATGGCCCCAAGGACTTGCGCCAGACCGGGCAGCACAGGTGCACAGGTTTCGGTCGGCGTCGATGTCAAGATGACCGCCCCGCCTCCATCCGGCTTGCTGTGCCAGCGCGCATTGCCCTACCTTGGTGCAACGGCGTCCAAACGGAACGCGTCAGAGGACATGGACAACAGACAAGGCAGACAGACGTGGTCACATCCGATCCTCTGAAACAGAACCCGCATGCGGTGCGCGACACGCGGGAAAAGAACCTTGAACTGGCGATCGGGCGCCAGATACGCGAGTTGCGCAAGCGTCAGCGGATGACCGGGGCAGAACTGGCCGGGCAGGCGGGCCTGTCCGTGGGCGCCCTGTCGAAGATCGAGAACGGTCTGGTGTCCCCGTCCCTTGCGACTCTGCAATCGCTTGCCGACAGTTTGCGCGTTCCTATCCCACAGCTTTTCTCCGGGTTCGACCAGCCGCGCCGCGCCATGCACGTCAAGGCCAGCCAGGGCGTGGACGTCAAACGGCAGGGCAGCCGCGCCGGCCACCAATACAGTCTTCTGGGCCATATCGGGTCCAACGAAAGCGGCGTGGTGGTGGAACCCTACCTGCTGACCCTGACGGATGAAACGGACACCTTTCCGGTGTTCCAGCATGAGGGGATCGAGATGATCTACATGTTGGAAGGCGTTCTGGAATATCGCCACGGCGACAGTCTGTATCTGCTGGAGCCGGGCGATTCCTTCCTGTTCGATTCGGACGCGCCGCACGGGCCGGAACGCCATGTCGAGCGGCCAATCCGCTATCTTTCGATCATCTGCTACCCGCAATGACGCCGCGCGCCCCCATTGAGCGCCCAAGATATCACTGGGGCGATGAATTTTTCATCAGCCGCCACAGGAGTGCGCGAGCCGCCATCATGACGACCAATGTTTTCCTTGGAGGAAATTTTGTTTCCCTCTAAACGAGGGATGCGGAATTGCCCGCATCATCGCCGGAGAAGACCATGTGCGGAATCGTCGGATTGTTCCTGAAGAACGATGACCTCGCCCCAAAACTCGGTGACATGCTCACCGATATGCTGATCACCATGACCGACCGTGGCCCGGACAGCGCCGGGATTGCCATTTACGCGGCCCCCGCCGAGGGCGTGAAGATAACCGTGCAATCAGAAAACCCGGCACAGGATTTCGACGGGCTGGACCGGATCCTGTCCGAAGAACTGGATGCGCCCGTGGCGATCAAGATCCTCGACACCCACGCGGTGCTGACAGTTCCCGAGGCACAGCATGCGGACGCCGTCGCCATGCTGGAGGCGCGCGGCCTGCGGCTCATGGGCGTCGGGCACCGGATGGAGATCTACAAGGAAACCGGCCTGCCCCGCGATGTGGCCGACCGGTTCGGCATTCGGACCATGGGCGGCACGCATGGCGTCGGCCACACCCGGATGGCCACCGAAAGCGCGGTGACGACGCTGGGCGCGCATCCCTTTTCCACCGCCGAGGATCAGTGCCTTGTGCACAATGGGTCGCTGTCGAACCACAACAACATGCGCAGGAAACTGGCGCGCGAGGGGTTCCGCACCCGGACGGAAAACGACACCGAAGTCGGCGCCACCTATATCTCGTCGCGGATTGCCAAAGGCGACACATTGGGTCAGGCGCTTGAAGGGACCTTGAAGGATCTGGACGGGTTTTTCACCTTTGTCACCGGAACGCGGGACGGATTTGGCGTGGTGCGCGATCCCATTGCCTGCAAGCCCGCCGTGCTGGCCGAAACCGACGACTACGTGGCCTTTGCCTCCGAATACCGGGCCTTTGCCGATCTGCCGGGGATCGACGCCGCGCGGGTCTGGGAACCCGAACCCGCCACAGTCTATTTCTGGGAGCGTTGAAATGCAGTCCATCGACATGGCCACAACCGCGCTGCGCGAGGTCAATGCCACGCTCCAGGCACAGGCGGGCCAGACCAACCAGACCGAGTGGCTGATCGAGAACCCGCGCGGCAGCCATGCGGTCGCGGTCGGTCTGGATGCGCCGATAGAGGTCACTGTGAAAGGGTCCACCGGCTATTACTGCGCGGGCATGAACAAGCAGGCAACGGTGCATGTCACCGGATCGACCGGACCGGGCGTAGCCGAAAACATGATGTCAGGCACCGTGGTGATCGACGGCGACGCAAGCCAATACGCCGGTGCCACAGGGCATGGCGGCCTGCTGGTGATCAAGGGCAACGCCTCGTCGCGTTGCGGGATCTCGATGAAGGGGATCGACATCGTCGTGCATGGCAACGTCGGGCACATGTCCGCGTTCATGGGACAGAAAGGCACGCTTGTCGTGCTGGGCGATGCGGGCGAGGCGTTGGGCGACAGCCTGTACGAGGCGCGGCTTTTCGTGCGCGGTTCGGTCAAATCTCTTGGCGCGGACTGCATCGAAAAGGAGATGCGGCCCGAACATCTGGACCTGCTGCGCGACCTGCTGGACCGCGCCGGGGCCGATGCAACGCCGGAAGAGTTCCGGCGCTACGGATCGGCCCGCAAGCTTTACAATTTCAACATCGACCATGCGGGGGCCTACTGATGGACACGCCAAAGACCGAACCCCGCCAAAGCTGGACCTTCTCGCGCGAGGTGAACGCAGAGATCCGCCGCGCGGCCGAAACAGGCATCTACGATATTCGCGGCGGCGGCGCGAAACGGCGGGTGCCGCATTTCGACGACCTGCTGGTTCTAGGCGCCTCAATTTCGCGCTACCCGCTCGAAGGATATCGCGAGAAGTGTGATACGTCGGTGGTGCTTGGCACGCGCTTCGCCTCGAAACCGATCGAACTGAAAATCCCGATCATGATTGCAGGCATGTCTTTTGGCGCGCTTTCGGGAAACGCCAAGGAGGCTTTGGGCCGCGGGGCAACCATGGCAGGCACCTCGACCACCACAGGCGACGGTGGCATGACGGAGGAAGAGCGCGGCCATTCCGAGAAACTGGTCTACCAGTATCTGCCTTCGCGCTACGGCATGAACCCGGACGACCTGCGCCGCGCCGACGCGATAGAGGTTGTGGTCGGTCAGGGCGCCAAGCCCGGCGGTGGCGGGATGCTTCTGGGTCAGAAGATCACCGAACGCGTGGCGGGGATGCGCGATCTGCCGGTTGGGATAGACCAGCGGTCGGCCTGCCGCCACCCGGACTGGACCGGGCCGGATGATCTGGAAATCAAAATCCTCGAACTGCGTGAGATCACCGGCTGGGAAAAGCCGATCTACATCAAGATTGGTGGCGCGCGCCCCTATTACGACACAGCGCTTGCGGTCAAGGCAGGGGCCGATGTTGTCGTTCTGGACGGAATGCAGGGCGGCACCGCCGCCACGCAGGACGTTTTCATCGAACACGTGGGACAGCCGACGCTGGCCTGCATCCGCCCTGCCGTTCAGGCGTTGCAGGAACTGGGCATGCACCGCGAGGTGCAGCTTGTCGTGTCCGGCGGCATCCGCAACGGCGCGGACGTGGCCAAGGCGTTGGCGCTGGGGGCGGATGCGGTCGCCATCGGCACCGCGGCCCTTGTGGCGCTGGGCGACAATGATCCGAAGTGGGAGGTCGAGTATCAGGAGCTTGGCACCACGGCGGGCGCCTATGACGACTGGCACGAGGGGCGCGACCCCGCCGGCATCACGACACAGGACACCGACCTCATGAAACGGCTCGATCCCATAGAGGGCGGGCGCCGCCTGCGCAATTACCTGAACGTGATGACGCTGGAATGCCAGACCCTCGCCCGGGCCTGCGGCAAGAGCCATGTCCACAACCTCGAACCCGAAGACCTCTGCGCGCTGACAATAGAAGCCGCCGCCATGACCCAAGTGCCGCTGGCCGGAACCAACTGGTGGCCCGGAAAGGGCGGTTTCTGACCCGCCCGCACCCTGACACGACCGCGGCGGGGTGATCCGGCGCAGTCCCCCCGACAGACAGGAAGGATACACACCATGACGGATCTCGCCGCCTTCGCCGCTGACAAGGGCGTGAAATATTTCATGATCTCCTTCACCGATCTTTTCGGTGGCCAGCGGGCCAAGCTTGTGCCGGCGCAGGCCATCGCGGACATGCAGGTTGATGGCGCCGGGTTTGCGGGCTTCGCCACCTATCTCGACATGACGCCCGCCCATCCCGACATGCTGGCTGTGCCTGACCCCGCCACAGCGATCCAACTGCCATGGAAGCCCGATGTCGCCTGGGTCGCCGCGAATTGCGTGATGGAGGACAGTGAGGTCGCGCAGGCGCCGCGCAACGTGCTGCGCAAACTTGTGGCCGAGGCAGAGGCCGAAGGTCTGCGGGTCAAGACCGGCGTCGAGGCGGAGTTCTTCTTGCTGACACCGGAGGGCGACACGATATCCGATCCCGCCGACACGGCGGCCAAACCCTGCTACGACCAGCAGGCCGTCATGCGCCGCTATGACGTGATTGCGGAAATCTGCGATTACATGCTGGATATGGGCTGGGGCCCCTACCAGAACGATCATGAGGATGCGAACGGCCAGTTCGAGATGAACTGGGAATTCGACGATGCGCTGACCACTGCCGACCGTCACAGCTTTTTCAAGTTCATGGTGAAATCCGTGGCCGAAAAGCATGGACTGCGTGCCACCTTCATGCCCAAGCCTATAGAACAGCTGACCGGCAACGGATGCCACGCGCATGTTTCGGTCTGGGATCTGGCCGGCAAGGTCAATGCGTTTGCCGATGACAGCAAGGAACTGGGCCTGTCCGATCAGGGACGGCATTTTCTGGGCGGCATCATGAAGCACGCCACCGCCATGGCGTCGATCACCAACCCGACCGTCAACAGCTACAAGCGGATCAACGCGCCGCGCACCCTGTCCGGCGCGACATGGGCGCCCAACAGCGTGACGTGGACGGGCAACAACCGCACCCACATGGTGCGCGTGCCCGGGCCCGGCCGGTTCGAACTGCGTCTGCCGGATGGGGCGGCGAACCCCTACCTGCTTCAGGCCGTAATCATCGCGGCGGGCCTGTCCGGCCTGCGATCAAAGGCGGATCCCGGCCCGCGCTACGACATTGACATGTATGCCGAAGGCCACACCGTCACGGACGCCCCCAAGCTGCCGTTGAACATGCTGGACGCGATCCGCGCGCTGGACGCGGACGAGGGTCTGAAAACCGCCATGGGGGCGGAATTCTCTGCCTCCTATATCAAGATGAAGCATCAGGAATGGGACAGTTTTGCCGCGCATTTCTCGCAGTGGGAAAGGGACAACACGCTCGATATCTGAGCGGC
>CAZRZN010000064.1:0-17386 GCA_964604565.1 uncultured Rhodobacterales bacterium
AAGGCCGCCAGCAGCAGCGGTTCATCGCCCGTCTGGGCGGCGGCATGGCCGCGCGGATCGACCCGCACCGGTCCGGTCAGCGTTCCACCATACCCGCGCGAGATCACATGCGGCGTCAGCCCCCGGTCGGTCAGGCGCTGGACGAGGGCGATGACGGTGGGCGTCTTGCCTGTGCCGCCCGCGTTGATATTGCCGACGCAGATCACCGGCACGGCCGGGCGGACCCGGGGCGCGCGCGCAACCCGTGCGGCGGTCGCCCGGGCGGTCAATGCCCCCAGCGGGGCCAGGAGCCGCGCAAGAAGGCCGGGGGCCGAGGGCGCGCGCTGCCAGAACCGCGGGGGGCGCATCATGTCTGGCTTCGGCGGTCAAGGACTTCGCCGACCTCGGCGACGACCTGATCCACCAGACGCGCCCCGGAGGAGATCACCTCCCAACCGGCATGGGCCATGGTGGCCACCTGATCGGGCGCCACCAGATGCGACACTGCAGTGCCCAGCGAATCGGCGTCCCGCACGATCCGCGCCGCGCCGGCGCTGACCAGACGCGAATAGGCCTCCAGGTGCTGGCCCACGTTCGGGCCGTAAAGAATGGCGGCCCCGAGGGCGGCGGCCTCGAACGGGTCCTCTCCGCCGGGGCCGGCCACCAGCGAACCGCCAAGAAAGGCAAGCGGCGCCAACCGATACCACAGACCCAACTCTGCCGGACCGCCGGTCATCAGGACCTGCGTGTTTTCATCCGGCGTCTCCCCCTGCTCCCAGTCGCAGACGCGCATCTGCGCGCGCCCGAGGATCCGGCCGATGGCCTCTGCGGCGGTTTCATCCGCCGGCGCAATGACCAGAAGCAGCCGGTGCGCGAGGCGGCTGGCCTGCCGGTGGGCTTGCAGCACATCGCCCGCTTCTTCTGCGCGGAGGCGCGCGGCTAGCCAGATCGGCCGCCCGGTCAGCAGGCCGGCGACTTCCTCATGCAGGTTTTCGGGGCAGTCAAGCGGCGCCTCGGTGTCGATGAAGGCTGTGGTCTCATGGATCCGGTCCCTCTCGAGTCCGAGACGGCGCAGGCGGCGGCTGGCGCTGGGTCCGGTGGTGTAGAGACTGTGGAACAGGGCCAATGTGGCGGGCGCGGGATCCGGCAGCCAGCGGGGCGCGGCGGCGGGGAAAGGTGCGTCATCGAGGTCGAGCGCGATCATGTGGCTGCCGCTGTCCCGCAGGGTCGAGATCACCCCGGGACGCAGGGTCTGCCCGGTCCAGATCGTGACGTCCGGCGCCAGCCGACGCAAATTGCGCAGATCCTCCGCCGCAAGGTCGCGGGGCAGGGGGGCGCGGGTCAGGCCGGGCCGGTCTGGCGCGCGTCCACTGAGCCAGACCGAACTACCCGGATGGCTGGCCAGAAGACGATGTCCGAGGCTGGCCAGCGCGCGGCCGCGTTCGGCGTTTTCGGCAAATCCCCAGACCAGCGGCCCGTCGGGACGCGCGGGCCAATCCGGTGCAGGCCCGGGGGCGGAGGCGCTGCGCGCATAAGCAAGATAGGCTGAAAGGCTCAGCGCGCGTCGGGACATGAATCAACCCAGTTCCTCTGTCGAGGAGGCCGCTTGTCCTTCTTCGCGCAGACGATGCAGATGGGCAATGAAATAGCGCATATGCGCGTTGTCCACGGTGCGCTGCGCCTCGGCTTTCCAGGCGTCGTATGCTTCCTGGTAGTTGGGAAAGATGCCGACGATGTGCAGGTCGTTGACGTCCTTGAAGACGGTTTTCGACGGATCGACCAGTTCGCCGCCGAAAACGAGGTGAAGGCGTTGCATGGCTGCGGGTCTCCGGTTTCGTGTTGACTGGGTCCGAACCTATCTGAGCCGGGCCGGGGGTCAAGCGGCGGCACCGGCCGCAGGGCGCGCCGGCTGTCCCGGTGGGTCTGGATTGCGCAACCGCGTAGGAGAACAGCGGCAATGGGACCGTGAAAGTCGTTTGTCCGTTCCCCGGCCCGGATGTTCGGATCGGTTTGCGGATAGTGCCATACGGGCAGTCACCCGCAGGGCTGTTGCGGGAAGGCGAAGCCTGCACACCCACGGGCCGCCAGCGGGCAAACCCCGTCGGGGCTAGTGCAAGCGGGCCAGCAGCGCCGCGTGCAACGCGGGGTTGGCCGCAAGCAGACCCTTCGCCCGCGGGACGGGGGCGTTGAACGACAGGGCACCGCCATGGCTGTCGGTGATCCGGGCGCCGGCCTCCGTCAGGATAAGCGCGCCCGGCGCGATGTCCCATTCCCAGGTTGCCCGAAAGGTGAACATCGCGTCAAAACGTCCCTCCGCCACGAGGCTTTGCCGGTAGGACAGCGAGGGACGGTGGCTGCGGCGCAGCGATGGTACGCCGCCGGGCCAATGCGCGGGATCGAGGCTGGCGCGGGTCGCCAGAACCTCTGCCGCGTCGGGATCGCTGACCCCCTCTGCCGCGATGGGCTGTCCGTTCAGATATGCCCCGCCCCCGAGACTGGCGGAATAGAGCTTGTCCAGAAGTGGCAGGTAGATCACCGCCGCCTGAACAATTCCCGTCTCGACCACCGCCAATGCATGGGCCCAGGATCTTTCGCCCTCGATAAAGGCGCGCGTGCCATCGATCGGATCGACGATGAACACCCGTTCCGCGGAGAGACGCGCGGGGTCGTCCGGGCTTTCCTCGCTCAGCCAGCCATACTCCGGCCGCGCGCTGCGCAGGATCTCTGCAAGACGCGCGTTCACGGCGTAGTCGGCCTGTGTCACCGGGCTGTCGTCATGCGATTTGAGCTGCACATCGAGGGGTGCGCCGACATGCCGGCGCGCCACCTTTCCGGCCTCATGTGCCGCGTCGATCAGCAGCGAAAGGTCATTCGCCGGCAAGCGTCAGTCCCTCGACCAGCAGCGACGGTACCACGCGGCTGAGCCACGGGCGCGCATCATTTGCGGGGATGATCGTGCGCAGCATCTCGCGCAGGTTGCCCGCGATGGTGACACCCGAGACCGGATAGGCGATCTCTCCGTTCTCGATCCAGAAACCGGCGGCGCCGCGGGAATAATCGCCGGTGTTGGGGTTGATGGTCGAGCCGATCATGGAGGTGACCAGCAATCCTGTGCCCATCTGTTTCATGAGGTCCGCGCGGCTGTGCGGCCCCTGCGTCAGTTCCAGGTTCCATGCCGTGGGCGAGACCGAGCCGCCGCCGCGCGCGGCATTGGCGGTGCTTTCCATGCCCAGCTTGCGTGCATTGGCAAGATCCAGCGTCCAGCCGGTCAGCACCCCCTTGTCGATCATCGCACGCTTGCGCGTCGGCAGACCTTCGGCGTCGAACAGCCGCGAACCGCTGACGCGGGGGCGATGGGGATCCTCGATCAGGCTCAGGCTATCGGGCAGGATCTGTTCGCCCAGTGCCGATCGCAGCCAGGATTGGCCGCGCGCCACCTGTGCGCCGTTCGCGGCCGCCACAAGATGGCCGATCAGCGAGGACGATATCCGTTCGTCGAACAGGACAGGATAGGCACCGGTCTTGGGCTTGCGCGGGTTCATCCGTTCCAGGGTGCGGGTGGCGGCGGTGTCGCCGATGTCCTTGGCGCTGCGCAGATCGGATTGGTAGATGCGGGAATCGCCGTCGTAATCCCGTTCCATGCCAAGGCCCTCCCCGGCAATGGCGACGCAGTATAGGCTGCGCGAGGTGCGCCGGTAGCCGCCTGAAAACCCGTTCGAAGCCGCCAGCGCGATATCCTGTGCGCTGTATTGCGCCGCGGCGCTGTCGATCTGGGTGATGCCGTCATGGGCGAGGGCGGTTGCCTCGGCCTGGCGGGCGTCCTCCTCCAGCTCGGCCGGGGCGGGTTCTGCGGCGGGGTCGCACAGATCGAGCGGCGTGGCGTCCCGGTCCGTGGCAAGCTGGGCGGGGTCTGCCAATCCGGCGTAGGGATTTTCGGGTGCTTCGCGGGCCATGGCGACGGCACGGGCGGCCATTTCCGCGATGGCCTCGGGGCGGTTGTCGGATCCGGTGATCGAGGCACTGCGCTGGCCCAGAAAGACACGCAATCCCAGATCGCGATATTCGGCCCGCTCCGCCTGTTCCAGAAGGCCGCCGCGCACATCGATCGAGAGGGCGAGAGCCTCCACCGCCAGAGCGTCCGCCGCGTCGGCCCCGGCGCGGGAGGCGGCGTCGAGCAGAGCGGCGGCCAGTGTCTGGGGTGTTTCGGTCATGGTGCCCTCACGTGTTGATGTGTCTCCGCAGGTAAGCCGGTCCGCGCGCGGAGGCAAGGCTGTGGCGAGGAACGGCGGTGTGCCGCGATCCCGGCACGGGTTGGCCGGACCTTGCAATTCACGTGCCGTGGCCCTGACCCTGTTGCCGGATTTCGGATCGATAGGCGCGCAGAACACCACCGCGGGCGATAAGTGCGGTTCGATGGCCGCGGTGTCCCGGTGAGATGATTCTCCGGACGCGGGCCGCAGGGCGGACGCGGCGCCGCTACCGCGCCGGTTCGGTCACGGCCACGATCGGCCCCATGCTGCGGCCAATGTCTGCGCGACCCACCTGTGGCGCATATAGGCGCGAGATGTTGCCATCCAGAAAAAGCGCATTCGGCAACTCCAGCTCGTCGCGGAAGAAACGGGCGAACTCATGAAAGGTCACGATGTTGCGAGAAATCACGAAGACGGCCCGGCGTCCGTCGGCCGAGGTGCCCACGCCGTTGCGGATGAAGCGGGAGGTGCTGTCGGGCAGAAAGCGAGGGTGCAGCGTGCCGTCGATCACCAGCATCGGCCCTGATTGGGTGGCATGGCGGCACTCCGGCCTTTCGGCGAGGAAATCACGCGTCTCTATGACCCTTGCGCGCTCTTTGCCGATGCAGAAGATCCCGTTGGGCAGCAGGCCGAAATTTCCCGGGCCGGGGGAGGAAATCACGCCCATTTCTTCGTGGCCGTCCTCTATGTAGTGGCCCACCGGGCTGCGGTCCTCATGATACATGCCCGCGTTCATGGCAAAGACGAGGTCCTGTCCCTCATCCATGAGCCGCGATTGCAGGACGCTAAAATGGCCGTAGGCGCGGCCTTCGTCATCGGCACGGAAGAGGCGCAGGTTTTCCGTGGCCGGGTCTACCTCGCAGACAACATAGACATTGCCATCATGCGCGGCCTCCCGGCAGGTCACCGCACCGGCAGAAGCCGGTGCAAGGCCAAGCGCGGCGCCGAGAATAACAAGGCAGGCGGTCAGGCGTCGCATCGGTCAGTCGTCGAGGTCGCGCCGCACGGTTTCGTCGGAAAACAGGCGGCGGGTTTCATCGAGGTGGTCGAAGGTCTCGTCGAGGCGAAAGCGCAGTTCCGGTGAGAATTTCAAGGTCAATTGCCGGGAGACTGCGCGGCGCAATTCAGTGCGGTTGCGGTCGAGCAATTCGAACATGTCCTCCTGATGCTTGCCGCCGAGGGGCACGACATAGGCGGTCGCCACCTTGAGATCGGGTGAGACGCGCACCTCGCCCACCGTGATCGACAAGCGATTGAGATCGGGATCGTGGATGTCCCCGCGAATCAGGACTTCGGAAAGGGTGCGCCGGATCAGTTCGGCAACCCGGAGTTGACGGTGGCCGGGGCCGGAACTGTCTTGGGGTCTATTACGTGCCATACCCCAGACTTAAGCTGGCCGGAGCGCTTTGCCAAGCGCCCTGGCGCGGGCGTGCAAAGAGTTTCGAAAGCGGATAACACGGCGGGGTGAATGGACGAGAGGACGCAAGGATCATGGAAAGTTATGGCGTTGTCGTGACAGGTGTATCGGGCCGCATGGGTCAGATGCTGGTGCAGCAGGTCATGTCGCATGACAAGCTGCATCTGGCCGGTGCGCTGGAACGGTCCGGGCACGCGTGGCTGGGGCAGGATCTGGGTGTGGCCATGGGCGGGGCCGCGCTGGGCGTGATGGTCGCGGACGATCCGCTGGAACCTTTTGCGCGGGCCCATGCGGTCATCGATTTCACCGCACCCGCCGCTACGGTAGGATTCGCGGAACTGGCGGCGCAGGCGCGGGTCGTGCATGTGATCGGCACGACCGGCCTGTCCGAGGAGGACCTGCACCAGATCGCGCTGGCAGCGCGCCATGCGGTGGTGGTGCGCGCCGGGAACATGAGCCTTGGCGTAAACCTGCTGACCCGGGTGACGCGGCAGGTGGCGGCGGCGCTGGATGCGGATTGGGACATCGAGATTGTCGAGGCACATCACAACCGCAAGGTCGACGCGCCCTCAGGCACCGCGCTGATGTTGGGTGAGGCGGCTGCGGAGGGGCGCGGCGTGACGCTGCAGGATGTCGCGGACAGGGGCCGGGACGGCATGACCGGCGAGCGACGTCGGGGCGATATCGGCTTTCACGCCATTCGCGGCGGCGATGTGGTGGGCGAGCACGAGGTGATCTTTGCCGCCGCCGGCGAGCGGATCATCCTGAAGCACATCGCCAGCGACCGGGCATTGTTCGCCCGAGGGGCGCTGAAGGCGGCGATCTGGGGACAGGACAAGGGACCGGGGGAATACGATATGCTGGACGTTCTCGGCCTCGGCTGAGATGTCGCGGCCGGGACCCGGTGCGATGGCCATGGCGTGACGGCATGGGCGCGGCGGACGCTTTTCATGTTTTGGCCAAGGCGAGGACCCCGTGGGAGGGGCCCCTTTGGCAATCTGTGCGCTGTTGCAGGCAAGGTCGCAAGGCATGATCCCGGTGGCGACTTTTGCCTGATGGGCCGCTCGTGAGGCCGGGGGGACTGTGCGAGAGGCCTTGGGGAGTGGAGGGGACTGTGCGTGAAGGGGGCGCTGCCCCCTCGGCCTGCGGCCTCACCCCCGGAGTATTTCGAGAGAGAAGAAGCGGCGTGGAGTGTTTTTGGGACGATACAGGCTAGGCCGGGTCGAAGCCTGTCTTGTCGAACCCCGCAGCGTGTTCTTGGCTAGGCCGTGGAAAAGGCGGTGTTCATATGCGCGCATGTCATGTTGGATCGCCATGATCCCTGGACTGTGTGAAGGATGATTCATGCAACGCTAGAGTGGAATGTTGACGGAGTGGCCCGTCTGATTGGCAAGATGCGGCTGGGTAGACCGCACCACGCGCCCGGTGGTATTGCCGTGCGGTTTCAGAAATCGATCGCGAGGCCCTTTTTTTCCCAATCGCCATAGCGCACGGGGTCCGGCCCGTCGCGGCCGCCCAGTTCCTTTGGCAGGGGTGCGCCCGTTTTGGCACGACGCTCTTCCGCTTCGGCGAGAGCGCGCAGGGCGGCGGCAGGCAGATCTTTTTCAGGTGTATCGGACATCGCGCTTTCCTCATCTTTCCCGGGTTGATATATGCCCGGCGGTTGGTGGGGCAAGCCTCTGTTCCTGCCCGTTGTCTCCGAGGATCGTGATGCCCAATCGCCCGAGCCCGGCCCGTCTGGCTGCCGTCGACCTTCTGGACCAGGTGCTGGGGCAAGGGCGGCCGTTGTCCGAGACGGACCGTCTGAACGACCTGCCGCCCGCGGAGCGCGCCGCCGCACAGCGGCTGTCGGGGGCTGTGCTGCGGGGGCTGGAACGGGCGGACCGGCTGTTGAAGCCGCATCTGCGGAAGGCGCCCGCGTTGCGGGTGAAGAATATCCTGCGTCTTGGCGTCGTTGAACTGTGTTCCGGGGGGGCCGCGCATGGGGTGGTCAGCGATTGCGTGAATATCGCGGCTGCGGGAAAACGCACGCAGGGCGCCAAGGGATTGATCAACGCGGTGTTGCGCAAGGTGGCCGCCGACGGGCCGGAGGCCTGGGAGATCTTGCGCGTGCCGCGTTTGCCCAAGTGGCTGCGCGCGCCGCTTGTCGCGGCCTGGGGGGCGCAAGCCGTTGCCGGGATGGAGCGCGCGCATTTCGCGGGAGCGCCGTTGGATCTGACGCCGCTGCCCGGAGCGGATCTGTCTGCGCTTGGCGGGACGGTGTTGCCGACCGGATCGCTGCGGCTGACGCAGGCGGGGCAGGTGAGCGCCTTGCCGGGGTTCGACACAGGACATTGGTGGGTGCAGGATGCGGCCGCGGCCCTGCCGGCGCAACTGCTGGGGGATGTCAGGGGCCGAAGCGTTCTGGACATGTGCGCGGCGCCCGGCGGCAAGACGCTGCAACTGGCCGCCGCCGGCGCGGCTGTGACGGCGCTGGACCTGTCGGAGGGGCGGCTGGCGCGGGTGCGCGAGAACCTGCGGCGCACGGGCCTCGACGCGGACCTTGTGACGGGAGATGCGCTGACCCACGAGGGTCTTTATGACGCGATCCTGCTGGATGCGCCCTGTTCGGCCACCGGGACGATCCGCCGCCATCCCGATCTGCCGCATGTCCATCAGGGGGAGCGGATTTCCGAGCTGATCGATTTGCAGGCGGCGATGCTGGATCACGCATTGAGCCTGCTGAAACCGGGTGGCCGTCTGGTTTTTGCCACCTGTTCGCTGATCCCGGACGAGGGCGAATGCCAGGTGGAAGAGGCGCTCAGCCGCCACCCCGGGCTACGGGTGCTGCCCCCGGACGCCCCGTGGATCGAGGAACCTTGGCGGTCCGCGGAGGGCGGACTGCGCCTGCGGCCCGATTATTGGGCGGACAGGGGCGGCATGGACGGCTTCTACATGGCGCTGCTGAGCCAAGGATAAGTCTTTGGTGACTTCGCTGGGCTGGCGATGTATCCTAATGCCCAACAAGCCCGGAACGGGCGATCTGAGGCAGCGTAAAAAGAGCACCGGAGATGTCCACGGCTCGGAATTGGCGAACCGCGAATGCGCGGTTCATGAACCGTATGCAGGCGCGCATCGCAGCGCATGCACGCCCGGCCGAGGGATTCGTATCTCAACCCGAGCCGCGGACCGTGGGCTTTTTTGCCCGCGGGCGTCAGATGATTGCCGGGAACCTGATGTTCGCGGGCCATCTGGTTGAGGCAAAGGGCCGATCTCTCTGGGAGATCGAGGCGCCGGACGCCGTCTTTGAGGAAGAGATCCACGGGTTTGCCTGGCTCGACGACCTTGCTGCCGTGGGCGACGCCAAGGCGCGGGAACTGGCGCAGGCCTGGATGTGGGGCTGGATTGCGCGCTACGGCAAGGGGCGCGGGCCCGGCTGGACGCCCGAGCTGACCGGGCGACGGATGATCCGCTGGATTCACCACGCGGTGTTCCTTCTGCGCGGTCGGCCCGCCGACGACAGCGCGGCGTTCTTTGCCGCATTGGCGGCCCAGACCCGGTTCCTCGCAAGGCGGGCGCATGTCGCGGCGCCCGGATTGCAGCGGTTCGAGGCGATGGTGGGGCTGTTGTATGCGGGATTGTCGTTGCAGGGGATGGAGGCGCATATCGCCCCGGCCCGTGAGGCGCTGGGCGCGGATTGCGCCCGGCAGGTGGACGCTCAGGGCGGCATCCCCACAAGGAATCCCGAGGAGCTTCTGGAAGTCTTTACCCTTTTGACTTGGGCGCAATCCGCCCTTTACGAGGCGGATCTGGACCCGGATCCGGCGCATATGGCGGCGATCGGGCGCATTGCCCCCACGCTGCGCACCCTGCGTCACGCCGATGGCGGGCTGGCGCGGTTCCATGGCGGCGGGCGCGGTCTGGAGGGGCGACTGGATCAGGCGCTGGCCGCCTCGGGTAACAAGAAACGTCAGGCGGACGGCCTTGCGATGGGGTTTGCCCGGCTTTCGGCCCTTCGGACCTCCATCATCATCGACGCGGCGCCGCCGCCCTCGGGTGCGGCTTCGGCGCGGGCACATGCCTCCACGCTGGCGTTCGAGCTGACCTCCGGGCGGCGGCCGCTGATCGTGAACTGTGGCTCCGGCGGCGGCTTTGGCGAGGACTGGCGACGGGCGGGGCGGGCGACGCCGTCGCATTCAACGCTGTGCCTTCAACGCTATTCCTCGGCCCGGCTGGGCGCGCCGCGCTGGATCGGCGAGACCCGACGCGAATTGCTGGAGGATGCCCCAAGACATGTGCCGATCCAGATGAGCCATCTGCCGGACTCCCTGCGCTTCGAAGGCGGGCATGACGGGTATGCCATGGTGCAGGGCCTGACCCATGCGCGCAGCCTAGAACTGTCCATGGACGGGCGTGCGTTGCGCGGGGAGGATTATCTCGTGGCGCTGGACAGCGGGTCGAAGAAACGTTTTGACAGGGCGATGGACGCGGGCAAGCTGGCCGGGTTGCCCTATGAAATCCGCTTTCACCTGCACCCGGAGGTGGATGTGGAACTGGATATGGGCGGCACGGCCGTGTCCATGGCGCTGCGCTCCGGCGAGATCTGGGTTTTCCGCTTCGAGGGGGTGGCGGAGATGTCGTTGGATCCGTCCGTCTATCTTGAAAAGGGTCGGCTGCGTCCGCGTGCGACGAAGCAGATCGTTTTATCCGGACGCGCGATGCAGTATGCGACGCGCGTCCGCTGGTCCGTGGCAAAGGCGCAGGAGACGGCCATCGCCGTGCGCGACCTTTTCCGGGAAGACGTGGACGAGACCGCCTGACACGCGTCAGCCCGGTCTGTTGCCTGAAAAGAGACCACCGAGGGGAACCCGCATGTCCGACCGTCAACCCGTGCGCCGCGCGCTTATTTCCGTTTCCGACAAGACCGGCCTGACCGATCTGGGCAGGGCGTTGGAGGCGCTCGGGGTCGAGATCCTGTCGACCGGAGGATCGGCAAAGGCGCTGCGCGAGGCTGGCATCGCTGTGCGCGACGTGGCCGATCTGACCGGCTTTCCGGAAATGATGGACGGGCGCGTCAAGACACTGCACCCAAAGGTGCATGGCGGGCTTCTTGCGCTGCGCGACGACGGAATGCATGTGGCGGCCATGGCCGAACACGGGATTGTCCCGATCGACCTGCTGGTGGTGAACCTGTATCCGTTCGAGGAGACCGTGGCGGGCGGCGCCGATTATGCCACCTGCATCGAGAATATCGACATTGGCGGCCCGGCGATGATTCGCGCAGCGGCCAAGAACCACGGCTTCGTGACCACCATCGTCGATGTGGAGGATTACGCCCCGCTGCTGGCAGAGCTTGAGGCCAACGAGGGGCAGACAACCCTTGGTTTCCGCCGGCGTCAGGCACAGATCGCCTATGCCCGCACCGGGGCCTATGACGCCGCCGTCAGCACATGGATGGCCGCCGCCATCGGTGAGCCGACGCCGCGCCGCCGGGTCTTTGCGGGCACCCTCTCGCAAAGCTTGCGCTATGGCGAGAACCCGCATCAGGACGCGGCCTTTTACGTGGACGGCTCTGGCCGGCCGGGTGTGGCCACCTCCGAACAGCTTCAGGGCAAGGAACTGAGCTACAACAACATCAACGATACCGATGCGGCCTATGAACTCGTGTCGGAATTCCTGCCCGGTGACGGCCCGGCCTGCGCGATTATAAAACACGCCAATCCCAGTGGTGTCGCGCGGGGCGCCACGATGCTGGAGGCCTACCGCAAGGCCTACGATTGCGACCGGACGTCTGCCTTCGGCGGTATCGTGGCGCTCAACGGCCCGCTGGACCGCGAAACCGCCGAGGCGATTTGCGAAATCTTCACCGAGGTGGTGATTGCGCCGGCCATTCATCAGGAAGCCAAGAAAGTCTTTGCCAAAAAGAAGAATCTGCGCCTGATCCTTGCCCCCGGGCTGGCCAATCCGGCGCAGGCGGGGCTGGCATGGCGGCAGGTGTCGGGTGGGTTGCTGGTGCAGGACCGTGACAATGGCGCGCGCGGTTTGGACGATCTCAAGGTGGTGACCAAAACGGCGCCGACCGATGTGCAGATGGCCGATCTGCTGTTCGCATGGAAAGTGGCAAAGCATGTGAAGTCCAATGCCATAGTCTATGTGCGCGACGGGGCCACGGTGGGCGTGGGCGCGGGGCAGATGAGCCGCGTGGATTCGGCGCTGATCGCCGCGAAAAAAGCCGAACGCATGGCCGAGACGCTGGGCCTGCCCGCGCCGCTGACTCAAGGGTCCGCCGTGGCGTCGGACGCCTTCTTTCCTTTTCCGGACGGGTTGATGGAGGCGGCCAGCGCGGGCGCAAGTTGCGTGATCCAGCCCGGCGGGTCGATGCGCGATGACGAGGTGATCGCGGCTGCGGACGAGGCGGGCCTTGCCATGGTATTCACCGGGATGCGCCATTTCCGCCACTGATTGTGGCTGTCGGCCCCCGCGCAGATGGGCGGCCCCATGAGCGGGGCCGCCCAGGGGTCAGGAACAGTCGCGGCGCCGTTGCTGGCGTTCGATTGCCTGCAATTTCCCCTTCGTGACGGCGATGGCGGTTTCCTTGTCCGTTCCGGCCATGCTGGAAATTGGCAGTCCGATCAGGAAAACGCCCCAAGCGTCGCCCGTTGCGGCACGATTCTGTTCGGCGCTCAAGTTCTTCAGCGCCTGATCGTATTGCACTTCGGCATCATCAAGCTGGGTGCAGGAGAACGCGCGATATTCATTCTGGCCAATGTCGACGGCGGCGATGTTCTGAGGGCGGGGGGCGCAGGCGCCGATAAGCAGAATGGCTGTAATCGTGAAGGTAAAGCGCATGAAAACGATTCCTTTTTGGAGATTTATTTAACGAATTGTTAATCATCGGTATCAACTCCCAGCCAAAGCGGTCAACGCGCGAACCGGCGGTTTCGCGTTGAGGGCGGCAGGATTTGTCATGTATCGCGGATGCGTATCCTGCATCCGGCGGAACGCCCTTGCGGCGAAGTCCCGCGGTTTGCGGGGCGGGCTGGGCAGGCCCGGCAGCAGTCAAAGCGTCTTGAAGTTGTCACCGCCGCGACATAGGGCTTCGCCTCAACGGCACGGATGTGTGGCAAAGGTTTGGTGAGGCGGCTCTGGCACAGGCGGCGACAATGAAGAAGGGCGGGCTTCGGTTGGTGTTCTGGGTGACGCTGGCCATTTTTGTCCTCGATCAGGTGAGCAAATATCTAATCGTCCACGTGATGGGGCTGGCCAACCGGCTGAGCATCGATGTGCTGCCGCCCTATCTCAACCTGCGCATGGCATGGAACTACGGCGTGAACTTCGGCCTGTTTGCCGGAGACGCGGCGATGACCCGCTGGATCCTGATCTCCGTGGCACTGGGCATCGTGCTGTTTGTCCTTGTCTGGATGCGGCGCGATCCGCCGGGCAGGCTGGGCCTGATTTCCGCCGGCTTTCTGATCGGCGGGGCCCTCGGCAATGTCGTGGACAGGGTGATCTATGGCGCGGTTGCGGATTTTCTGAACATGTCCTGCTGCGGTATCGACAACCCCTATGCGTTCAACGTCGCCGACATCGCCATCTTTGTCGGGGCAGTGGGACTGGTTCTGTTTCCCTCGGACAAAAAGGCCCCGTGACGGCGCCCCCGAGATACGCTAAGGCTTTGGCAAGTCGGAATGGAGGATAGCGATGCGTCGCGCGCATCTTGTTGCAATTGTGGCTTTGGCAGGTGTTGCCTCCTGCGCGGTTGTCGACCGTGACAGACCGTTGCGCGATCTGAGCAACAACAGCGGTGAGCCGGAGGAATTCGCGATCGTTCCGAACAAACCCCTTGTTCAACCCCAGAGCTATGCGCAATTGCCGCCGCCGACGCCGGGCGGCGCAAATCGCACCGATCAGACGCCCAAGGCCGATGCGGTGGCCGTTCTGGGGGGTAACCCCGCGCGTCTGGCCGCCGGGCAGGGCGTGCCCGCGGGGGATACGGCATTGATCGCGCGGGCCAGCCGGTTCGGTCGCGATTCGGAGATCCGTCAGGAGCTTGCCCAGAAAGACGCGGCCTTCCGCCGGTCCAAGTCGATCTTCAACTGGTCGATTGTTCCGGACGACGATTACAATCGCGTCTACAAGCCCCAGACCCTCGATCCTTATCGCTGGCTGCGCGTCTACCGTCAGGCCGGTGCCCGCACGCCGACCGCCCCGCCGGAGAACTGATCGTCACCGGAACTGACGGTCGCGGTCACGAGCGCGTCACACCACCTTGAAGTTGCCGGTCGACCGCGTACCTAATGCGGAACTCCGACAACATGAGGATGACGCATGCGGCCTTTTTCCTACCTACTTGCTCTGGCGCTTACGCTGGCCCCGGCGCTTACCGTTTCGGCGCAAGAAACGGGGGAAGTGTCGACCTTCACACTCGATAACGGGATGGACGTGGTGGTGATCGAGGATCATCGCGCACCAGTGGTGGTGCACATGGTCTGGTATCGCGCGGGGTCGGCGGATGAGCGGCCCGGCGTATCCGGCGTTGCCCATTTCCTTGAACATCTGCTTTTCAAGGCGACAGATAACATGGAGTCCGGTGAATTCAGCGCGACCGTGGCAGCCAATGGCGGATCTGACAACGCCTTCACCAGTTATGACACCACGGCGTATTTCCAGCGCGTCGCGGCGGACCGTCTTGGCCTGATGATGAAGATGGAGGCGGACAGGATGGTCAATATCCGCCTCACCGAAGACGACATCCTGACAGAGCGTGAGGTCATCATCGAAGAGCGCAACCAGCGCGTCGAGAACAGCCCTGCGGCACTCTTCCGTGAGCAGAAGTCCGCAGCGCTGTATCTCAACCATCCCTACGGAACGCCGATCATCGGATGGCGGCACGAGATGGAGACCCTCGATCTCGATGCGGCGATGGAATATTATGATCGCTACTATGCGCCGAATAACGCCATTCTGATCGTGGCGGGGGATGTGACGCGCGACGAGGTGGAGGTCCTCGCGAAAGAGCATTACGGCCCTCTGCCCGCCAATCCCGACCTGGAGGAGCGCGCACGCCCGACGGAACCTCTGCAAACGGCGGAACGGCGCATGATCTTTCGTGATCCCCGGGTCGCCCAGCCCTATGTCACCCGCCGATATCTCGCCCCGTCGCGCGACAGCGGCGCGCAAGAGGAAGCGGCGGCGCTGACTTTGCTGGCCGAGGTTTTGTCAGGCGGACAAACCTCTGTCCTGACGCGGGACTTGCAGTTCGAAACCGAAACAGCCGTTTACACGGACGCCTTTTACGACAGCACGACGCTGGACGCCTCCAGTTTCGGTCTGGTGATCGTTCCGGCGCCGGGCGTCACCCTTGAAGAGGCGGAACAGGCGCTGGATGCCACACTGGCCCGGTTCATCGAAGAAGGCGTGGACGCGGCGCAGCTGGACCGGATCAAGTTTCAGATCAAGGCGCAGCAGATCTACGAACTGGACGACACCGACCGCCTTGCGCGGCGCTATGGCAATGCGCTGACGACCGGATTGACGGTCGAGGATGTGCAGACTTGGCCCGACGTCCTGCAAGGCGTGACAGGCGAGGATATCGTCGCGGCGGCGCAAGATGTGTTTGACCGCCGGAAGTCCGTCACCGGCTATCTGATGAGCGACACCGCCGAGGAGGTGACCCAATGATCCGTCGATTCATTCTGGCCTGTGGCCTGATGTGTTCCGGCTTCGCCGCCCATGCTGAAATTGATGTGCAGCAGGTCACCAGTCCCGGCGGCATCGATGCATGGCTGGTCGAGGAACCCACAATTCCCTTCGTTGCGCTGGAACTGCGGTTCCTTGGCGGCAACTCGCTTGATCAGCCCGGCAAGCGGGGGGCGACAAACCTCATGGTCGGCCTGCTTGAGGAAGGGGCCGGAGATCTTGACGCGCAGGCCTTCGCACAGGCCCGAGAAGAGATCGCGGCCCAATTCCGATACGATTCCGGCGATGATACGGTCAGCGTGTCGGCCAGGTTTCTGACAGAGACGCAGGATACCGCCGTTGATTTGTTGCGGAAGTCAATTGCGGCACCGCGGTTCGATGATGTCGCGATCGAGCGGGTGCGGCGTCAGGTTTTGTCCGGTATCCGGTCCGACGCCACCGACCCGGATGAAATTGTCGCGCAGGCCTTTTATGGCAAGATTTTCGGTGATCACCCTTACGGCACGTCCGACAGTGGCACGATTGAAAGTGTTTCGGCGCTGACCCGCGACGATATCGTCGCCGCGCATCGCGGGGCGTTGGCCAAGGATCGTGTCTATGTTGCCGCCGCGGGCGATATCAACGCCGAGGAATTGGGAGCTCTGCTGGACCGGTTGCTGGCAGATCTGCCCGAGACCGGCGCGCCGCAGCCCGCCGACGTCGATGTGCAGACGGAGGCCGGTGTGACGGTCGTGCCTTTTGATACGCCGCAATCCGTGGCCATGTTCGGCCACAAGGGGATGAAGCGGGACGATCCCGACTTCTTTGCCGCCTATGTCATGAACACGATCTTCGGTGGCGGCGGTTTCGAGGCACGGTTGATGACCGAAGTGCGGGAAAAACGCGGTCTGACCTACGGTGTCTATTCCTACCTCGCACCGCGTGAACATGCAGAACTTTTCCTTGGCCGGGTGGCCTCTGCCAATGACCGCATTGCCGAGGCGATGGAGGTGATCCGCGACGAGTGGCGCAAGATGGCGACCGAGGGGGTCACGGCGGAAGAGCTCGAGAGCGCAAAGACCTACTTGACTGGTGCGTATCCATTGCGTTTCGACGGAAATGCGCCGATTGCGCGTATTCTGGTCGGGATGCAGATGGACGGGCTGTCGCCGGACTATATCGAAACCCGCAACGCGCGGATCGACGCCGTGACTTTGGAAGACGTCCAGCGCGTCGCAAGCGAATTGCTGCGGCCGGAGGCGTTGCTTTTCATGGTCGTCGGTCAGCCTGAGGGACTTGATGCGCCAATCATGCAATAATCGCTGACCGGACCGGCATACTGCCGGTCCGGTCAAGGGAGCGATCTTGCTGCCATGCGGGCACATGCATGATCATTTTCGTCATCACGCTCTGGGTGACGATCATGCTAATCTTGCTGCGAGTTGTCGGTGTTTGGCCAAGGCTGACCCGTGATGAACGGCAAGCGGGCGGCGCTTTGGCCGCGCTGCTGACGTTTCTGTGCATCCTTTTCACCTACCTTGCCGTGGTGGTGCTATAGGATCCGTTTATGTAAGCGCCGGGATGTTCAGTTGAGCAAGCCGGCATGGCGCAGACCCGAGTCGACCATTGCCTTTGTCGGATCGGTCAGGGGCACGAGGGGGAGGCGCACCTCCCCCCCACACAGGTTCAGGCGCGACATTGCGTATTTGACCCCGCAAAGACCCGGCTCGGTAAAGATCGCCTGATGCAAAGGCATCAGTTTATCCTGAATTTCCAGCGCCTTTGCGTAATCTCCGGCAAGGCAGGCCTCTTGCAGTTGTGAACTCAGCCGTGGCGCGACATTTGCGGTAACGGAAATGCAGCCCACCCCGCCTTGCGCGTTGAACCCATGCGCTGTTCCGTCCTCACCAGATATTTGCAAGAATTCCGGACCGCAGGTGATCCGCTGTTCGCAGACCCGCGCCAGATCACCGGTCGCGTCCTTGACCCCGACGATCCGCGGCAGCTTTGCCAGTTCGCCCATCGTGCCGGGCATCATGTCCACCGCCGACCGGCCCGGGATGTTGTAGATGATGATTGGCAG
>CAZRZN010000065.1:0-5966 GCA_964604565.1 uncultured Rhodobacterales bacterium
GATCTTTACCTGCTGTCCGACCGTTTCGGGCAAGATACGATTGACGATGCGGGCACGAACGGCGTGGGCGAGAATGTCGACGCGGTTCTCCTTGACGCCACTGTGACGCCCTCGGATGTCACGGTGTTCCGGACGGCAGACACGGGCGGCGACCTTGTGCTGTGGCTGAATGGCGGCATCGACCGACTGACGATCCTCGGCGGGGCCGAAGTGACGCCCGTCGCCGGGGGCATCGACGAGGTCCGATTTGCCGATGGCACGACATGGTCGCTGGCGGACCTGCTCGGGTTTGCGACGCCTTTCAACCCGGATGGTCAGATCATCACGGCTCCGGTGTCGAACGCGGTGGATGACAATCTGGTCGGCACGGCGGCTGATGAATACCTCCGCGGCCTGCTGGGGGCGGACACGCTTGATGGCGGAGCGGGCAATGACACGCTGGACGGCGGCGACGGCGATGACCTTCTGATTGGTGGCGCGGGCAACGACCGACTGGATGGACGACAGGGGTCTGACACCTTCCGCTTCGCCCCCGGCTTTGGTCGGGATACGGTGCGCGACGCCGATTATGGCGAGGATGTTCTGCTCAATGTGGTCGAGTTCACGGCTGCGTTCGACCCGGCGGATCTGACCGTTACCGACGACACGCCCAACCGGGAATTGCGCCTGAGCTTTGCCGGCCATGACGACATTCTCGTGCTGCCCTATTTCCTTGGCTTCGGAGAAGAAGGCGGTGGCCCGGTCGGCGACCCTGAAATCGACGTTCAGCAGCTGCGCTTCCTGTTCGATGACAGCACACTGTCCCCTGCGGAACTCTTTGCGCTTTCGGTGCCGGATGGCGGTCAACTGATCTCGGGCGACGTCTCGGCCGACAGTCTGACGGCCTCTGCGCCGTCCGACTATCTCGATGCGTTCGCGGGTGACGATACGCTCGACGGACTGGGGACAAGCGCCACGCTGAACGCGGGGGCGGGGGACGACCTGTTGCTGGTCGGACCCGGACGCGTTGAGGCGATTGGCGGACCGGGCCTTGATACGATCCGCATCGTGGGCGATGTCGACTATCTCTACATTCAGGGGGATTACGATGGCACGTCGCCCTCGGGCGATATTCTTGATCTGCCGACCTTTGATGCCGCGGATTTCGTTGCCGAATATGATGCCTCCTACAACCCGCAACTGGCGCTTCTGGGGGGCGAGGGGCGGATCCTTCTGGATTACGAGTCGGTATCCGAGATCCGCTTCGCGGATGCGATCTGGACATGGCAGCAATTCATCGATGCGGTCGAAGCCTCCGCCTTTCGCGGCACCGAGGTTTACAGTCCCGATGGCACCGGCCTTGTGCAGGGCACGGCCTTTGACGATGCGCTTTATGGCGACAGCGCGGCCAACAGCCTGGTGGGTGAAGGCGGCTCCGATGATATCTGGGGAGGCAACGGTGCCGACACGCTGACGGGCGGGGCCGGGCATGACACGCTGGACGGTGGATCTGGAGATGATCTCTATCTCTTCGAGACGGGCTTTGGTCATGACATCGTCGTCCTGTCCTATGACGACAGCGATACGGACCGCATTTCCTTCGGTGTGGGGATCGAACCGGCAGACGTCACCGTCACCGATATCGGTGGGGAGCTTGTCCTGAATGTCGGAACGGACTCGCTGCGCCTCGTCTCCTACGGTGGTGGCACGCCCATCGCGGAGATCCTTTTTGCCGATGGCACGGTCTGGACCGGCGCGGAGCTTGCGGCACTTGCGGTGCCCGCTGTCACCCGTGAAGGCGGCACAAGCAGCGATGTGCTGACCGGCACCGCCGGGTCGGATGACATCCGCGCGGGCGCTGGTGACGACACGGTTACCGCCGGCACGGGCGACGATACCGTCGAGGGCGGCGCGGGTCTGGACGACCTGACCGGCGGGACCGGCGACGATGTTTTGCGCGATGAGGCAGGCGGCGCGACCTTCCGGTTCGCGGCAGGTTTCGGAGAAGACCGGGTCGATGCGGTCCTGAACAGCGGCGGTCCCGTGGCTATCGTCTTCGACGCGACGGTGCCAGCCGGCGACGTGACGGTCGTGCGGCTCTGGGAAGGCGGGCCGCTGGAACTGCGTGTCACCGGCACAACCGATCGTCTTTATATCGAGACTCGAACTTTCGGCGACCAGACCCGCGGTGTCGATGAGGTGCGGTTCGACGATGGCACCATCTGGACCGCCGTTCAGCTTGACGGCATGGCGACCCCTGCCACCGAGGAAGAGATCGAGGGTGACAACCCGCCGGTTCCTCCGGGTGGATCGGGCGACGATGTGATCACCGGAAACGACGGTGATCAGGCCCTGACCGGGGGTGCCGGCAACGATACCCTAGACGCCGGGGACGGCCGCGACACGCTGGACGGCGGGGCCGGCAACGATGAACTGGGCGGCGGTCGCAATGATGACACCTTCCTCTTCGCCGCCGGGTTCGGACAGGACCGCATCCTCTACGACGGGAGAAGTTTCGACAACGATGTGGTGATCTTCGACGCCAGCATCGCACCCGGCGATCTGCTGATCGAGACGGTGACGGGATCGGATGATCTTGTCCTGAAGGTGATCGGCAGCGAGGATCGGCTGACAATCGAGGATGGCAGGCTTCGGGGGTATGTTTCCGAAGTCCGCTTTGCAGATGGCACTGTCTGGACCCACGCAGAGCTTTTGGGGATGGCGACGGAACCTTCCGGACTGATCGTCGATACGTCGGTGGCGGATGACACCGTCACAGGGACGGCGCTTGACGATGCGCTGGACGGGTTGCCGGGCGATGACCTGATTTCCGGTCTCGCGGGCCGGGATGCGCTGACGGGCGGGGCGGGCGACGACACGATGTCCGGTGGCACGGGCCGAGACGAGCTGCGGGACGAGGCGGGCAACGATACCTATCTCTATGCGCTTGGTGACGGGACGGACCGGATCATCGACATGGCCGGGGTGGACCAGTTGGTCTTTGCCTCTCCGATCACGCCTGACGATGTGGAGGTCTTGGCGCGCGGCGTCTCTCTGGAACTGCGTCTCACCGATGGCGGTCGCATAATTCTGGACGGGGCGCTGACCGACAGCACCCGCGCGATCGAAAGCGTCAGTTTTGCCGATGATGCCACGATCTGGACATATGCCGACCTCCGCGCGCGCGCGCAGGCGGGGGACGCATCCGCTCAGATCATTGTTGGCAGCGAGCTGGGCGACACCATCGCCGCGGGTGGAGGGGATGACAGCGTTTCGGGTGGGGACGGCAACGACCTGCTGACCGGCGAGGCCGGAACCGATACGCTGCGCGGTGAGGGGGGCAACGACACGCTGGACGGGGGTGCGGGTGGTGACCTTCTGGATGGCGGCACGGGCGATGATGTCTACCGCTATGCGGCGGGGGACGGCGCCGTGACGCTGACGGACTCGGACGGTCTGGATGCGGTCGAGGTTTCGGGGCTCATACAGAGTGATTTTGCCGTCACCGCGACCGGCGACGACCTGATCCTGCGCGTGACCGGCACCGACGCACGGATCACCTTGCAAGGGGTTCGCACGGACCCGGCGCGGGTGATCGAGGAAATCCGATTTGACGGAGGGGGCGTCTGGACCCACGCGGATCTGCTGGCGCAGGCGCTGGCCGGGATCCAAGTCCCGACAGATTCCGATGATGCGCTTGTGGGGAACGCGTCGGACGAGGCGATCGACGGCGGTGCCGGGGCGGATGATCTTCAAGGCGGCGCTGGGGATGACAGCCTCGAGGGGGGCACCGGCAATGACACCGTTGCCGGTGGCCTTGGCGACGATGACCTGACGGACGCCGCCGGAGACGATCTTTATGTCTTTTTGTTGGGCGACGGTCAGGATGAAATCACCGACCTATCCGGCACCGATGCGATCCAACTTGGTGCCGGGATCGCGACAGGTGACTTGCGTGTCGAGGCGAAGGGTGACGACCTCGTTCTGCGCCTTGTAGGGGAAGACCGCCTGACGCTTGTCGGTGCGCTGACCGATCCTGACCGTGCCATTGAAGAGCTGCGCTTTGACGGTGGTGTGCTTCTGACCTTCGCGGACCTCATGCTGCTGTCGCAGGTCGCGACGCAGGGCGATGATCTGCTTGTCGGTGGCCCCGCGGGGGATACCCTTGCGGGGGGCGCCGGGGACGACACCCTGCGCGGAGAGCTTGGCGACGACGATCTGCAAGGTGGCGCCGGGGCGGACAGCCTGCTGGGCGGCGAAGGATCCGATACGCTGGCAGGTGGCACCGGTCCCGACACACTGCAGGGCGGCGCAGGCGACGACACCTACCTTTTTGCGCCGGGTTCGGGGCAGATATTCATCGACGATCTGTCCGGGATCGACACGCTGACCTTTGCGGCGGGGATCGCGGCGACGGATGTCGGTGTGCAACGCGACGGGGACGACATTGTCCTGCGGTTGCCGAACGAAGAGCGTGTCACGCTGATCTCTGCGCTGGTCGCGGGCCGCATCGAAATGGTGACTTTTGCAGATGGCACAATCTGGGATGCGGACGACCTGATTGCCTTTGCGCTTACGGGAACGGGTGCGAACGATGATCTGAGCGGCACCGCTCTGGCTGACACGATCAGCGGTCTGGACGGCACTGACACGCTTGCCGGCCTCGCCGGTGATGATCTCCTGCTTGGCGGTGCGGACAGCGACTCGCTGATCGGTGGGGCGGGGGCCGACACGCTGGATGCGGGACCGGGGCAGGACATCGCAACTGGCGGCGCCGGGGCCGACATCTATCTGTTTTCGCGCGGCGACGGCCTGTTGGAAATCGACGAGTCCGGCGATGCGGCCACGGACACGCTGCGACTTCAGGGGTATGGGCTGGGTGACCTGCGCTTTTCGGCAACCGGGCTGGACGGGACGGATCTGACGCTGCGTTTCGCCGACAGTTCCGACCGGATCACCGTCATCGAGGGCCTGATCGGCGGCGGCATCGAGGTGTTGGAACTCTCCGATGGGTCGCGCCTGTCGATCGCCGAAATCATCGAGCGCGTGCAGCCCGACCTTGGTATCGGCGGGCAGGTGTTGAATGGCGATTCCGGGGACAACACCATTACCGGAGGAGTGCTGGACGACTATATCCAGGGCGGTGCCGGGGCAGACAGCCTTGTGGGCGGGGATGGCGCCGATATCTTCGCCGATCTGGCGGCGGATACCTCCGTCGATACGTTGACCGGCGGCGCGGGTCGCGACATCTACCGTTACGTTCCGACGGTGTCGATCGCGGCGGATATTGCCGAAGACATCATTACCGATTTCACCCCGGGTGATGCGGGCGACGTGCTTCGGCTGAGTTCCAGCACCCCGAACCCGTTCGAGAGCGGTCGTTTGCAGATCGTGCAGGACGGGGCGGATGTAACCATCGTGCTGACCGGTGACGACAGCGTTCCGCGCTCTGTCCTGCGTCTTCAGAATGTCGACGGCAGCCAGTTGACGGCGGCCAATTTCGGCGGCGTGGCATTGGCGGCGTTCAATCCCACCCAAAGCGATGGCGAGAACGCGTCGGCGCTTGATGGCGGCCCGCTGGCAGATCTTATCTTTGGCAATGGCGGTGCGGACACGATCCGGGGCTTTGCCGGCAACGACCGTCTTGCGGGTGGCGCGGATGGCGACGACCTGCGCGGTGGATTCGGCGCCGACATGGTTGCAGGCGAAGCTGGCCACGATACGCTGACCGGCGGCGCGGGCGACGATACGCTTTCGGGCGGGTCGGGCGACGACATGTTGACCGGTGGCGACGCCGATGCCGAATTTGCCGGGAGCGATTTGTTCCATGGCGGTTTGGGCGACGACACGCTGTTTGGCGGGTCCGAGAATGACACCTACCGATTTGGCGCCTTCGATGGGCAGGACGTCATCACGGATGCTGGCGGACTCGACAGGATCGAATTCGACGGCACGGTGACGCCCGCCTCTGTGCAGGTCGTGCAACT
>CAZRZN010000065.1:6066-17286 GCA_964604565.1 uncultured Rhodobacterales bacterium
GCACCGACACGGCGGACACCCTGTCCGGGGGGGGCGGCGACGACACCCTTCGCGGGGGGGCGGGTGACGATGTTTATATCTTCAACCCGGGCGACGGTCAGGATCTCCTCGACGATGCCGAGGGGGGCAATATCATCGCCTTTGGCGCAGGAATCGCGGCCGCCGATGTGACCGTTTTGCGCGGTGCGCCGACCCTCGTGCTGGGGATCGCCGGCACTGCGGACCGCATCGACACCGGGTTCGAAGTATCCCCCGACATGCCGCTGGCCGAGGTCCGTTTCGACGATGGAACCGTCTGGACAACCGGGGATCTGATCGCACTGGCGCTGGTGCCCACGGACGGGGACGACCGCATCTTTGCCAGTGACGCCGCCGAGGTCTTGACCGGGCTCGCCGGTGACGACCGTATCGTTGCGCGCGGCGGGGCCGACGACATCAGTGGCAATGCCGGTGTGGACCTGCTGGAAGGGGGTCTGGGGGACGATACCTACCGGGCCGGGCTTGGAGACGATCAGGACCGTATCATCGACGCCGGAGGGGCGGCCGATGTGCTGGTCCTTGGACCGGGTATCGGCATCGACGATCTGCGCGTCAGCCAGAGCAGTGACGGCTCTGCCATGATCATTGCCTTCGGCGACGAGGGGGACCGGGTGCGCATCGAGGACGCCCTTGGCGATGGCCGGATCGAGACGGTCCGCCTCGACGACGGAACCGAGTTGAGCGTGGGCGACCTGATCGCGCGCGTGTCCTCGGCGCTGGACGACGCGGTCTTTGGCGATGAGACCGACAATATCCTGGATGGCGGTCTTGGTGACGACCGACTGTCGGGTGGCGACGGCGATGACACCTATCGCTTTGCGCGCGGCGACGGGCGTGACATCCTGCGGGACGCGGCGATTTCGACCGCCGACCGGCTGCTGATCGAAGATTATGCCACGGATGAATTGCGCTTTGCCCGTCTGGGTCTGAGCAGCAACGATCTGGCGATTTCATTCTCCACCAGCGATGATCTGCTGGTCGTGGCTGACGGGCTGAGCACCAACAACGCAGGTATCGAGACGATCGAGCTTGTCGCCGATGGGACGGTCCTGACGATTGCCGACATCACAGGCCTTTTGCTGGACCGGCAGGCCAGCGACAGCAACGACGTCGTTCTGGGCACGGATGGTAACGACCTGTTGACCGGCGGGCCCGGCAATGACCTGATCGTGGGCGAGTGGGGCGACGACACCGTGCGCTACGCCTCGGGTGACGGGGACGACCGCATCGACCTGCGCGGGCGTGGCGACAACCGGGTCGAACTGACCGACTATCTGCCCGGAGACGTCATCAGCGCCGTGCGCGGTGGTCCGGACAGCGATGATCTGGTCGTGACCTTCGCCACCTATGGCGACCGGATCGTCCTTGTCGGGGCGCTGGATACGGCCAATCGCGGCGCGACCAGCCTGACGGTGCAGTTTGCCGACGGCTCCGAATGGGATCGGGACGCGATGCGCGCAAGGGCGCTGGAGGACATTCAGACCTTGGGTCGGGATGCGATCTATGCCTTCGATGGTGCGGACGTGATCGACATGGGTTCGGGTCAGGACAGCGCGTTTGGCGGGGCCGGTGCCGATACCTACATCTACGCGCCCGGCGACGGGGCCGATCAGATCACCGACGGCGGCGCGGACAGTGCAGAGGATACCCTGCATCTCGCGGGTATTGCCGCCGACAGCGTGTCCATCAGCCGCCTGTTCGTCGGCAGCCAAACAGTCGTCTTCGGCTTTGCCGGAAATCCCGGTGACAGCCTGACGGTTGTGGATGCGCTGGCGCTGGATGGCAGCTCCGTCGAAACCTACCTGTTTGACGACGGCACGACCTGGGATCGTGCGACCCTTCTGAGCCTTCTGGAAAATACCGCGCCACTGGCCGGCGATGACGGGTTCTTCGAAACCCGCGCGGGTGAGGTGCTGACCGTCGAGGCCGCGCAACTGTTGGGCAATGATTTCGATGCCGACAACGATGTGCTGCGGATCGTTTCCGTGGATGACAGCGACGATGGCACCGTCGGACTTGCGGCGGATGGCCTGTCGCTGCTGTTCACGCCGAACGATGGGTTCACCGGGGCCACGACCCTTCGCTACACGGTCTCCGACGACCGTGGAGGGTTCTCCGAGGCGGATATCTTCGTCAATGTCCGCCCGATCGCGGAAGCACGGGACGATATCGGGTTTGCGGTGGAGGAAGACGGATTCCTGACCATCAGCGCCGAGCGTCTGCTGTCGAACGACGCGGATGGTGACCGCATGATTGTCGGACAGGTGTTCGACGCCTTCGCTGGCACCGTGTCCCTGTCCAGCGCGGGCACGATCAGCTTTACGCCGGATGCGGATTATTCCGGCCCGGCGCGGTTCACCTATGCCGCCAACACGCCTGAGGGCGGGCGCGCGGAGGCGACGGTCCATATCGCAGTGATCGCGGCGAACGACGCACCTGTTGCGACTGACGATGGCGGGTTTTCCACGATGGAAAACACCGCGCTGACCATCTCCGCGGGCGCCCTGCTGGGCAACGACAACGACATCGACGGCGATCTTCTGTCGATCGTGGAGGTGATCTCGTCTCCGGAATTGTCGGCGGTTCTGGACGCCAACGGCAATATCGTTGTGACCCCGGCAGAGGATTTCTTTGGGACGGCGACCTTTGCCTATCGCATTGCCGATCCCAGCGGCGAAACCGCGCTGGCCGCCGTGACCCTGAATGTCACCGCGGACGACACCACGACCAACGCCCGCGATGATCGTTTCACGACCACCGACGCCGGTGTCCCCCTGCTGGAGGACAACCCCGTGATCATCGGTCTTGAACGGTTGATCGCCAATGACACCTCTCTTCGCGGGACGCTTCAGCTCGATTCGATTTCGAATGCGGTGGGCGGGCGCGCGCGGCTGCTGGACAACCAGACAGTCCTGTTTGAACCGGGCAGCAATTTCAACGGAGAGGCGCGTTTCGACTATACCGTCGACAACGGGCAGGGCGGGCGCGCCACGGCGACGGCTGTGCTGGTCTACGAGGCGGTCAACGACCGGCCCGTCGCGCGCGATGACCGGTATACCAGCAATGAACTGGCCCATATCCTGCGCGGAACGCAGGATACGGTCCTGTCCATCCCGATCCTTGAGTTGTTGAAAAACGATTACGACGTTGAAGGTTTTGCCGTGACGCTGGAAAATGCGACCGGCGGGATCAACGGCGATCTGGTGGTGGATGGCGACAATATCCTGTTCACGCCGGATGCGGGATACTGGGGCACGGCCAGCTTCGGTTATTCCATCACCGACCCGGAGGGTCTGGTCGACGGGGGGCAGGTCACGCTGTATTTCGACGCGACCAGCGATGCACCGCCCGTGGCCGTCACCGATCAATTCCTTGTGCCGGAGGACATTCCGACCGTCCTGCGTCTGTCGACGATCCTTGCAAACGATACCGACGTCGATGGCAACGACACATTCGAGATCATCGGCTGGCGCCACGTCGACCCGCTTGCCGATGCCTTCAGATATGGCGCGGCTGCCCTCGGGGACCTGAACGGCGAGATCGCGTTCAACGCGGACGGGGATTTCGTCTTTACCCCGAACATCGATGCAACCCGGTCATCGGGCATCGTCTATCTGCTGTCCGACGATACGGGCCGCACGGCGGAGGGTTTCATCGACATCGAGATCGTTCCGTCGGAGGATGATCCGACGGTGGTGAACGATCTCGGGTTTGTCACGCCGCTGGATGTGCCGCTGGTGGTCCGGATCGAGGATCTCCTGTTCAACGATTTCGATATCGAGCAGATCGACACCGATGGTGACGGGCAGCCTGACACGGATCTGGATGAGCCGGATCGCCCGCGCCCCAGTTTCGTGGGCATCGTGGATCTGCTTGATCCGACGGAGCTGGCACAGGGCAACCGCGTATCGGTGGGCGCGTTCGAGGTCGTCACCTTCCGGGGGCAGGAGTTCCTGATTGCGCGCTTCACGCCCGGCTTTTCGGGGTCGGTCGTGATCGAATACACCATCGCGGATGAGGCCGGGCTGGAGGACGTCGGCTTTGCCGAGGCGACGGTCGCGGATTTCTACGGCCAGAGCCTGACCGGCACGCCCTTCGTGGATGTGATCGAAGGCACTGCACTGGCCGAGACTATTCTGGGCTATCGCCGCGATGACTGGATCATCGCGCTGGATGGCAATGATACGATCAGCACCGCCGAAGGCGCCGACCTGATCGAGGCCGGAGGCGGGGATGACCTGATCGACGCCGGGGACGACGCCGACGAGATATTTGGCGGCGCGGGCTTTGATACGGTCACTTTCGCGGGCTCGAACACCGGTGTGCGGGCCGATCTGTCGACCCTGATCGGGCAGGGCGGGTTCGCCGAAGGCGACCTCTACTCTGGCATCGAGGGCTTTGTCGGGACAGGGTTCGCGGACACGCTCGGCGGCGATGCCGAGGACAACCTGCTGGACGGGGCGGCGGGTGATGACCTTCTCGAAGGGCGCGATGGCGTGGATACGTTGACCGGCGGAACCGGTGACGACACGCTGGAGGGCGGTGCCGCGGCGGATGTGCTGACCGGCGGCGCGGGCCGTGACATGGCACGTTACGACGGATCCACCGCCGCCGTGCGCGTTTCGCTGGCGACCGGCCTTGCCTTGGGCGGGGCTGCGCAGGGCGATATCCTGTCCGAAATCGAGGATATCAGCGGCTCTGACTTCGATGACGGTCTGACCGGTGACACCGGCGACAACGCTCTTTTCGGTGGGCGCGGGGCGGACACGCTGACCGGCGGCGGCGGCAACGATCTTCTGTCTGGCGGGCGCGGTGGGGATGAGCTGCGCGGTGGCGACGGGATCGATACCGCCGACTACACATTGTCCGATCAGGGCATCGCCATCGACCTTGAGGCCGGCACCGCTTCGGGCGGTGACGCAGAGGGCGACATCCTGACCGGAATTGAGATCCTGCAGGCGAGTTTCCACGACGATACGCTGACGGGTGACGCGAGCGACAACATCTTCCGTGGTGGGCGTGGCGCCGATATCATCGACGGTCGCGGCGGCTTCGATACCGCGGATTATGGCCGTGCCGACGAGGCCGTCGCCGTGAACATTGCGACAGGGGTGGGCACCGCCGGTGAGGCCTTGGGCGACACGCTGACCTCGATCGAGGCGCTGGCGGGATCCGTCCACGACGACACCCTGACGGGCGGCGACGGGGATGAGACATTTGACGGCCGTTTCGGCGATGATCTGCTGCGGGGTGGGCTGGGTTCGGACACCTACAGGTTTGGCTTCGACAGCGGTGCGGACCGCATCGAGGAACAGGGCGCGGATGTTGATGTCGATCGTCTCATCACCGGCGAGGACATCCTGACCAAGGATGTTTCGCTGCTGCGGCAGGGTGACGACCTGTTCATCGAACTGGAACGGGACGACGGGTTCCTGATCGATACCGTTCTGGTCGTCGGGCATTTCCTTGGCCGCGAAACCGGGCTGGAGGAGATCGTCTTTGGCGACGGCACCGTCTGGGACCGCGCCGCGATAGAGGCCGGGCTGCGGGACGGCCGGTTCAACGCGCAGGACGATGTGCAGCGTTTTGGGATCGAGGACGAAGTCCTGCTTATCGACCCGTCCGATCTTATTGCCAATGATGCCACCGAAGGGGTGGATGAGCTTGAACTGATCTCTGTTCAGGCGGCGCAGAACGGCTCGGTCGAGTTGCGGAGCGATGGCATGATCGCCTTTTCGGGCGCGCAGGATTTCAACGGGGACGCATTCTTTGCCTATACCGTGCGCGATCCGCTGGGCCGTGAATCCACCGCCCGCGTCGAGGTGAACCTGGCGCCCGTGAACGATGCGCCCGTGGCGGTGGATGATCCGCTTGTCTACGGCGCTGAGGATGTTCCGGTCCGCATCCGGCTCGAGAACCTGCTGGCCAACGACTACGACGTGGACGGCGATGCCGAGATGGAGCAGCTGCGCATCGTGTCGGCATCCCCGCTGACCGGTGGCAACGGCGAGCCTTTGCGCCCCTACGAGGACAAGGACGATTACGATGGCCCGGCCACGGATGTGACGTGGAAGCTGGACGGACAGTATATCGAACTGTTGTCGCGGCCCGACCATTTCGGTTTTGCAGGCTTCCGCTACACGCTGGAAGACAGGCTGGGCGCGCAGTCCACGGCAGATGTGGAAATCTATCTGGCCCCGGTGAACGATGCCCCGCGCTACGGCGCGGAGGCGCTGTCGGCCAAACTTGAGGAAACGACGGACTTCACTGTCGCCCAGTTGATGGAGGGGGTCTACGATGTCGAGGGTGACGCCTTCAGCTTTGTCGGGCTGGCCTTGGGCGTTGACGGAAATGCGTCGTTCAACGGGATCGAAACCTTCGATCCGAACACCGGGGTGATTTCCTTTACGCCGACCAATCTGGGCAGGGCCACGATCTCTTTCGACGTGATCGATGCGCTCGGGGCCGAGGCGACGCTTGAATTCCTGATCGACGTGCGTCCGCAGAACCTGCCGCCAAAGGCACGGGACGATTACGGTCTGCGGCTGGATCAGGACGGTGTGATCCTGATTGACCCGGCCACGCTGCTGCTCAACGACAGCGATCCCGATGACGATCCGCTGACCTTCGTCGACGTCTACCGCTTTGCCGAGAATGGCAAATTGCGCGTGATCGAGGACGGCCCGGACGCGGGGATGATCGCCTTTGCCGCGCGTCCCGATTACAACGGGGCTGCCAGTTTCGAATACACCGCCTCGGACGGCCGCGGCGGTGAGGACACGGCAACCGTGCATCTGACGATCCTGCCGGTGAACGCGGCACCCGAACTGCGGCCGGACGTGGTGGCGGGCCTTGAGGATGGCCCGCAATATATCATCCCGGCGGAGGCCTTCGGCAATGACCGCGATGCGGAGGGCGACGTGCTCTTCTTTGAAGAGACGGTCCTGCTTGGCGCGCTTCCGGGCAAGTTCCTGTCGCCGGATCACACCGTGCGTGCCACGTCGGCCAACAACACCGACTTGCCCGATTGGCTGTCGTTCGACGCGGCCACCCTGACCTTCACCGGCGTTGTCCCCGGGGATCTGACCGACCCTGTCGAGGTGGCGGTTTTCGTGGAAGATCCATCCAACGGGGCGGTCCATCCATTCCGCTTTACCTTCGATCCGGTCGATGATGCCGATGAACTGGCCGCGGGTATCTCTGTGGAGACGGTTGTGATGCAGGACTTTGTCCTGCGGGAGGCCTATGACTGGTCCCTGTCGCCTGATGGCGATACTGTCGCGCGCTTCGACATTGCCGAAGCGACAGTGGAGGCCATCGTTCTGGGCGGGCGTCCCCTGCCAGCATGGTTGCAGTTCGATGCCGATACACGGGTGCTGGCGATTTCGGATTTCGGCGTGGACGAAGACGATGCGCCAGCCCGCGTGCAGATCGTCTTTACCCCGCCCGCAAGACCCGATTTGCCCGGAAATGAGCGGTATTCGACCGACCGCGGCTTTACGCTGGAGTTCGTGATCGACCCGGATGCGCCGAACCTTGCCGCGATCAACGCGGTTCTGGCCGGCGTCGCGGGGCCGGCGGGCACGCTCGGCGTGGATCTGACCGGAAGCGCGATCGACGTCGCCCGTGAAAGTGGCGCACCCCTGAACGACTGGCTGAGCTTTGACGCCTCCGATCTCAGCTTTGCCGGGATGCCACCCTCGACCTTCGTGGGCGCGGTGCCTGTGCGGCTTGACATCTCCGGTGGCAGCGTGCCGGACATGTCGATCATCACCGAGGTCGTGGTCGACGAAACCCTTGTATATGAAGAACGCGACGACATCGGGGTTGCGGATCAGCCTGAGCGGATCGACGTCATCACACCCGACGATTTCAACGGTTCGGTCGCGATGCTGTATACCGCGAACGACGGCAAGGCGGCGATTTCGGATCCGGCGCATATCGTCTTCAATGTCCTGCCCGCGCGCGAAGCCCCCGAAGCCGTCGAGGATCGTATCGAACTGGATGAGGGCGCATCGGTCACGGTCGCGGTCACCGACCTGCTGACAAACGACCGTGACGACGACGGCGATGCGCTGCGCATCACCGGATTTGGCAGCACGCCCAACGCGACTGTGCAGGTGACGCCGGGGACCGTAACGATTGACGCGCCCGGCAATCTGGTGCCGCTTTCCGGTGGCACATGGTCCGCGACGCTGGGGGACGGTTCGCCCCTGCCCGACTGGATGACGGTCGATACGGCGACGGGCCGGATCAGCGCCGATGTTCCCCTTGCTGTCGCAGAGGAGTATGTCCTGCGCTTCGTGAACACCGACGGGGTCACATCCAATGCAGCCCTCCAGACCGTCGCGTTCAACGGCACGCTTGGGGCAACGGTGACCTACACGCCCACTCTGGGTTTCGCGGGCGAGGATCTGCTGACCTACACGCTGACCGACGATGCCGAGGGGCCCGTAACGGGCCAGATCGTCTTTGACGTTCAATCCCTGCTCGACCCGCCGACCGCCGTCACCGATACGCTCAGCGCGTTCGAGGATGGCAGCGTGACAGTGACGCCCGCCGACTTGCTGGCAAACGACTTCGATGTGGACGGTGACCCGTTCCGTTTCATCGGTGTGGGCAATCCGGTCAACGGCACCGTCAGCTTTGATGGGACGGACATCACCTTTACCCCAACGGCTGATTTCGACGGGTCGGCGTCATTCGAATACACCGTGACCGATGACCGCCACGGCGAAAGCACCGGCACGGTCGAGGTGGACGTGATCAGCACTAATAGCGCCCCTGATGCGGTGGCAGACCTATTTACCACGTCCGAGGACACCGCGCTTGAATTCACGATCACCGATCTTCTGGCCAATGACACCGATCTGGACGGTGAGGCGGCGTCCTTCGTGGCGATCGAAACCGAGGTCCCGGGTGCACGTCTGCTGGAACTGCCGGATGGCCGCTACCAGTTCGTCCCGGACGAGAATGTGACAGGCGATTTCACTTTCCGTTACAGCATCACCGATGGCCGGGCGACTGACACAGGCGAGATCACGGTCACCGTGACACCGGTCAACGACGCACCCATTGCCAACCCGGACGGTCTGTTCTTTGGCGATCAGGACCGTGAGATCCGTATCGACCTGGCCGACCTGATCGCGAATGATCGGGACGTCGAGGGCGACAGCTTCTCCATCGTCGAGGTGTTCGATGGCGACAACGGCACCGTCTATCAGGATGGCGATCAGGCCGTATTCACCGGTCGCCCGGGGTATTTCGGAGATGGCGGGTTTTCCTACCGGGTCACGGATGCCGCGGGCGCAACCGCGGTCGGCTATGCCAGTCTGCTGGTCATGCCGCTGTTCGATGTTCCCGTGGCGGTGTCGGATGCAGGGTTCGAGGTTTTGGAGGATGGTTTCATCGACATCGATCCCGCGGTGCTGATGGCGAATGACGACCTGCCCCTTGGATCCTCGGTGGAGTTTCTCGGTCTCACCGCGGGGGTCAACGATCAGCTAAACGCAACCGTGACCGAACTGGAAAACGGTCTTTGGCGGGTGACGCCGACAGAGGATTTCTTCGGCGAACTCACATTGCGCTACGCGCTGACAAACGAGCTTGGTTTCGAAGTGCCCACTACCGTCACCGTCGATGTTCTGGGCGTCGGCGATGCGCCTGACGCGGCGGACGACACTCTGATCCTGATCGAGGATACGCCGCGTGCCATCTTTGTCACCGAACTTCTGGCGAATGACCGGGATGTCGACCGGCAGGCATTTCAGATCTCCCGCCTGCTCGAGGCGGAGGGGGTCGATGTCACTCTGACCGCTGATGGACAGATCATCATCACGCCCGAGGACGAGCGGTCGGGCCCGGCCTTTTTCACCTATGAAATCACCGACACGACCGGTGTCAGCGACACGGCCCGCGTCGACATCACCATCGAAACGGTGAACGACGCACCGGTAATCGCGCCCTTTGGTCCGCTTTATGCGGCCGAAGACACGGCGCTGTCGCTCACGCTGCCCGCAACCGCAATTTCGGACGCCGATGGCGATGCGCTTGTCGTCGAACTGAGGGGAGCCGGTGGCGTGGCGTTGCCGACCTGGTTGTCCTTCGACCCCGAATTCAGGACCCTGACAGGCACGCCGCCCAGCGATTTCAACGGCAACGTTGCCCTTGAACTCTTCGTCAGCGATGGCACGGCAGAGGCGCTGCGTGCGGTCGATCTGCGCGTCGGTGCCGTCAATGACGCTCCGGAGGTGGCCCCGGTTTCGTCGGTCAGCAGCGAAGAGAACACGCCGCTGTCCATTGATCTGACGGGCGGGATGGCCACGGACCGGGATGGTGACGTTCTGACCTTGTCTCTGCGCGTCGTCGGCGGGGACAGCTTGCCCGGCTGGCTGGTTTTCGATGCCGCCACGATGTCGCTTTCCGGGACGCCGCCGCAGGGCTTTACCGGCGTCCTGGCGCTGGAACTGGTGGCCTTCGATGGCACGGTCGAGGTGGCGCAGGCCTTTGATCTGACGATCACGGAAAGCAGCAGCAGTCGGACCGCCGACTACGGCGACAAGACCACTGGCGGCATCATCGACCTCGATGCCGGCATCGCAACCTTTGACGGCATCACCGAAACGCTGGTCTCGATGGAAAATGCCATCGGCGGGTCCGGTGCCGATTGGATCAACGGGCTTAGCGGTCAAGCGACCGAAATATTCGGCGGAGACGGCGACGATACGATCAATGGACAAAACAGCCCACTCGGAGACGCCAATACGCTGCATGGCGAGGCCGGCAATGATGTTTTCCTCCTGACCGAAGATGACAATGGCAGCAACCTTTATGGTGGGGCCGATACCGATCTGTTCGATGCCAGCCAGTTTACGGAACTTGATGTGGGTATCTCCGTCGATATGATGGGATTCAGCTGGGATTTCATTCAGAATGGATCCGTTCTGCTGGGCCAGAACTATGTGATCGACGGCGTGGAAGACGTCACCGGCAGTGACCAGGCCGACCGGATCATCGGTGACGTTGAAGACAACGTGCTCCGCGGCAACGGCGACAGGGATACGCTCGAAGGCGGCGATGGCAACGACACGCTGAACGGCGGTGCGGGCGCCGACGAGATGTCGGGGGGCACCGGCGACGACCGCTACTTTGTCGCCGCCGCCGGAGACACGGTGATCGAGC
>CAZRZN010000066.1:0-17277 GCA_964604565.1 uncultured Rhodobacterales bacterium
TTCCCCTCTCTCCCCAGCCGGGAATATCGACTAGCCGCTGCCCGAATCGGCCCGGACACAAACCCGCCGCGAATATCGATGTCAGAGGGTTTTCTTGCAGGACCGAACAAACGCTGGCGGGCGAAGTGCGTATTCGTGCCGCACCCAATGCGCCATGCGACGGACTGTGGTGGGATAAGATCAGATTTCCGTCCGCAGATCCGCGCGGCGCGTCCAGTCCCAGTAAAGCGCATTCAGACGCGACGCCACCGGGCCGGGTTTGCCATTGCCAAACACCCTGTCATCCACCCGGCAGATTGGCAGCACGCCACCGCCAGAGGATGACAAGAAGACTTCATCCGCCTCCAGAAACTCTTCGAGCGGCAATGTGCGGATCTCGGTCTCCAGCCCGATCTCCTGCGCCATTTCCAGCGTCGTGCGGCGGGTAATGCCCTGCAACACCCCCAGATCCGGCGTGATCAGCCGATCTCCCTTGAGGGCAAAGGCGTTGAACCCCGGACCCTCGGTCACATTGCCCGCATGATCACACAGCAGGACCGTCTCAAACCCCGCGTCCTTGGCCTCGAACAGGCCGGCGGTGAAATCACCCCAGTGATAGTTTTTCGCGCGTGGATTGACACTGTCGGCGGGGATGCGGCGCACCTCCTTTGCGATCCAGACAGAGGCGCCGCTGTCCACCACATCGGGCTTTATCACATGCACATAGGGCACGACCCAAGCGTAGAAATGGTTCAGACAATCCCGCGGATCGCGCGATCCATGCACCCGAGGCACGCCGCGCGCCACGACCATCGCGCAATAGGCGTCCCGCAGGCCCGATGCGCGCACCATCTCCGTCAGCGCGCTGCGGATCTCGTCCCGGCCTTCAGCGATTTGGTAGCGGCCCGCGTCAATCGTCGCCATGAACCGCTCAAGGTAGTCTTCGAGCCGGAAGAATCCGCCGTCCACCACAGGCACAACATCATAGGCAATGTCTGAATGGGTCAGGCCCCAGTCGGTGACACCGATCTTTGCCTCGGCCACCGGCATGATCCTGCCCGCCATCCAGGCCGCGCCATGTGAAAGATCGCTCATGCGCCCTGCCCCTGAAAGACCGCGCCTACCTCTGCCCGGATGATGCGGGCGATCAACGCGCAATCGTCGAGCGAGAATGTCAGCGGCAGGCGCATGTCGACGATGCCGCGCAGGATCCGGTCGGTTTCCGGCATCGGCTGCGACGGGGCATAGCGCCAGCTGTCATAGCGCGAGGTAAAGCCCACCGGCTCTGACCCGCCGAACCATTTCAGTTCCACACCGCGCGCGGCACATCGGGTCAAGACTTGCTGGACGGCCCCGCGCGTCCAGTCCAGCAGCAGAAACTGGATCGAGGATCCGACAAAACGCTCTGCCTCCGGACGGTGTGTCAGCCGCAAACCGGGAGTGCCGCGCAGCCCCTCCTCGACCACCGCATAGCGGGCGTTCCAGCGGTCAACCTGAGTGTCCAGATCCTGCAACTGCGGGCGCAGGATCGCGGCGCGCAGATTGTCCATCCGGCCGGAGACATTGGGGGTGGTATATTTCACCCGTTCGAACACCTCCGGTCCCGGCGCGGCCAGATGCCTTTCATACAGCATGTAGGACCCCGACAGCATGACGGCACGGGCCGCGATCTCCTCGTCGTCGGTGACGAGGAAACCGCCCTCACCCGAGTTGACATGCTTGTAGGTCTGCATTGAATAGCAGCCCACCGTGCCATGCCGCCCCGAAGGCACGCCCTGCCACGCGGCACCCATCGTATGCGCACAATCCTCGATCACGATGACACCGGCGGCATCGCAGATCGCCATCAGCCGGTCCATGTCGCACAGATGCCCGCGCATGTGGCTGAGCATCAGGACCTTGGCCCCGTCCGCCTTGGTGGCGAGATCTTCGAGGTCGATCACCAGATCCTCCGTGACGCCGACGAACACCGGGACCGCACCAACGCTGGCAATCGCGCCGGGCACTGGCGCCAGCGTGAAGGCATTGGTCAGCACGGGATCGCCGGGCTGCACACCCACGGCGCGCAGCGCACAGCCAAGCGCGTAGCCGCCCGAAGCGACCGCGAGGCAATAGCGCGCGCCGGTCATCGCGGCGAATTCCTGCTCCAGCAGGGCAGCATGCGACGTCTCGCCCGGTGCAGTGTTGTAGCGGTGCAGCCGACCGCCGCGCATGACCTCCACCGCGGCGGCGATGGCGGCCTCGGGAATGGGTTCCTGCTGGGTGAAACTGCCTGTGAAACGCTCTGTCATGCGCCCGGTTTTGCCGCAGCCAACCCGGCGGGGTCAATCCATTCACGACCCGCAGCCGCCAAATTGGTCGTTTTCTGCACGATCCAGCGGCAGACACCGGGCTAATCTGGGACCATGAGACCGCTGGATTTCATCCACGCCCTGCGCTGGCAGGACCTGCCCGACGATGTTCGCAGGCAGGCCCGGACATGCCTGCTGGACCTGATCGGGATCGCGGCAGGCGGCCTTGGGACCGATCTGTCGCGGATCATACGCGATCACGCCGCCGAGGATTTCCCCGGAGAAACCCCCATGTTGTTCGACGCGCGCCGCGCGGCGCCCGCGGCGGCGGCCATGGCGATGGGCATGACGATCGACAGCCTGGATGGTCATGACGGCTACAACCCCGCCAAGGGGCATATCGGCTGTCCATTGCTGCCCGCCTTGCTGGTCTTCGGTCATGCCGAACGCGTCAGCGGCACGGACTTCCTGACCGCACTGGTCATGGGATATGAATTCGGCGCCCGCGCCTCGGTGGCGCAGCATCTGACCTGCCCGGACTACCACACCTCGGGCAGTTGGGGCGCGGTCGTGGCGGCGGCCGGCGGCGCGCGTCTGCTGGGCCTTGACCCGGACCGGACGCGTCATGCGCTGGGGATCGCCGAATATCACGGGCCGCGCAGCCAGATGATGCGCTGCATCGATCATCCCAGCATGGTCAAGGACGGCTCCGGCTGGGGCGCGCTCACCGGTGTCTCGGCGGTGCAGATGGCGCGGCGCGGCTTCACCGGGGCGCCTGCCGTCACGGTCGAACAGGCGCCGGAACACTGGACCGGATTGGGGACGGACTGGCGCATCCTGCAACAGTATTTCAAACCCTATCCGGTGTGCCGCTGGGCGCAGGCCCCGGTCGAAGGCGTTCTTGCCCTGCGGCGGGCGCATGGGCTGACCGGGGCGGATGTGGCGCGGATCGAGATCGACAGCTTTCACGAGGCGTTGCGCCTTGCCACCGCGCGCCCCCGTTCGTCCGAGGAGGCGCAGTATTCGACATCCTTCCCCTGCGCTGTCGCAATGGTCCGGGGCGACATCACGCCAGAGGATCTGACGGGTGCCGCGCTGAAAGATCCCGAAATCCTGCGCCTGTCGGAAAGCCTGTCGATGACGGAGGACGCCTCCGCCAATGCGGTGTTCCCGGGGCAGCGAAAGGCACGGGTGAGACTGGTCCTGACGACAGGTCAAACGCTGGAAGGGCCGTGGATGACCCCGCGCTGGGACGCGGAGGCCCCACCCACGGAGGCGGAGATCCGCGCAAAATTTCATGCGCTGGCCGATCCGGTGCTCGGGCGGGAGCGGGCCGGGGCGATCTCCGACGCCATCGACCAACTGGAGGAGACGCCGCTTTCGGCGCTGACCTACCATCTTTTTCAGGCCGCGCGATGTGAGATTTCCGAAGGGGAAGAGGCCACGACCTGAGCATGATCATCGGCGCGGGGGTGATCTGCGGCGGATCCCGACCCGTCGGACAGGCCGTGGCATCCCCTGCAACGGCGAAACCGACCGGGGGGCAGGCACGCGGGATCGCCGGAGCGATGCGCGACCTCAGCCGATCAGCCGACGCACCGTTTCCTCCAACCGGTCGAAATGGTCGATCACCGCCTCCGGCGTCAGGGCGTGCACGTCTTCGGCGCCGGGCGGAAAGGTGACAAGGATGCAGGGCACGCCCGCCGCGCTGGCGGTCTTGCGGTCGGTGTCGCTGTCTCCTACCAGCAAAGACGCCGCCCGCAGCCCGCCGCAGCCGTCCACCGCCGCCCAATAGGGCGCCACGTCCGGTTTGCGCGTGGGCCCCGTGTCCGCCCCGATCATGGAGCCGAACAGATCCCGCACGCCCAGCCGCGTCAGCAGTGTCTGGGCCAGCGCCTCCGGCTTGTTCGTGCAGATGCCCACCGCGTAATCCGCCCGGCGCAGCGCCTCGATCGATTCCACCGCGCCATCGTAGAGCGTGCTGTGATGGTCGATCGCATCGCCGTAGAAATCCAGCAATCGGGGATACCAGCGGTCCACCTCCGCCGCGGAATACTGTCCGGCGCGCTGCAACCCTTCTGTCAGCATCCGCCGCCCGCCGCGCAGCGCAATGCCACCATCGGCCACGGGATCAAGCCGCGCATCGACGCCCATGCCGTCGAAACAGGCATTCGCCGCGGCGATCAGATCGCCGCTGGTGTCCGCCAGCGTTCCGTCCAAGTCAAAAATTACGCATTTCCGCATTCATCGTGCCCCTTGTCACATGCCGCAACGCGCCGTGAACCGCGCCGCCTTGCACCCTTTGGCCAACCGGATAGAACGGGCGCAAGAAAGAGGCAATTACGGAGCAGGTCATGAGCACCGCCCTGATCATCCTTGCGGCCGGCAAGGGCACCCGCATGAAATCGGACCGCCCCAAGGTGCTGCACCGGATCGCGGGTGCCCCGTTGCTGTGGCACGCGATGCGCGCCGGGGCCGCGCTGCACCCGGAACGGACCGTCGTTGTCGCGGGACATGGCTTTGCCGAGGTCGAAGCCGCCGCGAAGGCCCATGACCCGGATGTGCATGTGGTCGAACAGGCCGAACAGCTTGGCACCGGGCACGCGGTGGCGCAGGCCCTGCCCGCGCTGGAGGGATTCGAGGGCGATGTTGTCGTGCTCTACGGAGATACGCCTTTCATCTCGCCGGAAACACTGGAGGCGATGCGGAACGCGCGGGCGTCGCATGATGTGGTTGTGCTGGGCTTCGATGCCGCCACGCCCGGACGCTACGGACGGCTTGTCACCCGGGGCGATGCGCTGGACCGCATCGTGGAGTACAAGGACGCGACGCCAGAGGACCGCGCCCTGACGCTGTGCAATTCCGGCGTGATCGCGGCGGACGCGGCCCTGTTGCGGGAGATGCTGTCAAAGGTCGGCAACGACAATGCCAGCGGCGAATACTATCTGACCGACGTGCCGGGCCTTGCCCGCGCGGCGGGACGCAGCGCCACGGTCGTGCGCTGCGCCGAGGCAGAGACGCTGGGCGTCAATTCGCGGGCCGACCTTGCCGCCGCCGAGGCCGCGTTTCAGAACACGGCGCGTGCCAAACTGCTGGAGCTTGGCGTGACGCTTCAGGCGCCGGAGACCGTGCATCTTGCCTGGGACACGCATCTGGGCCGCGACGCGGAGGTGGAGCCGAATGTCGTCTTCGGCCCCGGCGTGACCGTGGAATCCGGCGCCCGCATCTGCGCCTTTTCGCATCTGGAGGGATGTCATATAAGTCAGGGCGCGGTGGTCGGCCCCTTCGCCCGGCTGCGGCCCGGCGCCGAACTGGCCGAAAACGCACAAGTCGGCAATTTTGTCGAGGTCAAGAACGCGCGGCTTGGTGCGGGTGCCAAGGCGAAACACCTGACCTATCTGGGCGACGCCGAGCTTGGCGAGAAGGCTCAGATCGGTGCGGGCACGATCACCTGCAACTACGACGGTTTTCTCAAGCACCGGACCGTGATCGGCAAGGACGCCTTCATCGGGTCGAACACCATGCTGGTGGCGCCCGTGACGATCGGCGACGGGGCGATGACCGGTTCCGGATCGACCATCACGCGCGACGTCCCGGCGGGGGCGCTGGGCATCGCCCGCGGCCGGCAGGAGAACAAGCCGGATTTCGCCACCAGGCTGCGGACTCTCCTGCGGGCGAAGAAAAAGGCAAAACAACAGGACAAGGCCTGACCGACCGGGCCAGAGCTTTGAACGCAAGGGATTTCAGGACATGTGTGGAATTGTAGGCATTCTTGGCACGCACGAAGTCGCCCCGACACTGGTCGAGGCGCTGCGCCGGCTGGAATATCGCGGCTACGACAGCGCGGGCATCGCGACGGTTTCCGGGGGTAAGCTGGACCGGCGCCGGGCCATGGGCAAGCTGGTGAACCTGTCGGACCTTCTGGTGCATAATCCCTTGTCGGGCAAATCGGGGATCGGACACACCCGCTGGGCCACGCATGGCGGGCCGTCGACACTCAACGCGCATCCGCATCTGTCCGGACCGGTTGCGGTGGTCCACAACGGGATCATCGAAAACTACAAGGAGCTGCGGGCACAGGTCTCCGCCGCCGGGCTCGACCCGGAAACCGAGACGGACACCGAAACCATCGCGCTGCTGACGCATCATCTGATGCAGTCGGGGCTTTCCCCGGTGGATGCGGCGCTGGCCTGTATCGACCGGCTCGAAGGCGCCTTTGCGCTGGCCTTTCTGTTTCAGGGCGAAAACGATCTCATGGTGGCGGCGCGCAAGGGGTCGCCTCTGGCCATCGGCCATGGCGAGGGGGAGATGTATGTCGGTTCCGACGCGATCGCCCTCGCGCCGCTGACGCCCGATCTGACCTATCTGGAGGAAGGGGACCGCGCCATCCTGACCCGCGCCGGGGTCGAGATCCGGGACGAGGCGGGCCGCCTCGCAAACCGAACCAAGCGCCGGGTCCAGATGGACGCCGCCCGCGTGGACAAGGCCGGCTACAAGCATTTCATGGCAAAGGAAATCGCCGAGCAGCCCCTCGTCCTGTCGAACGCGCTGAACGCCTATCTGACCGACGCGGGGATCGCCCTGCCCGAGCCGGGCATCGACTTTTCCAAAATCGAGCGGTTGACCATGGTGGCCTGCGGCACGGCCTTTTACGCTTGCCTGACGGCAAAATACTGGTTCGAGCAACTGGCGGGCCTTCCGGTGGAGGTGGATATCGCGTCGGAGTTCCGGTATCGCGAACCGCCCGTCCTGCCCGGCACGGCGGCATTGTTCGTATCGCAGTCCGGTGAGACCGCCGATACGCTGGCCGCGCTGCGCTACTGTCAGGAAAAGGCCGACCATATCTATGCGGTGGTGAATGTGCCGGACAGTTCCATCGCACGAGAAAGCGATCTGGCCCTGCCCATCCATGCAGGCATAGAGATCGGCGTGGCATCGACCAAAGCCTTCACATGCCAATTGAACGTATTGCTTTTGCTGGCGATTTCCGCGGCCGAGGCGCGGGGGCGCATGACGCCCCAAGCGCGGGACACCTACCTCAAGGCGCTGCGCGCGCTTCCGGGCACGTTCAACGCGGCGCTGGATCGCGATGAGGTCATCGCCTCTGTTTCGCGCAAACTGGCGGAGGCGCGCGACATCCTGTTCCTGGGCCGCGGGCTGATGTATCCGCTGGCTTTGGAGGGCGCGCTTAAACTTAAGGAGATCAGTTATATACATGCCGAAGCTTATGCATCAGGCGAACTGAAACACGGCCCGATCGCGCTGATCGACAAGCATGTTCCCGTTGTGGTCATGGCGCCCAAGGATGCGCTTTTCGAGAAAACGGTGTCCAACATGCAGGAGGTCATGGCGCGCGGCGGCAAGGTCTGTCTGATCACCGATGCGGAAGGCGCCGCAGCCGTGGGTCAGGACGTGTGGCGCGTGATTCAGATGCCGACGGTTCCCGATATTCTGGCGCCCATACTCTATGCGCTCCCGGCGCAATTGCTGGCCTACCATACGGCCATCGCCAAGGGGACGGATGTCGATCAGCCCCGCAATCTGGCCAAATCGGTCACGGTGGAATAGCGGCCTAGTGGCGTGCCGTGACCCGCTGTCGCCCCGGCGCTTGACAGCCTCACGCCGAAGGGCGTTCGGGGCGGCGCCGATTGGCAGCATCAACCCCGGCAGCGGCAACAAGGCAACGGCTGGCGAGGCCCGATCCGTCCGGCCCTGAAGTCCGTGACTCAGAGGGCTGTCGCCTGCGCGGCGTCGCGCCGCAGCAGATAGGTGTCCATGATCCAGCCATGCCGCGCGCGCGCCTCTGCGCGGGTGGCGACAATGCGCGGCCCTGCCTCCGCCAACGGTCCGGCGTCCAGCACTTGTTCCGGCATCCCCAGAAAGCCGCCCCACCAGATCCAGATCCCCTCCGGCGCAAGCCGCTGAAACGAACACTCCCCGTCCAGCATGACCACGACGGTCCCGGCCCCTTCGGGCCAGCCATGATCCCGCAGCCGCCGCCCGGTGGTGACCATCACAGCCCCGTTCAAGGTATTGAAGGGGATCGCATGGGCCGCCGTCAGCGCCTGCAACGCCGTCACGCCGGGCACCACACGGATCCTTGGCTTTGGGGTCAGGCGTTCCGCGATCCTGAGCGTGCTGTCGTAAAGCCCGGGATCGCCCCAGACCAGCAGCGCGACAGGTCCCTCCGGCGCGCCCTCCAGCGCCGTTTGCCAGCGCGCTGCAATCTCATCATGCCAACGCGCCACGCGGTCCTGATACGGCAGGCTCTCGTCCCGCACCGGCATCTCGAAGGTCACCACGCCTGCGCCTGCTCCTGCCGCGCGCAGGATCTGCATCCGGACCTCGGCCAGATCTTCCTTGGCGGCGCCCTTGTGGGGGATCAGCACCGTGGTCGCCTCGCGCAACGCCTGCTGACCCTCAAGCGTCACATGCGCCGGATTGCCGGTGCCGATGCCGATCAGCCAAAGCTCAGTCAAAGCCGACTCCGATTTCGGCCATCGGCCCGTAAAGGATCAGCGCGGGCCTCGTTCCGATCTCCTGCGCCAGACGCGCCGCAAGGCCTGCCACCGTGTCCCGTTGCAACTGCTGGTCGGGCGTGCCGACGGCCTCTGCAAGGATCGCTGGCGTAGCGCCGGGCAGGCCATGCGCCATCAAGGTCTCAGCCAGCCGGGGGAAGGTCCGCTTACCCATGAACACAACTGTCATCGCCATCGGATCCGCCAGCGCCGTGAGGTCCAGATCCTCCGGCAGGGCGCCACTGGCATCGTGGCCGGTGACGAATTGCACGCGGCGCGCCGTCAGCCGGCGGGTCAGCGGAATCCCGCAGGCCGCCGCCGCCGCCACGGCCGATGGGACGCCGGGAATGATCTCATAGGGAATGCCGGCTGCACGCAGCGCAAGCTGTTCCTCCTCCAACCGGCCGAAAAGCCCGCTGTCGCCGGATTTCAGCCGCACGATACGCCCGCCCTCCTGGGCGTAATCCACGAGCAACTGGCTGACATGATGTTGCCGGGGCGAGGCGCGTCCCGCCCGTTTGCCCACGCCCACCAGATCCGCCCCGGCGCGCGCATGGGTCAGGATGGGCCCTGAGGACAGGTCGTCGAACAGCACTGCATCCGCGCGTTTGAGGCGGTCCACCGCCTTGAGCGTCAAAAGCTCCGGGTCGCCCGGCCCGCTGCCCACGAAACTGACGAAGCCGGTCATGCGCGCTGTGCCTCTGCCGCGATCAAGTGAAAGAAAGTGCCCGAGACATGGCCCCGGTACGATCCGGTTTCCGGCACCGGGTTGCCATCCGCATCGGCCACAGACGCCAAGGGCGCGTCAGGCTGGTCGAGGATCGTCGAATAATGGAACTCATGCCCGCGCAGCGCGGCACCCGGGGCAAATCCGGGCAAGGCGGACTCCAGCACGGCCCGCCGATAGCCAAGATGGAACTTGCGCTTTTCATAGGAGGTGACCAGCCCCAAAAGGCCCGCCATCTGATGCGAAACGCCCTCCTTGTCGACCAATGCGGCGCCAAGTGCCATGTATCCGCCACATTCGCCATGCACCGGACGCGTTCGGGCAAAGGCTTGCAGCCCCTCCCGGAACCGCGTGGCTGCCGCCAGCTTGCCGGCATGAAGCTCCGGGTATCCGCCCGGCAGCCAGACCAGATCGGCCGTGTCGTCGGGCGCCTCATCCGCCAGCGGAGAGAAGGGCAGGATTTCCGCGCCCGCTGTGCGCCAGCCCTCCAGCAGATGGGGATAGGTAAAGGAAAACGCCGCATCGCGGGCCAATGCGATCCGCTGCGCGGGCGGCTTCGGCAAGGTTCCCTCATCCGGTTTCAGGCCGCCTGCCGCCGCCGCGCGAATGGTTGCCAGATCCACATGGTCCCGAAGGAAATCGGCGTAGCCGGCAATGGCCGCCTCCAGATCCGGGTGCTCCACCGCCTGAATGAGGCCCAGATGCCGCTCCGGCAGGGTCAGGTCGCCACGACGCGGTAGTACGCCCAGCACCTTGAGCCCGGCATGTTCCATCCCCAGCCGGGTCAGCCTCTCGTGGCGGGGCGAGGCGACCCGGTTCAGGATCACTCCGGCAAAGGGCAGATCCGGCATGTAGCGCGCGAACCCCAGCGCCGTAGCCGCCGCCGACTGCGCCTGACCGCCCACATCGATCACCAGAATGACCGGCCAGCCCATGCGCCGCGCGGTTTCAGCCGAGGTGCCAAAGCCGCTCTGCCCGCGCGTCGCGACCCCGTCATACAGGCCCATCGACCCCTCGCCGAGGCAGATGTCCGCCCCTCGGGCCTGGCTGGCGATAGCGCCGAGCAGGCCCTCATCCATCGCCCAGCTGTCGATGTTGAAGGAGGCCCGCCCGCTGGCCGCAAGGTGAAAGGCCGGGTCGATGTAATCGGGACCGGATTTATAGGGCTGCACTTCCAAACCTTCGTCGCGCAAGGCCCGCAACAGGCCCAGCATGACGGTCGTCTTGCCAGTGCCGGAGGCCGGGGCCGACACCATGAGGCCGCAAGGAAACTGTTCAGTCATCGCCATGGTGCCACTCCGCCCAGGGGCTGTCCGCCGTTTGCGGACGGTAACGCCGGTCATAATCGGCCGAATACAGCTGGCTTTCCGCGCGCAGCCCATCGCCCAGCGCCGGACCGACAAGGATCAGCGCGGTCCGGCGGATATCCTTGTCCAGCGCGGCCTGCAACCGGCCAAGGGTGCAGCGGATGATCCGCTCATCCGGCCAGCTTGCCCGGTAGACGACCGCCACGGGACAGTGGGCGCCATAGTGCGGCAACAATTCGGACTGGATCTTGTCCACTTGTCCGATCGACAGATGCAGCGCCAGCGTCGCGCCGGTGGCGGCGAAATTCGCCAGTGTCTCACCCTTTGGCATGGGGGAGGCACGGCCCTGCGTGCGCGTCAGGATCACCGATTGCGCAAGTCCGGGAACCGTCAGTTCCGCGCCAAGCGCGGCGGCGGCGGCGGCAAAGGACGGAACACCCGGCGTCACCGTATAGGGGATGCCGAGCGCGTCGAGGCGCCGCAACTGTTCGCCCATGGCGGACCAGACAGACAGATCGCCGGAATGCAGCCGGGCCACGTCCTGCCCCCGGGCCTCCGCCGCCATGATGGCGGAGAGGATGGCGTCCAGATCCATCGGTGCGGTGTTCACGATCTCCGCGCCTTCGGGACAATGGGCCAGCACGGCTTCGGGCACCAACGACCCGGCGTAAAGGCAGACAGGGCAGGCCGCGATCAGATCGCGCCCGCGCAGCGTCAGCAGATCCGGGGCGCCGGGTCCGGCGCCGATGAAATGCACGGTCATGTGCCCTCTCCTGTCGTTTCGGCCAGCGCGCAGGTCGCCATGCGGTCGGCGGACACCACGCGCTGCGCGATCAGCCGCGCGCCCTGTCCGGCCGCAGCGAGGGCGGCGGCCTCTGCGAGGCTGCCGGTCCCACGCGCGGCAAGACTGAATGTCGAATATGTCGAAGTCACAACGGATTGAAGGATCTTGCCATCCAATTCCATCACCGGAAGTTCCAGCGTCTCAGCGAGAATGCGAAAGGCGGGCGCCCGCGCCTTGTCCGCCGCCGTCGCCAGAAGCTGCACTTCGCGGCCCTGCGCCGCACGGTCCAGTGCATCGGACAGACTGGATACCTCTGCCGCCGCGCGGAATCCGAAGCCCGCCACGATCACAGCACCACGCTCCATTGCACCACCGGATAGGCAGCCTTCCAGCCGGTGCGCGGCCCCAGCGGCGCGGCCTCCGACAGGTCGATCCGCAGCAACGCACCGCCGCGCACCGCCTGCGCCTGCAACAGGACCGCCTCGCTTTCCAGCGTTACGGCGTTGGCCACCAGCCGCGTGCCAGACGGCAGGTCCGCGAACAATTTTTGCAGCAACATCTCACTCAACCCGCCGCCGATGAACACCGCATCGGGACGGATAAGGCCGTTGAGGGCCTCCGGCGCGCGGCCTTCGACAACCTCCAGACGGTCCACGCCCAGCGCCGCCGCATTGGCCCGGATCAGGGCGATACGATCGGCGCGCGGTTCTATCGTGATCGCCTCCGTCGTCGGATGGCTCAGCAACCATTCGATCCCGATGCTGCCCGATCCGCCCCCGATGTCCCACAGCGTCTCTCCCGCGCACGGGGCAAGCGCAGACAGAGTCAGCGCCCGCACCGGACGCTTGGTCATCACCCCGTCACTGTCGAAGAAACTGTCCCCAAGCCCCGATGCACAGGGCAGAGCGGGGCCCGCGCCGGCCACCTCTATCGCGACGCAAACAGGATGGGTGGTCCCCTCCGGCACTGCGTCGGCGCTGGTTTCGGTGACAGACTCCCGCGGCCCGCCAAGCGCTTCCATGATCCAGAGGGCGGAGGGGCCGAATTGCAGGCTGGTCAGGTATTCGCCCAGACCGGCCACCGCCGCCCCGTCCCGCAATGTGACGATCAGCCGGACCCCGGGGGCAAGATGCGGCCGCAAGCGCGTCAGCGGGGCCGCATGCACTCCCAGGCACAGCGTCCGTTCCAACGGCCAACCAAGCCGCGCCGCCGCAAGAGAGAACACCGACACCCCCGGCAGGGCCCGCCAAGCACCGGGTGGCAAACGGCGCGCGATCACGCTGCCCGCGCCAAACCAGAACGGATCGCCGGAGGCCAGAACCGCCACCTGCCGCCCGGCGAACTCCTCCAGCAGGTGCAGCCCATCGGCAAAGGGCACCGGCCATTGGACCCGCTCGCCCGGCAGATCCGGCAGCAGCGCCAGATGGCGCGATGGACCCATGACGATCTCTGCCGACATCAGTGCTTCGCGGCTTGCGTCGGTCAGGCCCGCTGGTCCATCTTCGCCCAGACCGATGATCGTCAACCACGGAGCGCCCTCAGTCATGACCCCGAACCTCCTGATTCTCGGCGGCACAACAGAGGCAACGGCGCTGGCGCGCACAGCTGCGGAGGCGGGCGTGCAGGGCACCGTGTCCTTTGCCGGACGCGTCGAACGTCCCCGTCGCCAGCCACTGCCGCAGCGGGTCGGCGGGTTTGGCGGCATCGAAGGTCTTGTGACCTACCTGAAGGCCGAGGGCATCACGCATCTGGTGGACGCCACCCATCCGTTTGCCGCGCAGATGAGCCGTAATGCTGTATACGCCTGCGCCGAGGCCGGTATTCCCATGCTTGCGCTGACCCGCGCCCCGTGGGCTGCCGGACCGGGCGACCGCTGGACTCATGTGCCGGATATCGCAAGCGCGGTTGCCGCGCTGAACGGCCCGGCCCGCCGCGTGATGCTCGCCGTGGGCCGGATGCATCTGCCCGACTTCGCGCCGAACCCGCAGCATGTCTACCTGCTGCGGCTGGTCGATCCGCCGGAGACGGCCCCGCCCTTCCCGGAATACAACGTGGTCGTGGATCGCGGCCCCTTTAGCGTGGATGGCGACCGCGCGCTGATGCAGGAACACGGCATCGACCTTGTCGTGTCCAAGAACGCCGGCGGCAGCGGCGCGTCCGGCAAGCTGACGGCGGCGCGGGATCTTGGCATTCCGGTGATCATGATTGACCGTCCCGCCCTGCCCGACCGCCACGAGGTGTCCACGCCGCAAGAGGTGCTGGACTGGCTGGCTCATGCCGGGACGGACCTTGGGGTGTAGACCCATGGGGCCCCTTCGCGCTCGATGACCCGCGTCAGGGACGACCCCACCAGAACGACGGTCCGCATGTCCGCCATTTGCGGCGTCGCATCGGACAGCGACACCACGCGCAACGACTCTTCTGCCGTGGTCACGGCGCGGGCAAAGATCATCACGCGCTCAGGCTCACAGACCGCGCGCAGCGTTTCCAGCGCGCGGGCGAACCCCTCGGGCCGCGCATTGGAGCGGGGATTGTAGAAGGCCATGGCGAAATCGGCCTCCGCCGCGAGGCGTAGCCGCCTGTCGATCAACGCCCATGGCTTGAGATTGTCGCTGAGGTTTATGGCGCAGAAATCATGTCCCAAAGGCGCCCCCGCCCGGGCTGCCGCAGCCAGCATCGCGGTGATGCCGGGCAACACGCGGATGTCCAGCGCGCGGAACGCCTGCGGCCCCGCCTCGACCGCCTCGAACACCGCCGAGGCCATGGCAAAGACCCCGGGATCGCCGGACGACACGACGACGACCCGCCTTCCCTCTGCCGCCATGTCCAAGGCATGGCGCGCGCGGTCCAGTTCCACCCGGTTGTCGCTTTCGTGCAGGGTCAGACCCGGGCGGGACGCAATGCGGCGCACATAGGGAATATAGCCGACGATATCGGTCGCCTCATGCAGGGCCGCCTGCACCTCCGGGGTGACAAGGGCCTCATCCCCGGGACCAAGGCCTGCGATCACGACCCAGCCCGTCATGGCCGCCGACCCTGACCGTGGACGATGACGATGGAGAAATAGGGCGACACCCGGCCACCGGCCACGGCCAGGGGCATCACGGTCTGGCCGCTCATGCTGGCGTATTCCACCAGCCAGGCGCGGTCCAGCTTGCCCGCCCGGTCAAGCGCGGCGCGCACACGCGGCATGTTGCGCCCGATCTTCATCACCACAAGCGCATCCGCCTCGACCATGCGTGCGGTCAACTCGTCCTCCGGCAGCGTGCCCATCAGCACGCTGAGCACATCATCGCCCCATGTGACCGGCTCCCCGGTGGCCGTCCACGCCGCCGACATGCCAGTGATCGCTGGCACCACCGCCACCGGCACGTCGTCGCGCAACCGGGTGTAAAGATGCATGAAGGACCCGTAGAAGAACGGGTCCCCCTCACACAGCACGACGACATCCTCCCCCGCTTCGGCAAGGCCGCGCAGATGCGCTGTGCAGTCGGCGTAGAATTCCGACAGGATCTCATTGTAGCGCGGATCGCTCAGCGGAATTTCCGTCGTGACGGGATATTCCATTGCAAATTCAACAGCATCGGCGTGCAGCATCCCCTCGACGATGCTGCGTGCGCGGCCGGCGCGGCCGGCCTTGCGAAAGAACGCCACGTGACGCGCGCCGCGCACCAGACGATCCGCGCGCACGCTCATCAGATCGGGATCGCCGGGGCCGAGGCCGACGCCATGCACTGTGCCCGGCGCAGTCATTCCGCGCGGCTCGCTAGGGCATTGACGGCGGCGACGGTGATCGCGCTGCCACCCAGCCGCCCCGCGACGATCAGCGCCGGGACCGGCTGCGCCGCCCAAAGCGCCTCCTTGGATTCGCGCGCGCCGACAAAGCCGACCGGGCAGCCGATGATCGCGGCGGGGCGCGGGCAATCGGGATCCTCCAGCATTTCCAGCAGGTGAAACAGCGCCGTGGGCGCGTTGCCGATGGCCACCAGCGCCCCGTCCAGACGCGGGCGCCACAGCTCCAGCGCCGCGGCAGAGCGGGTCGTGCCAAGCTCTGCGGCAAGATCCGGCACCTGCGGGTCACGCAGCGTGCAGATGACGTCGTTGGCCGCAGGCAGGCGCTTGCGCGTCACGCCCTCCGACACCATGAAGGCATCGCAAAAGATGGGCGCACCCGCCTCGAGTGCCGCGCGCGCCGTCGCGACCATGCCTGCGGAGACATGCACATCCCGTTCCAGCCCGACAAGGCCAGCGGCATGGATCATGCGCACGACAACCTGTTCCTCATCCGCGGCGAAACGGTCCAGCGCGGCCTCAGACCGGATGGTGGCAAAGCTTTCCTTGTAGATCGCCGCGCCGTCTTTTTCATAGCTGTAGGGCATGGGTCAGGGCCTGAAATTGTCCGTGATATCCGCAGGCCGCAGCCCCCGGCGATGCGGCTCATCCCACGGCCTCCCGGAGTTGACAAGGTCGAATGCGCCATCGCGCCCCACGAGGGTCACATCGGCGCGTTGCGGCCAAGCGCAGCCCTTGGCACAGCCAGCGACATGCCAGATCTGCCCGTCGGGGATACCGGGCGCAAGGCGGCGGGCCATGTCGCGCGTGCCGACACTGGCCTGCGAACACCCCGGCGCCCCGGTGCAGGCCTGCACGCGGCGCAGCGGATCGCCCGGCGTCAGGATCAGGTCGGAATGCTCGGGAACCGATGCGATACCGGGCAGAAACAGCATGCGGAAGGGCGTCACGCGTATCTGCACATCCTGCTCCGCGAGATGCGCCAGTCCCGCGGCGGTAAACTGACCAAAGGCTGCGGCAACGCAGGTTCCCCTGCCCCATGCGCCGGGCTGGCACGGCGGCGCCGGGGCAACAGGCATGGCATCGCCGGACAGATGTTGCGGCACCCTTGCACCGGCGTCGAGGTGCCGCGCCATCCGCCCGCGCCCGTCCGCCCCGACGCCGCCGCTGTCCAGAAACCAGCGGGCCAGCGCCAGCGCCGCTTGAACCGCGCTTGCCCCGTCGGGCACCTGGCACCCCGTGGCCGCGCCATCGGCACGCAGCATCATGCCGGACTCCGTGCCCTCGATCCGGATGTCGCCACTGACCTGCGCCAACTGCCGCCGTGGCCCGAGGTCCATGACAAAGCCGAACTTGCCCGGCAGCGCATCAAAGGCGGGCGCCGCCAGCCCGTCCAGCAATGCCCCCGCCATGGTTTCTGAGAGGTCACCGTTCTCCCGAAAGGGATCGAGGATCAGATTGCGCCGCGCCTCCGTCTCCGCCCCGCCGGGCAGCAGGTCCAAGTCCTCCAGTCCATCGATCAGCGCCGGATAATCGCGCTCATTCACGCCGCGAAGTTGCAGGTTTGCCCGCGCTGTCGCCTCGATCGCCCCGCTGCCAAAGCGCGTGGCCATCTCGGACAGTCCTGCCGCCTGCACGGGCGACAGCTGCCCCAGCGGCGGCCGCACCCGCACCACCAGCCCGTCCCCCGACCGCATCGGACGATAGGCGCCGGGGCACCATCCCTTGACCTGCGGCGCGCTCACTGGGCTGCCTCCAGTCCGGCAAGGATCGAATTCCGCCGCGTCTGCCAAAGCCCGGATGCGCGCAGCGCGGCGAAACGATCGCGCATCGCCTCCAGCGCCTCGGGATTGGCCTCCTGCAAGAAGCCGGTCACATC
>CAZRZN010000067.1:0-17268 GCA_964604565.1 uncultured Rhodobacterales bacterium
TCCTGACTGGCGCAGGCAGACTTCCTGTCCTATCTGGCCGAAAGGATCGGGGCGCGCGGGGGATTGGACCGGCGCGCCCGGGAACAGAGGCACGGCAGAGCAGGAGGCCGTAATGCTGAAATGGATCGACATGCCGCCGGTCTGGCTGCTGGCGGCGCTGACGCTGGCCTGGGTGCAAAAGACCTATTATGCCTTCGGGTTGAATTTCGGCCCGGTCTGGGCGGATCTGCTCGGCGGAATGCTGGTTGGGGGCGGCCTCGTCCTGATGGCGCTGGCGGTCTATGAGATGCGCCGCCACCGGACCACCGTCATCCCCCACCGGGAGGCTGACAGGCTGGTGACCAGTGGCATTTTCAAACGGTCGCGCAACCCGATTTATCTGGGCGATTCGATGGTGCTGCTGGGGATGATCCTGTATTGGGACGCGGTGTTGGCGCTACCGCTGGTGCCGATCTTTGTCTGGGTGATCGAAAAGCGCTTTGTCGAAGCCGAAGAAACGCGCATGCGGCGTAAGTTTCTTGTCGAATATGTTCGATATTCGCAACAAACAAGAAGATGGCTTTGAAATCCATGAAAGCTATGGTTTAGAGCCGCGGGATCCGGTTGTGGGCGATAGGGCAGCCCTGTAGACCCAACAGCCAAACCTGCGTCGCAAGGGCGCAGGACACGGGATTCCTGAATGAGGGGGATGAGAGACGTGAAAATCGGGACACCAAAGGAAGTCGAGTCCGGCGAAGCCCGCGTGGCGATGACGCCGGATTCCGCAAAACAGCTGCAAAAGCTGGGCTATGAGTGCCTCATCGAAAAGGGCGCCGGCGAACTGGCCGGTTTCATGGATTCCGACTACGAGGCGGCGGACGTGACTGTCGTGGACAGTGGCAAGGACCTGTGGGCGCAGTCGGATATCATCGCCAAGGTCCGCATTCCCACGCATGAGGAAATGGATCACCTGACGGCGGACAAGACGCTGATCACCTTCTTCAACCCCGGGGGCAACGAAGAAGGATTGGAGATCGCGAAGGCCAAGGGCGCCAATGTGATCGCCATGGAAGCGGTGCCACGCATCAGCCGCGCGCAAAAGATGGACGCGCTGTCCTCGATGGCGAATATCGCGGGCTACCGCGCGGTGATCGAGGCCAGCAGCAACTTTGGCCGCTTTTTCACCGGGCAGATCACGGCCGCGGGCAAGGTGCCGCCGGCCAAGGTTCTGGTCGTTGGCGCGGGTGTCGCGGGACTGGCGGCGATCGGCACGTCGACATCGCTGGGCGCAATCACCTACGCCTTCGACGTGCGGCCCGAAGTGGCCGAGCAGGTCGAATCCATGGGCGCGGAATTCGTCTATCTCGACTTCGAGGAGGAACAAAAAGATGGCGCCGCGACCGGTGGTTATGCCTCGGTTTCCAGCCCAGAATTCCGCGAGGCGCAGCTTGCCAAGTTCCGCGAGTTGGCACCCGAGGTAGATATCGTCATCACCACCGCGCTCATCCCCAACCGCCCGGCGCCCAAGCTGTGGCTGGAGGATATGATCGCCGCGATGAAGCCGGGATCTGTTATCGTCGATCTCGCGGCGGAAAAGGGCGGCAACGCCGAAGGCACCATCGCCGACGAGAAGGTGACCACCGACAATGGCGTGACCATCGTGGGCTACACCGATTTCCCAAGCCGGATGGCCACACAGGCCTCGACCCTCTATGCCACGAACATCCGCCACATGATGACCGACCTGACGCCCGAAAAGGACGGCAAGGTCGTGCACAACATGGAGGACGACGTGATCCGCGGCGCGACCGTGGCCTACCAGGGAGAGGTCACCTATCCGCCGCCGCCTCCCAAGGTGGCCGCCATTGCCGCGCAGAAGAAGGAAAAGCCCAAGGAACTGACCGCCGAGGAAAAGCGCGCGAATGAAATCGCCGCCTTCAAGGCGCAGACCCGCAATCAGGTCACCTTGCTGGCCATTGGCGGGGCGGCCATCCTTGCCGCGGGTCTGGTCGCACCGGCCAGCTTCATGCAGCATTTCATCGTTTTCGTGCTGGCGGTCTTCGTTGGCTTCCAGGTGATCTGGGGTGTGGCGCACAGTCTGCACACGCCGCTGATGGCCGTGACCAACGCGATTTCGTCGATCATCATCCTTGGTGCGCTGATGCAGATCGGATCGGGTTCGGCGATCATCATGATCCTTGCCGCCCTGTCGGTCTTCATGGCGGGTATCAACATTTTCGGGGGTTTCCTCGTGACGCGGCGCATGCTCGCCATGTTCCAGAAGTCCTGAGGGGGTAGAGATCATGGAATTCGGATTTACAACGGCGGCCTATGTGGTCGCAGCGGTCCTCTTCATCCTCTCGCTCGGGGGGCTGTCTGGTCAGGAAAGCGCGAAACGCGCCGTCTGGTATGGCATCGCGGGCATGGCGCTGGCCGTGGCGGCGACGCTGATCGGCCCGGGCGCCGGTCTCTGGCTGGTGTCGATCGTGTTGATCGCCATTGGCGGTGTCATCGGGATGCAACTGGCCAACCGCGTGCAGATGACGCAGATGCCGGAACTGGTCGCGGCGATGCACAGCCTCGTCGGTCTGGCGGCGGTCTTTGTCGGCTTCAACGCGCATTTCGAAATGTCGCGCGTGCTGGCCATGGACCCGGAAACACAAAAGGCCCTGGCAGAAAATTTTGCCGCGCTTATCGCCAAGAAGACCCCGGTGGAGATCAATATCCTGCGGGTAGAGCTGTTTCTGGGCGTCTTCATCGGCGCGGTGACCTTCACCGGGTCGGTGATCGCTTATGGCAAGCTGGCGGGGAAGGTCAGTAGCGCGGCCAAGAAACTGCCGGGCGGACACCTGCTGAACGCATCGGCAGCGGCGATCTCGGTTCTTTGCCTCGTGTGGTATTTCACGTCGGACGGTGGTCTTTTGCCCGTTGTCATCATGACCGCGGCGGCGCTGTTCATCGGGTATCACCTGATCATGGGCATCGGCGGCGCCGACATGCCTGTGGTGGTGTCGATGCTGAACAGCTATTCCGGCTGGGCGGCGGCGGCCATCGGCTTCAGCCTTGGCAACGATCTGCTGATCGTGGTTGGCGCGCTGGTCGGGTCCTCCGGTGCGATCCTGTCCTACATCATGTGCAAGGCAATGAACCGGTCGTTCATCAGCGTGATCCTGGGCGGCTTCGGCGGCTCTGCCGGTCCCGCGATGGAGGTCGAGGGCGAGCAGGTGTCCATCGACGCCGAGGGGGTGTCAAGCGCGCTGGAAGAGGCTGACAGCGTGATCATCGTGCCGGGATACGGCATGGCGGTTGCGCAGGCACAGCAAAACGTCGCCGAACTGACGCGCCGTCTGCGCGCGCAGGGCAAGGAGGTTCGCTTTGCCATCCACCCCGTCGCGGGCCGTCTGCCGGGCCACATGAACGTGCTGCTGGCCGAAGCCAAGGTGCCCTATGACATCGTGATGGAGATGGAGGAGATCAACGACGATTTCCCCGACACGGATGTGGTGATCGTCATTGGGTCGAACGACATCGTGAACCCCGCGGCACAGGACGACCCGAACAGCCCGATCGCCGGGATGCCGGTTCTGGAAGTCTGGAAGGCCAAGCAGGTCTTTGTCTCCAAGCGGGGGCAGGGCACGGGGTATTCCGGGATCGAGAACCCGCTGTTCTTCAAGGACAACACGCGCATGTTCTATGGCGACGCCAAGACATCGGTGGGGGAACTTCTGAACCGCATCTCTTGAACGGCGCGGGTCGTGTCTGCGACCTGAGCAACCGGACCAATGGGTCCGCCGGTCTGACCGGCGGGCCCTTTTTGATGGTGGGTGTCAAAGAGACAGGCGGCATGTCCCCGCCTTCGCGGTCCACGATCAACCGGCGCATCTTTTTGTGCCCGTCGCAGGAGTGGCTTGCCCATGACCGGGGCCGGGCCTGCCTCAATGGCGGTCGGACGGCGTGACAGATGCTGGATCCGCGGCGGCAGCCCGGTAGAGCCAGCCAAGGCAGAGCGGCGTCAGGAACATCGGAAACTGGTAGGCCGCCAGAAACGGCAATAGCGGTGCGGCTTGTTCCGGGGAAAGTGCCGCAAAGATCAGCGCAAGATTCCGGTTGCCTGCAACCAGCGCGATGGCGCCCGCCTCGCTCCGGCCGACGGGCTGCTTCAACAGGGCAAAGGCGACGATCTGGGGGATGTAGTTCAGCGCAAAGGCAAAGCAGAGCCATGCAAGGATGACCCCGGGCCGTGTCACAAGATCCTCCTGCAAGGCCGGCATCAGCGCAATGACAAATACCCCCAGCGCCAGCGCAGAGGCCCCATCAAGGCGCAGCAGACCCCGTACGCCGGGGGCGGGCAGGGCCACCCGCCTGATGACCAGCCCCAGCCCACCCGCCACCGCGATGATCCCGGCCAGCTTGGCCGCCGCAAGCAGGATGGTGCCGATACCCGCCGCGCCAAAGATCAGCAGCAGCGCAGGCACCGCGCTCAGCGGCACCAATGCCGTGCCCCAGATCATCAATCGCATGGTCGGGCCGCCCTGCAGGCCAAGAATTGCCGCGATATTGGGGCTGGACACGATGGATGGCGCGGTGAGCACCAGAACCATCGCCACGGCCCACAACTGGGAAATCCATCCGGTCAGGGTCAGCAGCAACACCGCTCCAAGCGGCAGGGCAAGTTGCAGCGCCAACGCCTGCCAAAGGGAGCGCAGTGGCCGATGCAGGATCTGCGCCGTTTCCTCCGGGCGCAGCCGCAGCGCGCCGAGGAACATCAGCAGCATGATCAGCGGCACCAGCCCCTGCGACAGCCAGCGCGCCAGCCCGGGTAGGACTGCCGCCACGATCAGACCTATGGCCATCACCCATTTGGCGTGGCGTCCGGCAAGGCTCAGCGGATCCATCTACGGTCGCTGGCGGATCGTGTCCGGCAGCCATGTGGCCAGTTCTGGCCAGATGACCAGGATGATGACCATCAGCAGCATCAGCAGGACCATGGGGATCGCCGTCTTGGCGATATAGCCGATCTGGTGGTTGGTCATGCCTTGCAGCACGAAAAGGTTGAACCCGATGGGCGGCGTCACCTGCGCCATCTCGACGACCACCACGATGAAGATGCCGAACCAGATCACGTCGATGCCAGCCTGACGGATCATCGGTTCCACAATGGCCATGGTCAGCACGACCGACGAGATCCCGTCAAGGAACATCCCGAGGATGATGTAGAACACCGTCAGCGCTGCGATCAGCGTGATCGGCGACAGGCCCATCGTGTCGATCCATGCAGCCAAGGCGCGGGGCAGGCCGGTGAAGCCCATGGCCAGCGACAGAAAGGCCGCGCCCATCAGGATCAGCGCGATCATGGCGGAGGTGCGCGTGGCGCCCATCAGGCTTTGCGAAAAGGTGCCGAGGGACAGCGACCCTTGCAGAGCGGCCAGCAGCAAGGCGCCCAGCACACCGACCGCCGCCGCCTCTGTCGCGGTGGCCCAGCCGAAATACATCGACCCGATCACCGCAAAGACCAGCAACAGTACGGGGATGAGAAAGCGGCTTTCGGCCAGCATCTGGCCAAGGCTCAGCTTGGGGCCTTTTTCCGCATGCTCCGACGGCCGCAGGAAATGCCAGCCGACGATATAGCTCATGAACAGCATCGCCAGCACGAGGCCGGGGATGATTCCGGCCATGAAAAGCTGGGTGATCGATTCATTGATCGTCACGCCGTAGACGATCAGCGTCAGAGAGGGCGGGATCATCAGGCCCAGCGTGGCGGCCCCCGCCAGCGTGCCGATGATCATGTATTCGGGATAGCCGCGTGCGCGCAGTTCCGGGATGGACATCTTGCCGACGGTGGTCAGCGTCGCCGCGGAGGACCCGGACACGGCGGCGAAGACCGTGCAGCCAGCGATATTGGTGTGCAGCAATCCACCCGGCAGCCCGCGCATCCAGGGCGCCAAACCACGGAACATATCCTCCGACAATCGCGTGCGATAAAGGATCTCGCCCATCCAGATAAACAACGGCAGTGCTGTCAGCGTCCAGCTTGAGGAAGAGGCCCAGATCGTCGTCAGCATGGCGTCGCCCGCGGGCCGGGTGGTGAACAGTTCCATCCCGATCCAGGCCACGCCCATCAGCGCCAGCCCGACCCACACGGAGGAGCCCAGAAGCGCGAACAGCGCAAAGAGAAAGATCAGTGTCGCGGCCAGTTCGGTCATTCCACGGCCTCCCTAACGATGGCGGAGCGGCCGGTCACCAGCAGCCGTGAGAGATAGTCCCAAAGCGCCACGGCCAGAAGGATGGTGCCGATCGCCATGGGCAGTTGCGGCAGCCAGAGCGGGGTGTAGACCCATCCATCGCCCGTTTCCGCCCAGAGCGCGCCCCACTCGCCGGGCCATGTCCCGAACATCGTCACGAAGGTCAGCAACCATTCCGGCACCTGGTCCTGTCCCTGCGTGCGGTCGTTCAGCATCACCGAAAAGCCGATGCTCTTGATCGCGTAGCGGGCAAAGAATGTCGCCGTAAGCGCGCCGATCAGCATGGCCAGCGCGTCCAGCCAGAATTCACTGTGCCGGTTGATCTTGAGAAACACGGACACACGGATATGCGCGCCCCGTGTCAGCGTGTAGGCCAGCGCGAAAAAGGACGTGGCGGCCATCGCGTAGCCCGCGAAATCGGTGGAGCCCGGAAAGGCCATGGAGGACCAGCGGGCCAGCATCTGGAAAACGATCACCAGCAGGATGCAAATCATGCCGAAGGCGGCGATGATCCCGGCGCCCAGATACACCTTGTCCAGCAGGCGCCAGATCGGCCGCAGGACCGGCTCTGCTCGGTCCCGGAACACTCCGGCCAAAAGGACGATTGCCGACGGAAGAACAAAGAGCCACAGCCAAAGGGGCAGGCCCAGAAAGGGACCGAAGTCACGCATGGGGATCTCACTGGCAGAAAAGATCCCGGCCCGCCGCGAGGCGGGGCCGGGGGGTGATCAGAGCGTGATCAGTTGTTGTAGGCGTCCAGAACGGCCTGTCCGGCCTCCCCGGTCTGTTCCAGCCAGTCCTCGGTCATCTCGGTGCCGATGGCCTGAAGTTCCGCCAGGAATTCCGGACCGGCGTCTGTGACAGTCATCCCGTTGGCCTCGAGCTGTTCATAATACCAGTCCGACAGTTCGGCGGATTTTGCGGCGCATCCGGCACCGGCCTCGTCCGCGGCGGTCTGGATCGCGGCCTGCGTATCGGCGTCAAGTCCGTCCCAGACGGCCTTGTTGACCATCACGTAGTTGCGCGGCATCCAGGCGTTGACCTTGTAGTAATGGCTCAGCTGTTCCCAGACCTTGCGGTCGTAACCCGTGGCGCCCGACGAAATGAAGGCTTCCGCCACGCCGGTGGCCAGCGCCTGGCTCAGTTCGGCGGCTTCGACCTGAACCGGGATCATCCCCAGCTTTTCGGCGATCTCCGCCGTTGCGGCATTGTAGGACCGGAACTTCAGTCCCTCGATGTCATCCGAAGACGTCACCTCCTTGTTGAAGTAGAACCCCTGACCCGGCCAAGGGCAGGAATAAAGCGTCACGAGGTTCTGTTCGGCCAGCACGTCGTTGAACGGACCCTTGGCCGCTTCCCAGAGCTGGCTGTTCTCTTCGTAGGTCGTGGCGACAAAGGGCAGGTTGTCCCATGCAAAGATCGCATCCTCATTGGCATGGCTGGACATCAGGCGTTCGCCGATGGGCACCTGACCCGTCTGGATCGCGCGTTTGATATCGCCGCCGCCAAAAAGCGAGCCGCCCGCGTGGACGGTGATGTCGATCTCGCCATCGGTGGCCTCGCGGACCTTGTCTGCAAAGATCACGCCGAATTCCGAGTGGAAGTTCGAGGCCGCGTAGGCCATCGGCATGTCCCAGCTTTCGGCATGGGACGCGGTTGCGGCTGTCACGGCCAGAGCGGCGACGGCGCTGAAGGTGGTGAATTTCATTCTTGGCTCCCTGTCTTGCAGTGTGTCATGCCTGTCGGTCCGCGGCATACGGGGACAGATCCTCGTTCACGGGCCGGCCGGCCATCATCTGCGCCAACCAGCGTCCCGTTTTTGGCCCACCCGTCAACCCGATATGATGATGACCATAGCCAAGATAGACGTTTTGCAGGCGCGGGCTGGGTCCGATGACCGGAATCGAGTCGGAGGTGGCGGGGCGATGCCCCATCCATTCGGTCGTGTGACTGTAGGTGAGATCCGGAAAGATCTTTTTCACACTTTTCTTCAAGAGGTCGAAGGGCGCCTTTGAGGGCGCGGCAGTCAGCCCGCCGAACTCGACCACGCCGGCGCAGCGCAGGCGTCCATCCATCGGCGTGGCGACGAATTTGCCCGCCGCTACCATGAGCGGCGCGCGCAACTGGATGTTGGGATCATGGAATTCAACATGATAGCCGCGTTCGCTTTCGACCGGCACCTTGACCCCGAGGGCCTTGGCAATGGGGCCGGACCATGCGCCCGTCGTCATGGCAAAGGCGTCTGCGGCGATCTCTCCCTTGTCGGTGCGGGCGGCGACGGCGCGTCCGTTCTCCTCGACAAAGCCTGTCAGTGACGCCTGAACGAAAGTGCCGCCATTGTCGGTGAATTGCGCGGCAAGGCTGCGGACATAGGCGCCGGGGTCGGTAATGCTGCCGTGTTGCGGGCAGTCCACGGCATAGCCGAACCGACCTTTCAGCGCGGGATCGAAGGCGGCCATCGCTGCCGGGTCCATTTCCCGAAAGGTCATGCCGCGTCGGCGCCGCAACTCCCAGCCAAAGGCGTCCGCCTCGAAGGCCTGCCGCGATTCGTAGCCAAAGAGGTAACTGCCGGGCCGGACGAAGTCCGCCGCCCCCGACCCTTCGGCAAGGGCCGCGTGCTGATCGGCGCTGTCGTGCAGCAACGTGGTCAACGCGGCAGAGATCCGCTCCACCCGGTCGGCCCGTCCGTTGGGCAGGTAGCGCGCCAGAAACGGCAGAAGGCGCGGGAGGTAGCCCCATTTCAGGAACAGCGGCTGGTTCGGGTCGAACAGCATCCGCGGCGCCTTGGCCATCAAGCCGGGGACCGGCACGGGCACCACGGCGATGCTGGCAAGCACGCCGCCATTCCCCTGCGAGGCCCCGGCGGCAGGCCCATCGCGGTCGATCAGCGTCACCTTGCAGCCCATGCGTTGCAGCCAGAGCGCGGTGGCGACCCCGACGATCCCGGCCCCTATCACGGCGACATGCTGCTGGTCCTGCATATTTCGTCTCTCCTTCGACAGAGCGACACTGGACCCATTTCCCCGCAACGCGCAAGGTGCCGCGGCGAAGATCCACGAGAGGCAGGGAAAAGATGAACAATACCGCGCCGGTCGGCATCCTGATGCTCGAATCGCGTTTTCCGCGGATACCGGGGGATATCGGCAACGCGGCCTCCTGGCCCTTTCCGGTAATCAAGCGGATCGTGCATGGCGCCTCGCCGGACCGCGTGGTGCGGCAGGATCCGGCCAGTCTGCTGCCCGCCTTCATAGAGGCGGGGCAGGCGTTGGTGACCGAGGGGGCGGTCTGCGTGACCACCTCCTGCGGGTTCCTGTCGGTTTTTCAGGACGATCTGGCCCGGGCGCTGCCGGTGCCGGTCCTGACCTCGTCGCTTTTGCAGGTTGCCACGGTGAATCAATTGTTGCCAGAGGGCCGGCGGGCGGGGATCCTGACGGTCTCCGCCGCGTCGTTGAGCGCCCGTCATCTTGCGCTGGCGGGTGTGCCGGAGGGCACTCCGGTCGGAACGACCGAGGGTGGCACGGTCTTTACCCAGGCCATTCTGGGCAACCTCGCCGATTTTGACATCGCTGCGGCCCGCGCCGACAATGTGGCGGCGGCGCGGGCGTTGCAGGCGGCGTATCCCGATCTTGGCGCCATCGTGCTGGAATGCACCAACATGGGACCCTACGCGGCCGATATACGTGCGGCGACCGGATTGCCGGTCTTTTCGATCCTCACCTTCGTGAGCTGGCTTCATGCCGCGACGATGCCGCCCGCGTGGTAGAGCTCAGGCCAGTTCCGTATCGATGGTGGCGCCATGTTCCAGCGTCTTATGCACCGGGCATTTGTCGGCGATCTGCAAGAGCCGCGCGCGCTGATCCTCTGTCAGGTCCCCGGTCAGGGTGATCCGCCGCACGAAACGGTCTATCCTGTCGGCCTGCGTGGTCCCGGCATCCTGCGCGTGCACCTTGTCATGGGTCACATCCACGCTGATGCCGGTCAGTGGCCACCCCTTGCGGCGGGCATACATGCGAATGGTCATCGATGTGCAGGCGCCCAGCCCGGCGGCCATGAAGCCGTAGGGCGACATGCCCCGGTTGCTGCCGCCATAGGCCTCCGGTTCATCGGCCACCGCGTGATGGTGGGGTCCGTTCTGGATGTCCTGAAGGAACCCGTCGGGTGCCGCTTCACTGACGCGGACCACACCCTCTGGCGCGCCGATCGGCGGCGCCGGCGGGGTCAGGTCAAGGTAACGATCCGCCCATGCGGCAATCACCTCGGCGACATATTCCGCGTCCCGTGCGTCGGACACCAGATGGTCCGCGTCATCCAGCGTGACAAAGCTCTTGGGATGCCGTGCGGCCTCGAAGATCCGGCCAGCGTTGGAGATGTCGACCACCGTGTCGCGCGGGGCATGCAGCACCAACAGCGCCTTTTTCAGTGACCCGATCAGCGGCGCCAAGGTTTGCGCCTTCACATCCTCCACGAAGTCGCGCCCGATGGTGAAGGGTCGCCCGCCCAGGTCGACCTCCGCCTGACCATCCGCTGCGATGGCGTCGAGCGCATCGCCAAGATTATGCGTCACATGGGCCGGATCGAAGGGGGCGCCAATCGTGACGACAGCCTTCGCCGCAGGAATGTCGCCGGCCGCACGCAAGACGGCAGCCCCGCCCAGCGAATGACCGATCAGCAGCCGGGGCGCCATGTCGCGGGATCCGAGATATTCGGCGGCGGCCTTCAGATCGCCCGCGTTCGAATGAAAGGTGGTGTTCGCGAATTCGCCCGAGGAATGGCCCAGACCGGTAAAATCGAAACGCAGGACGGCTATCCCCATGGCAGACAACCGCTGGGCGATCCGGCGGGCCGCGGCGATGTCCTTGCCGCAGGTGAAACAATGCGCGAAAAGCGCCGTCGCCAGCGTCGGCCCCTCTGGCAGGTCGAGCCGCGCGGAAAGTGTCTCGCCCGAATGGCCGGGAAAACTGATGCGTTCGGTGGGCATGTATGGTGTCCTGTCTGCTCGGTTGCCCTCTACAATGGTCACGGATGGGCACGCCGACAAGCAAGCTGTCACCGGCGTCACGCGATGGTTACGCGATCCGCGCAGCCGGTGAGGAATGTTGCACCGGTCGATCAATATGGCACGACACGGGGCTGTCCCGCCGTTGCACCGGGGCGCGGTCACAGGACGGTCCGGAAAGGAGGAGACTTGATGTTCATTGACGGAATCGGACGATTCACGGCGCAAGACGCGCGGGATGAGGCGGAATGGGCACGATTGGCGGCGTTCTGTGAAAGACAGGGCCTGTCCGCTTTCTCGCGTGATCCATTCATCGGAGGTCATGTGACCGGATCGGCCTTTGTCCTTTCGGACGACGGGCGCGCCGTCCTGCTGACCCATCATGCCAAGCTTGACCGCTGGTTGCAGCTGGGCGGGCATTGCGACGGTCTGGCGGACGTCCGTTTCACCGCCTTGAAGGAAGCCTATGAGGAGTCGGGCCTGTCCCGGATCGCATTGCTTTCGGACGATGTCTTCGATGTGGATATCCACCCGATTCCGGCGCGTGGGACAGAGCCTGAGCATCTGCATTATGACGTGCGCTTTCTGATGCGGGCCGAGGCGGGGGCGCTCAGGGTTTCCGGCGAATCCAAGGCGCTGGCCTGGGTGCCGCTGGCAAACCTCGAAGAATATACCACGGAGGCGTCGGTTCTGCGGATGCGAAACCGTCTCTGACAACGCTGGTCGGTACCCCCGGCGACGCCGAACGGTCGACAATCCAGACCAGCGGCACGCGACAAGGGAAACTGCGCGCGGCCCGGGCCGCATCCAGCCTCAGGATTAGCTGCCGCTTCTCCCGGAGCGACTTCCCCGGAGAAAACGAAAGCCCCGGTGCCGAAGGCGTCGGCGACCCCAGCAGCAGATCCGGTCAAGACACCCGCGCACACGCTGTCACACGACGATCCGTTGCGGTGGCCCGCCGGTCGTTTCAATCGTTCTGGAACGGATCGATGCACGACATCGCCGTGCGCTTCCACGTATCGAAAGCCGACGGGACCACCCGGCCGTGTCACCGCTTCGGCATCCGCACCGGTCCTGCGGGCGCCACGCGGCTGGCAGAGCCTTCGGAAAAACGGTCCGAACCGCCGTTGCCCCGGATTTTCCCGACAGGGTCCCTCCGGTAAAAACCGCGCCACAGTGCTGCGGGACCCACCTCACACGCCTTGACGGCCTGTGCGCCCCGGCTGGGTTTCTTCGGGCAAGAAATATCCCGGGGGAGGCGCGGCTCCGCCGCGACGGGGGCAGAGCCCCCTTGTGATTGCGCTCGCCCGGAGCGGATGATTAACAGCTTTGCGATACAGAGCGGAGCGCGCCCATGATCCTGCACGAGACCCTGCCTTATGACATTCACGCCGGTCCACCGCTGCCGGGGGTCCGTCCCTTGGCGCCCGCGGACTGGCTTCTTGTCGATGAGGCCTATGCCGGTCAGATGGCAGAGCGCCGCCGCCTTCTTGCCGAACGGCGCGCCGCGGTTCTGGCACTGGCTCCCGAGGCGATGAGCGCCGCACTGGAATTGCTGGACATGGCCCTTGCGTCGCTGCCGGAGGGCTTCACCACGACGGCGCAGGCGATCACCTGCCCCGATGGCTGGCGTGTTTCGCATGACCGGTCCGATCCGCTTGGGACGCTCGGCCAGATCCTGCAAGAGGATTTCTGCCTCATGCAGAAGCGCGAAGATCAGCATGTCCTGACCGGTGCCGTCCTGTGCTTTCCCGCAAGCTGGCGGCTGGACGAGAAATTCCTGCACCCCCTGACCGCCATCCACGATCCGGTCGATGTCTATGATGCGCGGTTGGCGCGGCGCGTGCAGCGGCTGTTCGACGGGGTTCAGGCGGGCCGTCCGCTTTGGCGGTTCAACGCCTTTGCGTATGCGGATCCCAGCCTGCACCAACCCCGTTCGATCCACGACCCGCGCGCCGAAGTCGACCCGGACACCGCCGCATTCCTGCGCTCCGAGCGTCAATGTCTCCTGCGCCTGCCGGACAGCAATGCGGTGGTCTTTTCGATCCGCACCTACATGCTGCGCAACCCCGGACTTGACCGCAGGGCCGATCCGGTCAGGACCTGAGCCGGCGGGTCAGCCGGTGGCCGGGTTCATCCGTCCAAACCGGCCCAGTGTCATCCGGTTGAACAGGGTCTTCAGAATCGAGGTGTGGGCAGGCCGGTAGTCCGTTGCCTGAACAGACCCGCTTGGCGCGGCGCAGTCCGTATACAGATTGGTGCGAATGTCCTGCGCGCTTTCGGCGGCTGCGAAAAGCATGTCTTCGGTTCTCTGGTCCAGCGTCTTGAAACCATTGGCCGTTTCCAGCGCATGAAGGCGCAGGAAATCCTCGCAGTCGATCAGGACGTCTCTGGAATACCATTCGAGGATATCGGCTGAGGAATGGGCCAGCGCGGCGCGCACGGTGGCCGACAGCAGGGCCGCGGCCTCTGCGTCTTCGGGCGGTGTGCCGTCCACGGTCACAACAACCAGAACCACGCGCGGGCCGAAGTCGCTGATTTCCTGCGCGGTCACGGCAATTCCCAGCCGTGACCCGAGAACGTGGTCATCCTGAAACAGGACAGGGGCCTTTGCGTCAGGGCGGGGGTCCATCTCCGCCAGCACCCGTGCTGCGCTGTCGAGATAGGGAGCAGGGTCGATGTCGCGCAGGTCAGGCAGGATCAGCCCTGCATAGGGGTAATCGAATTTCATTGTCCTCTCCTCTTGCGAAGGGCGTCTCCGCTCAAGGAACCATCGGGGCCAAAGATGGTCGGATTCGGGCAAATTCGGGATAATTGCGCGGTATTTGATGCTTTGTTTCCGCTTTCCGATCAGCGATCTATGCGCTCCGCCGCAGCAGAGATCGCCTGCTGGTAGACCGTGGCGGCATTCCATTCATTCAGCACACGAAAGTTGTGCGTGCCCGGCCCATAGGGTTGCCCCCGTTTCCAGCCCTTCTGGCGCAGGAAATTGGCGGTGGACGCCAGCGCATCGGTCTGATTGTAGAAATCGACCCGGCCATCGCCCGTGGCGTCGACGCCATAGCGCATGGCGTTGCCGGGCAGGAATTGCGTGTGGCCGAGTTCACCATGAAACGCGCCTTTCTGCGCAGGCGACAGCATCCCGCGGTCGATCATCTTCAGTGCGGCGATCGCATGCGGACGGAACAGTTGCGGGCGTCGGCAGTCATAGGCGACAGTCAGGATCGAATCGATCACTGGCTCTGTTCCCATCGTGCGTCCATAGCCGGTCTCCATCCCGTGGATGGAAACGAGGATCCCGGCGGGCACGCCGAAATGCTGTTCCAGAGAGTCGTAGAAGGCCTGATTGGACTGGATCCGCCGCCGCGCGTTGGCGGCAAAACTGTCGAGAGAGCCGAGACGGATCTGCACGAAGCGGTCGAAACTGTATTTCACGCCTTTCTGGTTTCGGTCGGCGCCGATGGTGCGGCTGGAATAGCGAGCGCCCATCAGGGCATTTATCCCGCGCTCACCCACACCGGCGGCGCGGGCCTCCGCGGCAAATTCGCTTTTCCAGGCGTCGAAACCCGACCCGGTATTGCCGCAGCCCGCGGCAAGCGCAGGTCCGGCGGTGAGCAGGCTGAAACAAAGGGCGTGAACGATGTGGCGCATGATGGGCTCTCCGGTGCGGTCAGAAGGTCTTGTCCGGGACCACCCGAAGGGGACGGGTGCGGCTGTATGATGAGCAAAGCATGGCAGAATGCGATGCAACCCGTCAATCTGTGCTAGACTGACGGACCAGGTGTTCATCGGGGACACCATTCATCTCAGGGAGACGACAATGCGTTTGATTTGTGCAAGTGTTGCGATGGCCTGCGCGGCCACGGCGGTCTGGGCGGAGACGTTCGATGTCAGTGGAACGGCCTATGCCGCGTCCAGCACGGTGGTCGTCCCCATTTCGGACGGTTTTTTCGCCTTGGACAGCGGTGGCCTGTATGACCGGTTCGAATCCGATAATCCGGACAACATCCTGATCGGCGCCTCAGGCCCCTGTTTTGGCGCGGCCACCGTGAACATGGGGCGCGCAGAAGGGGGCGGCGTCTGCACCTGGACCGATCCCGATAACGAGGTTGTTGTGATGCATTACCAAGGCGAAAGCGTGACCGCAGAGGGCGTGTTCGAGGGCACATGGCGCACGGTCGGCGGCACCGGCAAGTGGGATGGCGCGACGGGAAGCGGGCGTTTTGCATCAAGCGCGGACGGCGAAGGAAGGTCCAAGAACGTCATCACCGGCGAGGTCGATCTGCCCTGATATGGGCGAACCATCGTAGAAGTCGCCTTGATCGCAAAAGGGCGCCCCGGTTGGAGCGCCCTTTCCATATTGGATGTGCCTGACTGGGGCCGGAGCGGCCTCAGCAGCTGTAGTACATCAGGAATTCCACCGGGTGCGGCGTGTGCTCGAACAGTTCGATCTCTTCCATCTTGAGGTCGATGTATCCGTCGATCTGGTCCTTGGTGAACACATCGCCCTTGAGCAGGAATTCGTGGTCGGCCTTCAGGGCGTCCATGGCTTCGCGCAGGGATCCGCAGACGGTCGGAATGCCTTCCAGCTCTTCCGGCGGCAGATCATAGAGGTTCTTGTCCATGGCTTCGCCCGGATGGATCTTGTTCGTGATACCGTCCAGACCTGCCATCAGCAGTGCTGCGAAGCACAGATAGGGGTTTGCCGCCGGATCGGGGAAACGCGCCTCGACACGCTTTGCCTTGGGGCTTTCGGTCCACGGGATCCGCACGCAGCCCGAGCGGTTGCTGGCCGAATAGGCGCGCAGGACGGGCGCCTCGAACCCGGGGATCAGACGCTTGTAGGAATTGGTGGACGGGTTGGTGAAGGCGTTCAGCGTCTTGGCGTGCTTCAGAATGCCGCCAATGAAATACAGCGCCTCATCCGACAGATCGGCGTATTTGTCACCTGCGAACAGCGGCTTGCCGTCTTTCCAGATCGACATGTTGCAATGCATGCCGGTGCCGTTGTCGCCGTAGATCGGCTTCGGCATGAAGGTCGCGGTCTTGCCGTAGGCCTGTGCGACGTTGTGGATGATGTATTTGTACTTCTGAAGCTCGTCCGCCTGTTTGGTCAGCGAGCCGAAAACAAGGCCAAGCTCGTGCTGGCAGGACGCGACCTCGTGGTGGTGCTTGTCGACCTTCATCCCGATGCGCTTCATCGTGGACAGCATCTCGGACCGGATGTCCTGACCGTCGTCGATGGGATTGACCGGGAAATAGCCGCCCTTGACGCCGGGACGGTGGCCGGTGTTGCCGGTCTCGTATTCCGTGTCAGTGTTCCAGGAGGCGTCGATGGCGTCGACCTCGTAGGAGACCTTGTTGATCTTGTTGGATACGCGCACGTCGTCAAACAGGAAGAATTCCGCCTCCGGGCCCCAGTAGGACACGTCGCCGATGCCGGAGGATTTCAGATAGGCCTCGGCCTTTTCGGCAGTGCCGCGCGGATCGCGCTGATAGGGTTCGCCGGTGTCGGGTTCCACGACCGTGCAATGGAGGCAGAGCGTCTTTTCAGCATAGAACGGGTCGATGTAGGCGCTGTTGGTGTCCGGCATAAGCTTCATGTCGGAGGCTTCGATCGACTTCCAGCCGGAAATCGAGGAGCCGTCGAACATGAAGCCCTCTTCGAGGAAGTCCTCATCGACCAGATCGGCCATGACGGTCACATGCTGAAGTTTGCCGCGCGGATCGGTAAAGCGGATATCGACGTAAGCGACGTCTTCTTCCTTGATCGTCGACAGAACTGCGTCCTTGCTCATGCTTTTGTCCTTCTTTGTCAGGTAACTGTTTGCGCCGCGGGGCCCTGACCACCGCAGCGGTCCGGGGTCAGAGCGCGTCCGGGCCGGTTTCGCCGGTGCGGATACGAATGGCCTGCTCCACATGGGTCACGAAGATCTTGCCGTCGCCGATCTTGTCGGTCTTGGCGGCATCGACAATCGCGTCGATTGCCCCGTCGACCTGATCGTCGCCCAGAACGATCTCGATCTTCACCTTCGGCAGGAAGTCGACGAC
>CAZRZN010000068.1:0-16929 GCA_964604565.1 uncultured Rhodobacterales bacterium
ACAGCCAGTCGGCGATCTGGACGTCCGGATGACCCGTCTCGAACGTGATAAAGAAATGATGCTCACCCGGCAGCCCGTTGGCCTTCACGTCCAGCAGAACCTGCTGAATCAGCCCCCGCATGGCGCGGTGCATCAGTTTGCCGTAATCTATGCCTCGTGACATGAGCGCCTCTTCCCAAAGTGGCCTGATCATATTGTTTTTGGCGCAGAACGAAAGGGGCGAATGTCAGAAGGTCCCCAGCGTCCAGCCTGCCAGCGCGCAGACCGACAGGGTCAGCGGCACTCCGCGTCGCGCCCAGATCAGCAGGATCGCGGCGAGGGCGATCAGCGGAAGAACCTGCCACCGCAAGGACGGGAGCACCGGCAGATCGAGAGAAACCGGCCCAAGGGACAGCGGCACCACCTCGCCAAAGACGACATGCAGCGCGAACCACAGCGAGAGATTGAGAATCACCCCCACGACCGCCGCCGTGATACCCGCCAGCGCGGTTCGCAGACGCGGACGCGCCAGCAGGGTTTCCACATGCGGCGCCCCGGCAAAGATCCACAGGAAACAGGGCACGAAGGTCATCCAGAGCGTCAGCGCGCCCGCGGCCAGACCCAGCCACATCCCGCCCTCCGCATGGCCGGCAAGTTGACCGACAAACTGCGTGACAAGGATCAGCGGGCCCGGCGTCGTTTCCGCCAACCCGAGGGCATCGACCATCTGCGGCGCCTCCAGCCAGCCATGTGTCTGAACGACCTCCTGCGCCATGTAGGCCAGCACCGCATAGGCACCGCCAAAGGTCACGACCGCCAGCTTGGCGAAAAACCCGGCAAGCGCCAACAGCATCTCCTGACCTGTCAGCCACAACAAGGGCAGCGGTGCCAGCCAAAGCCCGGCCCATAGCAGGAGCACGCCCGGACTTGTCCGGCCGCCGCCCGCATCGGCGGGGGGCGGCATGGGTGCCGCGTCCGGCGGCAGACGCAGGGCGCCCCAAAGGGCCGCCAGCCCGATGATCAGGGGAAAGGGCAGATCGAGGGCGTAGATTCCCAGAAAAGACAGGGCTGCCGCCGCGCGATCCGGCCAGCCTTTGAGGGCCTTGCCCGACAAGCGCCAAAGCGCCTGCGCCACGATCATCACGACACAGGACTTGACGCCCAGCAGGATCGCCGCGGTTTCCGGTCGGGTGCCGTGGCTCGCGTAGATCAGCGCCAGCAGGGCAATCACCACGGCCCCGGGCAGCACGAACAAACCGCCCGCGATCACGCCGCCCGCGATGCCGCGCAGCCGCCAGCCCGCATAGGTGGCCAGTTGCATCGCCTCCGGCCCCGGCAGCAACATGCAAAAGCTGAGCGCCCGCAGAAACTGCTCTTCCGACAACCAGGGGCGTTCCTCGACCAGTTCCCGGTGCATCAGCGCGATCTGCGCCGCCGGTCCCCCGAAAGACAGCAGGCCGATACGGCCAAAGACAGAGGCGATGGTCGTAAGAGACGTCATGGCGCCCAGCGCTATCAGGATCGGACGACGCGGATGTGACAGCCCGCTTGCGGAAAGGTCAAGCTGCGCCTGCCGCGAATGCGCGGCGCATTCAGGCAGGGGCGCCTGTCTGGGCGGCTTTTCCCTTCCGAAGTTCTGGCGCGTTCCAAAAGGCGCCTGACTGCGCGGGCGCGCGCGGCGGCGCAGGTCAAAGCCGCTGAACATATTGACATAAAATGTCAAATTGGCATCGACTTACCACCGCGCAAGGCTGGCCGCCGCAGCGTGCATGACCTGTCGTGCCGTCCGATGCCGGAGCCCTGTGCGGGCGGGTGTCCCCGCGACAGCCGCGAGGGGTCAAGACCGGCTGGTTTTCAAGGCGTCTCGCGCAGGGTGATCGTGACCAGCGTTGCCGACCCAAGCAGGTTCGCCGCCGTTGGCAGATTTATGGCGCAGTCCATCCGCCCGACCTTGGCGCCCGGTGAGGGGGCCATCTCACAGTGCCCCTCCACGCAAAAGATCATGCAGCGCTCATTGGCCCATGCGGCGCTGCCGTCCAGACGGCAAATGGAAACCTGTGCCGACAGGCGGGTCGGGTCGAAGAACAGGTTCAGGTAGCGGATGGGACCGTCCGTCAGGCGCCCCTGGATCCGGCAACTTCCCTCGATGAGGGTCGGGCTCAGCGGCGCGACCGGGCGCCATTCGCCATCAGGCATATCCCGGATTTCCGTGCCCTTGCCGGCGATCACGGTGCTGATCCTCGTAAGGCCGGGGAAGTCCGAATAGGGACCGTCGGCGTCGACGACTGCGGTGCTCAGCCGCCAGAGCAAGGCGCCGTTCCGCCGCTCTGCGACGATTTCCGACGTGATGCCGCCGCCGTTGCGCCATGGCATGGATGTCCAGTCCTCGGGACCGATGACCCGGATCGAGTCGCTCATGCCTGCGGTCCGAAACTTTCATCGAAGAAGCGCAGCCAGTTTCCGCCCATGACCCCGGCGACCTCGCTCTCGGAAAAGCCGGCGCGGCGCAGCCCTGCCTCGATCCCCGGAAAGTCGCGGTTGTCACGGAACCATTCGGGCTGCGGCGGAAACCCGGCGGCAGCGGCAGACCCTTCGCCATAGTCCATTTCACGGGTCCAACGCCCGACTCGCATCCATTCGACGACGCTGTCGGGTTGATCCTGGCAGAGGTCGCTGCCGATGCCGATCTTGTCCGGCCCCATCAATTCGGCGGTGCGTGCCGCCATCTCGCAGAAGCCGTCCAGCGTGCAGGCGCCGCCGTCCCGGAGGTGATGGGGATAAAGGGAAAACCCCAGCATCCCGCCGCTTTGCGAAAGCGCGCGCAGAACATCGTCGGACTTGTTCCGTCTGGCGGGGTGCCAGGACGACGGGTTGGCATGGGTGATCGCGATGGGTCGCCGGGAAACCTCCATCGCTTCCAGCGTCGAACGGTCGGAGGAATGCGACATGTCCACCACAAGCCCGGTCCTGTTCATCTCGGCGATGACCTGACGGCCCATGCGCGTGATGCCGGGGTCGTCGGATTCGTAGCAGCCCGTCGCCAGCAGCGACTGGTTGTTGTAGCTGAGTTGCATGAACCGCACGCCCATCTCGTGCAGGATCTCCACCAGTCCGATGTCCGCCTCTATCGGCGCGGGCGTCTGGAGGCCGAGGAAAATTGCCGTGCGTCCCGTTTCCCGCGCCCGGCGCACATCCTCCCCGGTCCGCCCTTTCAGGATCAGATCGGAATGCTGCTGGAACCGCAGGTTCCAATCCGCGACATTGGCCGCAGTCGCGCGAAAATCCTCATGGTAGGCGATGGTGACATGGACGGCGTCCAGCCCGCCTTCGCGCATCTGCTCAAAGATCTTCGGTGACCAATTCGCATATTGCAGGCAGTCGATCCGGTAGGTCTGTGGCATGGCATTCTCACGATTGAAAAGGTCACGCCACTATGGCGCGGCGGTGAAACTTCAGTCACACTCAAACCTCTGAACCTGACTTGAGAAATTCTGAAGCTTAATGGCCATCAAGATCGAGATGCTCCGCTGTTATGTCGCCGTGGCGGAGCTTGGCAATCTGAACGATGCGGCCCTCCGCTTGGGGCGGACGCCTTCTGCGGTGTCGATGTCGCTCAAGCAATTGACCGATCATCTGGGCGCACCGCTGTTCGAGAGTGACCGCAAGAACCGCCTTACCACGCTGGGCCAGTTGGTCCTGACCGAGGCCCGCGCCGGCACGGCGCAGTTCGACCGCTGCATCGACACGATCATGCAGTTGACGCAGGCCCGCAGCGGTATCGTCCGGGTTGGCGCCGTCCCATCGGTGACAACGGCGATCCTGCCGGACGTGGTGCAACGCTTTCTCAGCGACCGGCCGGATGTCGTGATCCAGGTGCGGGACATGGATTCCGGCACCGTCCAACGCGAGGTGGAGCTGGGGCGCATCGATATCGGCATCGGTTCCTGCCGGGGACCGACCGGTGCCCTTAGGCGCGTGCCCTTGTTTTCAGAGCCTTTCGGCGTGATCTGCGCCCTTGATCATCCCTTTGCCGCCACCACTGAGCCTCTGTCATGGGACGACCTTCTTGCGCACCCCGTGATCTCCAACGCCTCGGGGGACGTGATCGAAAACGCCGCATTCCGGGCGATCGACGAGGCCGCCAATCTCCGGATTCGCAACACCGCCTCCGTCCTTGGCATGGTCAGGGCCGGGGTTGGCGTGACCGTCCTGCCAAGGCTGGCCATCGAGGGGCTTGGGCCGGGATTGCGTTTTGTGCCGCTTGCCGATCCGACGGCCCTGCGCCGGGTGGAGATCATGACCCGCGCGCAATCTGAAATGGCCCCTGTTGCCAGCGCCTTCGAGGGCGCGGTGGTCGATGGCATCGAGCGCGCGAAGCACGACATGAGGATCATACCCGCCTGACTTCAGAATTTCTGAAGTTAAGGACATATGTTCTTAATTGATTGAAGCGGCGACCGCGCGTTTCCTACGGGCGTGACGTCCGGCTGCACGGCCGATCCCGTGCTCTTGATGATGGAGACCGAAATGACCCAGACCCTTACCCGCCGCAGATTGCTTGCCACGGCCGCCGCCGCGCTGCCGCTGACCGCGATGCCGCGCCTTGCACTCTCACAGGCCCCGGATTTCCTGACCATCGGCGGTGGCCCCTCGGGCGGCGTCTTTGGCATTGTCGGGACCGGCGTGGCCGACATCCTGTCGCGGGTCTTTCCGTCGACGATCATCGACGTGCAGCCCGGCGGCTCCGGTCCGAACCTCGTGCGGGTGCGGGACGGCAAGGCCGATCTGGGCATCACATCGGCCAACAATGCGCTGGACGCTTGGGAAGGGCGCGACCCGGCGACGCCGGCAGCGCCCGTGCAGAATGCCCGCGGCCTGATGAACATCATGCAGAGCGCCATCCAGATCTGGGTGGACGGGAACAGCGACATCCGCTCTCTCGACGATCTGCGCGGCAAACAGGTCAGCGCGGGCCAGCCCGGTCAGACCTCGTGGCTGGCCTTCGAGAACCTGCTGGCCGCAGCCGGCATGACCACCGACGACATCGAGGCGGACGGCGGCAAGCTGCATCCCCTAAGCTGGAGCGAATCCCATGAGGCGCTGCGCAACGGTCAGCTGGACGCGGTGATGTGGCTGTCGCTCTGGCCCCACCCGACGGTGATGCAGAACGAAACCGTGCGGCCGATGCGGGCGCTGTCCTTCGATTCCGCCGTGCTGGACAAGTTCATGGAGGACAGCGGCGCAGGGTTCGAACGGGTCACGCTGCCCGAAGGTCTGTTCGAAGGGCAGGACGTGCCGGCCGACACGGTCGGAACCAACACCATCCTCTTCGCCGCCGCAGAGATGGAGGACGACACCGCCTATGCCATCGTCAAGCAGCTTTGGGAAAATCTGGATGATTTCAAGGCGGTGCATTCGCTGCTTGGCAACATCTCCGAAGAGACGGTGGGCCGCGGAATGATCATCCCGCTGCATCCCGGCGCAAAAGCCTATTTTGAAGAGATGGGCATTCCGGTGTCCGACTCCTCGCTCGGAGCCTGATGCATGACGGGGGTCGCGGCAGGGCAGGATCAATGGCAGGGCTACAGGAACGCGGCGATCACCGTGTTGGCGCTGGCCATGGCTGCCTTCCACCTCGCCGCGGCCTCGCCCTTCTGGCTGGCGCCCAACTTGGTGTTGCGCGCGGTCCATGCCTTGATGGCGATCATCGTGATCCTGCTGCTGATACCCGCCGCCCGCAACCGGGCGGGGGTCGCTGCCGATGTGGTTCTGGGCGTTCTGACCGTCGTCACACTGGGCTACGCGGTGATCTTCGAGCCGTCGATCGTCGTGCGCCCGCCGTGGACACAAGAGGCGACGGCCGTTGAACTGTTCGTCGCCTTGGGCGCCCTTGTCGTCATTCTGGAGGCGACGCGCCGCGCGCTTGGAATGGCGATCGTGTCGCTCTGCCTGATCTTCATCGTCTATGCCTTCATCGGTCCGGAACTGAGATTTGTCAGTTGGCTCCGGCCTTTGGCGCATGGCGGTGTCGGGCTGAGCGAATTCGTGGACCAGATGTATTTCAGCTTTGAGGGCGTGTTTGGCACCGCGCTTGGTGTGTCGGCCGAATATATCTTTCTTTTCGTTATGTTCGGCGCCGTTCTTCAGGTGGCGGGGGGCGGTGATTTCTTCATCACCATCACGCGCGCCATGACCGGGCAGACCCGCGGCGGCCCGGCCAAGATCGCCGTGGTGGCCAGTGGCCTCATGGGTATGATGTCGGGCAGTTCGGTGGCCAATGTGGCCACGACCGGATCGCTGACCATCCCGATGATGCTGAAACTGGGATACCCGCGCCGACTTGCAGGCGCGGTGGAGGCCATTGCCTCCACCGGCGGCCAGATCACGCCGCCCATCATGGGCGCCGCCGCGTTTCTGATGGCGGCGATCCTTGGCATTCCCTATCTCGAAGTAGTCGCCGGCGCCCTTTTGCCCGCAGTCCTGTTCTATGTCGCGCTCTTGCTGGCGGTGCATCTGGCCTCGCTGAAACTGGATCTTCAGCCGCTGGCCAAGGCGGAGGCGGGATCGACCCGCCGGGTGCTGGCCGGGGGCTGGACCTTTTTGCTGCCGGTCGTGCTTCTGGTCACCTTGATGTTGCAGGGCTATTCGCCGGGTTACAGCGCGTTTTTCGGTGTGCTGGCCGCCCTGATCGTGCCCTACCTGCGCCCCTCCACCTTTGTCGGATGGCAGCAACTGGTCGCGGGTATCCGGCTGGGGGTCGAGGGCGCCGCCGTAGTCGCGGTCGCCTGTGCCTCTGCCGGGATCATCGTCGGGATCGTTCAGATCTCCGGTCTTGGGTTCAAGTTCAGTTCCGTGGTCACCGGCTTTGCGGGCGGATCACTGGATGCGGCCCTCGTCCTGGCGATGATCGCCGCCTTCATCTTCGGTATGGGGATGCCGACCACGGCGGCCTACATCGTGCAGGCGACACTGGTCGCGCCCGCATTGGTCAAGCTTGGGGCAGATCCGCTGGCGGCGCACATGTTCGTCTTTTATTACGCGGTGCTGGGTCAGATCACGCCGCCTCTGGCCGTGGCGGCCTATGCCGCCGCCCCGATCGCCGGGGAAAAGGCAAGCCGCGTGGGCTGGACCGCCTTCCTGATCGGTCTGCCCATCTACATCGTGCCGTTCATGTTCGTCTCCAATACCGTGCTGTTGACGCCCGAAGCCTCCTTTGACCTGGTCTATACCCTGGGCCGGTCCGTGGTGGCGGTCGGGGCGCTGTCCGCCGTCGTCATCGGCTGGCTGTTCGGCGCGCGACTGTCGTGGCTGGCGCGGGGCGGTCTGGTCGCCACGGCCGTGCTGATGGTGCATCCGGGGGTCTGGACGTCTTTGGCCGGACTGGTGCTGCTGGTGGGGGTCTATGCGCTCCAGCGGCGTGTTTTGCATGTCAAGGAAGGTGTGTCCTGATGAACCAGAGCTTTGTCCTGCCGGACCCCATCGGGACCGAATATCAATATGTCATGGCGGCGCGGCACGGGCGTGTCCTGCTGTTGGCCAGCCAGATACCCAAGACGGACCGCAGGACCATCCATGCCGCCGGACGCTGCGGAGAGGCGGTCGACATGGCCACCGCCTGCGAAAGCGCGCGGCTTGCGGCTGGGCAGGTTCTGGCCTGGCTGGAGGCGGAGCGGCTTCCACAAGAGACGGTCGAACGCGTCCTGCGGTTGCAGGTCTATGTGGCGGTGGGGGAGGATGGCTTTGACATCTCCGCGGTTGCCGATGCCGCCTCGGAGACGATGATTGCGGCCCTTGGCCCGTCAGGTCGCCATCCAAGGACGGTGATCGGGGTCAGCCGCCTGCCAAGAAACGCGCCGGTGATGCTGGAAGCGACGATCGCCCTCAAGGATGCAGAGGCCCCATAGGCGCCGGGTCCGTCTGGGCCGGAGCCATGGGCAGTCAGTGCAAATAGGTGATCATGCTTGGCGGACATGGGCCTGCTCTGTCGGGTGGGTGCCTGCTGTCGTGGCACAAATGGTCCGGGGGCGGTTTCCCTCTGCGGTGTCGTGGGTTTGTCAGGGACAATGTCCACATTCGCGCGTGACGACGGGCAGATCCGGACCCGCCGACACGCGTCGCAAATTCGTGTCCGGCGCAGGTTTCCAGCTTCGCCCGGTGCGGTCGTTGTCCTGTCGGATGGGAATAGGCGCTTGTGAGCGACCGTCCCAGTCTGATGAGGTCCGCTCCGCATCTCGCGGATCGCCTGTCGCACGCCGTCCTTTAGTGACAGGCCTTGGCAGAATGCTCCGTGCCCTTGCTGCAACGCCTTACCCGAGTTGGGGGGAGGTCTTGGGAAAACCCGGTGTCAGGGAGAGCAACTCCCGCGAATAGGCGGCTTGCGGGTGGGTAAAGAACATCTCGGATTCCTCGCTTTCGATCACCTTGCCGTCTTTCAGAACGGTTACGTCGTCCGACATCTGGCGCACCACGGCAAGATTGTGGCTGATGAACAGGATCGTCAGGCCGAAGCGCGCCTGAAGATCCTTGAGCAGGTTCAGCACCTGCGCCTGAATCGACACATCCAGCGCCGAGGTCGGCTCATCGCAGATCAGCACGCGCGGCCGCGCCAGAAGCGAGCGCGCCACGGCAATGCGCTGTCGTTGCCCGCCCGAGAACTGGTGCGGAAAGCGATCGATCGCATCGGCGGACAGCCCGACAAGGTCCAGCATCGCGGCGGCAATGTCGCGCCGCTTGGTGGCATCCGTCTCCAGCCGGTAAAGCCAGAGGGGTTCGGCAAGGATCTCCCCGATCCTGTGGCGGCTGTTGAGACTGGAAAACGGATCCTGAAACACCATCTGGATCAGCCTGCGTGACGGATCCCGGCGCCCGCGCGTCCGCGCCGGGGGCAGATCGGTGTCGCCAAGATACAGGGCCCCTGCACTTGGCTGAACAAGGCCGGTGATCACCTTGGCGATGGTCGACTTGCCCGAACCGCTTTCCCCAACCAGTCCCATGACGGATCCGGGACGGACCGTCATCGACACGCGGTCCAGCGCGGTGAAGGCGTCCGGCCTCTGGAACAGGCTGGTCCGGGTGCCCGAAAATCGCACGCTCACATCCTGCAACCGCAACCCTTCGCCAAGGATCTGCGCGCCTGCGGTCAGCCATGCCTCGGCATCTGCGGCGGAACGGCCCTCTGGCGCCGACAGGACCGGGCGGTCGTCGTGGGGCACAAGAAACCGGTCAAGCTTGTGATCCAATGGGGGCACGGCGGCCATCAGCGCCTGCGTGTAGGGGTGTTCCGGGCTGCGCAGCACCTTGCCCGTCGGGCCGGTTTCCATCACGCGGCCGCCGCGCAGAACAGTGACGGTGTCGGTGATCTGGGCAATCACGCCGATGTCATGCGTGATCAGCAGAAAGCCGATGCCGCGTGTGTCGGCAAGCCGGCGGATCAGGTCCAGAACCTGACTTTGCACCGCCACGTCAAGGGCGGTCGTGGGTTCGTCCGCGATGATCAGCTCCGGGTTGGTGCAGAGCGCCAGCGCAATCACTACCCGCTGCCGCATCCCACCCGAAAACTGATGCGGATACGCCTTGATCCGCTTGGCCGCTCCGGCAATCCCGATCTCCTCCAGCAGCGCGACGGCACGGGCACGGGCCCCTGCGGTGCCGATGTCCTCATGCGCCTGAATGGTTTCGATCAGTTGATCCTCGATGGTCATGAGGGGGTTCAGGCTGGTCTGCGGATCCTGAAAGATCATCGAGATCCGCTTGCCGCGCATCTGGTGGGCCTGCACCGGATCCAGCGGGCGCAAATCCGTCTCACCCAGCGTCATGGTGCCCCCCGCCACGACGCCGGGCGGTTGCAACAGCCCGATCACGGCCGCGCCGATGGTGGATTTTCCCGCGCCGCTTTCGCCCACCAGCCCGTGGATCTCTCCGGCGGCGACGGTCAGGGTTACCTCCTCGATCGCGGTGAAGACGCCAAAGCGGCCGGGAAACTGCACCGTCAGGTTTTCCACCCTCAGCATCACCGGAGCCTCGGGTTGAAGACGTCGCGCAGGAAGTCGCCCAGCACGTTGATCGACACCACAAGCGCCACAAGAAACAGGGTCGGCACCCAGAGGATCCACCATTCGCCCGACAGCAGGAATTGCATCCCGATGCGGATGAGCGTGCCCAGCGACGGGCTGTCCGCCGGCAGCCCGATGCCAAGGAAAGACAACGTCGCCTCCAGCAGGATGGCGGAGGCAAGATCGACGGTCATGATGACCAGAAGCGGCCCCATGATATTGGGCAGGATATGCCGCAGCATGACCCGCAGAGGATGTTGGCCCATGATCATGGCCGCCTGAACGTAATCCTTGTTCCGCTCGACAAAGACGCTGGCGCGCGCGGTGCGGGCGAAATTCACCCACAGCGAGAGCGCGATGGCCAGTGTCAGCACAGCGACCCGCAGATCCTGATGCACCTCCGGCGGCAGCACCCCGCGCGAGATGCCGTCGATCAGCAGGGCGGTCAGGATGGCGGGCAGGGCCAGTTGCACGTCGGCAATCCGCATCACGATCGCGTCGAAACGGCCGCCGAAATACCCCGCCGCAAGGCCAAGGCCGACACCCAGAACACTCGCGATCACCATGGACATGAGCCCGATCATCAGCGACAGGCGCGCCCCGTAGAGGATCGCCGACACCATGTCGCGGCCCTGATCGTCGGTGCCCAGCAAGAAGCGGGGATCGCCGCCCTGCCAGACCGGCGGCAGCAGGCCGTCCATCAGGGAAAAGCTGGACAGGTCGTAGGGGTCACTTTGCGCCAGCAGCGGCGCAAGGACCGCGCCACCGATCACAAGGATCGCCACGAAGGCCGCCAGGATCGCGGCGGGGCTGCGCAGGAACAGATAGACCGGCTCCGACTGGATCAGACGGGTCAGCATCACGCTGCCTCCCGGACGCGCAGGCGCGGATCTATCGCGACATACAGCAGATCGACGGCCATGTTCACGAGGACAAAGAAGAAGGCGATCACCACGAGGTAGACACCCATCACCGGAATATCGACAAAACGGATGGAGTCGAGGAACAGCAGCCCCAGACCCGGCCACTGAAAGACGCTTTCGGTGACGATGGAAAAGGCGATCACGCCGCCGAATTGCAGCCCGATGATCGTGATGACCGGCACCATCGTATTGGACAGGGCGTGGCGGAAATACAGCGACCGGTAGGGGATGCCGCGGGCGGTGGCAAAGCGGATGTAGTCGGAGCGCATGACCTCCATCATCTCTGCCCGGACCAGCCGCATGGTCAGCGTCAGCTGGTAGACCCCCAGCGTCAGCGCGGGCAGGATCAGCGCGCGCCAGCCCTCGACCGTGAAGAGCGAGGATGTCCAGCCACCGATCTCCACCGTGCCGCCCCGTCCGAAGGTCGGCAACCAGCCAAGCTGCACCCCGAAGAGAAAGATCAGCATGATCCCGATCACGAAGGTCGGGATCGAAACACCCACCAGTGTCGTCATCAGGATGGTCTGGCTGACAAAGCCGCGCGGGCGGAGCGCCGTGTAGACCCCGGCGGGAACACCCACGACCAGCGAGATCAGCAGCGCCACGGTGCCCAGTTCCAGCGTCGCCGGAATGCGGGACCCGATCATCTCAGCGACGGGCTGGCGCGTGCGGTAGGAATAGCCGAAATCGCCTTGCAGCATGTCGCCGGTAAAGCGCAGGAACTGCACGACAAAGGCATCGTTGAGGCCTAGATCCTCACGCAGCCTTTCACGGTCCTGTTCAGAGGTTTCGACCCCGGTCATCTGGCTGACGGGATCGCCGACAAAACGGAACAGCGAAAAGGCCAGAAAGGCGACGGCGATCATCACAAAGACCGATTGAACCAGTCGTTTGAGAACAAAGAACGCCATCGCCGGTTTTCCCCGCGCCGTGGATCAGTTGACCGTGACCCAGCGCAACATGAAGAAGTTGTCCGCACGCTGCGTCAGGTCGATGTTGTCTTTCGCGGCCCAGATGAGCGGCTGGGTATAAAGCGGGATATAAGCCACTTCTTCCTGCGTGATGGCGACGAGTTCGTCGATCAGGGCCTGGCGGGCGGCCGGGTCGATCTCTTCCTGAATCAGCGGCAGCAGTTCGTCTACACGGGCGTTGGAATAGTTGCCGAAGTTCCACGACCCCAGCTTTTTCTCATCATCCTGACTGTGCAACAGAAAGCGGATCGGGTGTTCCGCGTCGAAAGTGCCCGGCGACCAGCCCAGCAGGAACATGTCGAACTCATCCGCGCGCAGCTGGCTCCAGTAGTCGCGCACCGGGCCGGTGGTCAGTTCGGCGTTCAGCCCGACGGCGGCGAACATCGACGCGGCGGCGCGGCACACGGCCTCGTCGTTGATGTAGCGGTCGTTGGTGCATTTCAGCCCGAAGGAGAATCCGTCAGGATAGCCGGCCTCCGCCAGCAGCGCCCGCGCCCGGTCGGGATCATAGGCGGGGCGCTCCGCGTTCACCTCGGAAAAGCCGGAGATGCCCTCCGGCACCAGTTGCGACGCGGCGTCGATCTTGCCGCGCATGATCACACGGTCGATCGCATCGATATTGATTGCATGGGCCGCCGCAAGCCGGACTTTCGGGTCCTGAAACGGGTTTTCGTCGGTCACATCGGTGGAATAGAGCAGGGTGTCATGCTCATGGCCGAAGCCGAACATGATCACGCGGGTTTCTTCGCCTTCCAGCACCTTGAAGCCGTCGCGCGCCTCCACCTGTTCGGCGTCCTGCAAGGGGATCGGCTGGATGAAATCGATCTCTCCAGACAGCAGCGCGGCGAGGCCGGTGGCGGAATTTCCGATGGGGGTAAAGATGGCCTCGGTCAGGTTGTGCGTGGCCTCATCCCACCAGTCCGGGTTGGGCACCAGTCGGGTTTCCACGCCGGGATCGCGGCTGGCAAGGGCAAAGGGGCCGGTGCCATTGACGTTCATCGTGGCAAAGTTTTCCGCGTCGCGGGCGGGCAGGGCGGCGTCATTGGCCTCGGCCCAGCCTTTATCGAGGATCATGAAGTTGGCGATGCTGTCGGGAAACAGCGGGTTCGGCGTCGTGGTGACGAAATCTATGGTGTAATCATCCACCACGCGCACGTCGGTTACCGGCGCAAACCATGAGCGCACATCCGCGGCCTCGTCCGACGCCCGTTGATAGGAAAACATCACATCCTCGGCGGTAAAGGCCGCGCCATCCTGAAAGGTCACGCCCTCCCGCAAATGAAAGCGCCAGCCATTCTCATCCTCGAGCGGCTCCCAGCTTGTGGCGAGCGAGGGTTCGATCGCCATGGACGCGTTGCGGCGGACAAGGCCTTCGTAGATGTTGTTCAGAAACGACAGAACCGGGGTCGCGTTGACCGCGTGGGGGTCCATGGTCTGCGGATCGGTCGTGGAAGCCCAGCGGAATGTCTCGGCGGTGGCGGCTTGCGCGCCCAGCATGACCACCCCGGCAAGGGCGCTGCTGCGCAAGAGCGTCGAAAAAGTCATGTCATTCTCCCGGTTGTTGATATTTTTTGACTGAGCGTTCTGAAATCCTGTCAGATCAAGAGCGGCTGATGAGGTCAATGCACCATTTCGTGGTGCCGGGGCCGGTCTGGTCCGCACGCGGCGCTCGCATCGCGGCTGCGCCGCCGCCGCAATGGTGGCGCGATGACGGCCTTTGTCGTCACCTGACCGGTGTCCAGCGCATGAGGATCTCATCGGCAAGCACATGCATGTCGCGGCAGAGGATGTCGGGCGCGGGCACGCCGTCAACGGGCAGAACCGCGTTGCCCGGGCGTTGGATCAGGGCACCCCGCCATCCCGCGGCCTGTGCGCCCAGCGTGTCCCAGAAATGACAGGCCACCATGCACATATCGGCCGGAGCCATGCCCAGCGTATCGGCGACAAGGCGATAGGTCTCCGGCGCGGGCTTGAACTTCCTGACCTCATCGACGCTGAAGGAGCGTTCGAAGAATTGCGACAGGCCCGCCCGGTCCAGCGGTGTCGGTGAGGCGCCGGGCGCCGAATTCGTCAGGGTCACGAGACGGAAACCGGCAGCGCGCAGCCTTTCCAGCGCGGGCGCGACATCCGGCAGCGCCGGCATGGACCCGATATGCCTTTTGAGGTCGTTCACGTCGTCGTCCGTGATGGCAACGCCCGCAGTCTGACCGATCATCCGCAGGGTGCCGCCCGCCAGATCGCCGAAAGGCGTGTAGAGTCCCGAGAGGGTCAGCGCCTCCGAATAAAGGATAAGCTGCGCGAACCACTCCCGCATGACACGGCCATCCCCGAAAATCCGGGCAAAGACCGGCTCAAGCGTTGTGAGGTCAAGTAGGGTTTCGTTCACGTCGAAGACGATCACCGACGGTCTGTCAGATCCGGGCATGAATATTTCCTTTCTGGACTGGCATCAGGTGACGTCGTCGCAACAGGTGGCGGGCGCGAGACGCAGACCGGCGGCGGCCAGCCCGACCTGTGACAGCGCCGCCCGCGGTGTCCCTGAACGCGCGCGCAGCATCAGACCCCGCGCGACGGAGGCCAGCAACATGGCGTGGACATCGGGGTCGGTCGCGTCCGGCCGTTCCTTGGGTCCGGCGGCGCGGATCCGCGCCGCGAGATGACCCTCCAGTGCGGAAAACCGGCGGGCCAACTCTGCGCGGAAGCGGCAATTCGTGCCTGCCGCATCGCTCAACACGCAAGAGATCAGACACCCGCGCGCCGCGTCCGCCTCCGTCGCAAGGCTGACCACCGCGTTGAAGAAGCGCGCCAAATCCTCCTCCAGCGTTCCAGCAGGGCCAAGCGCAGCAACAAGAGGCGTCAGCCGCGTGCGCGCGTAGTGATCCAGAGACGCGAGAAACAGCCCCTCCTTTCCGCCATAGCGTTGATAAAGACTGGCCCGGGGCATCTTCGTCTCGCGGCACAGAAGATCTATTGATGCCCCTTCGAAGCCATGGACCCAGAACAGGCACATGGCGGCCTCAAGGGCCTGCTCCGGATCGAAGCCGGTCGGCCGCCCCCGTCCCCGTGTTGTCTGCCCGGCATCGGGATTTTTTGAACTCATTGTTCTGAAAATAACTGGGCGCCTTTGGCACGTCAACTTATGGAACGATCATTCTGATATGGCCGATGGCCAGGACATGCGCTCCGCTTGATCGCCAGAGATCCGGTCAGAATCGACACGGCCGAGGATGCCGGGAGCGTCGAGGTCAGGCCCGAAGGACCCGCGGCCTTCCAGCTTTCACCAAAGCCGCGTTTCTGCCAGACTGCGGGCGTCGCAACAGAAAGGCTCTACGGTGACGCTGAACAAGTTTCGCAAGTTTCTTTATACCCTTTCCAAATATCTCGGTGATCTTCAGGCGCTCAGATCGAAGCGCAAGGGCGCAGTCTCGCGTCGTGTCGGACGCAGGATCGCGGGACGCCTCACAGGCAAGGTATTGGGCAAGCTGTTTCGATGAGGGAGCAAGGCCCGGGCAGGATTGCCCGAGATCTTGCCTGCCTCGGCTGACCTCGAGCACCCCAGGCGCAACACGACGGGACGTCGTGCGGTCACCGACGGAACAGGATCACGAAAAGCGCCAGAAGGGACGATCCCAACATCAGCAAGAGCGAAACCGCGTTGAGAAGGGGGGTCGACCCCTCCTTCAGACGGTCGAACATGGCGATGGTGAGCGGTGCATCGGACCCGACGAGCATCAGCGTGGTGTTGAAATTCTCGAAACTCATGAGGAAGGCCACCACAACCGCGCCGATCATGGCGGGCATCAGGAACGGAATCGTGACCGTGCGGACGGCCGTCAGGCGCGTGGCGCCGAGGTTCAGGGCGGCGTCCTCCAGCGTGCGGTCGAATTTTTGCAGCCGCGCCGTGATGACCAGCGTCGCGATCGTGGTGATGAAGGAAAACTGGCCAAGGATGACCAGAAGAAGCCCGGGGCGCAGGGCCTGAATGTCCATTTGCGCCAGATTCCAGATCCCGTTTGCCAGCGTGGAGGAAAAGACAAGGATCGAAATACCCAGAACGATGCCGGGAATGACCAGTGGCAGCAGCATGAGAACGTAAAGCGCGCCTTTGCCGCGAAACTCATAGCGGTTGAACAGGAAGGCGTTGGTGGTGCCGACACTGACGGACAGCACCGCGACGCAGATTGCCACGAAGGCCGAGGTGCCCACGGCGCGCAGGATGCCGCGTTCATGAAAGACTCCGATCTGCGGTCGCGCATCCCCGAAGAACCAGTTCCAGGTGAAGCCCTCCCACGGGAGCGAAGGGAACTGGCTATCGTTGAAGGCAAAGACCGCGACGACCGTCAGCGGCAGGGCAAGATAGAGAAAGAACAGCAACACGTAACCGCTGTAGATCAGGCGAAAGCCAAGGGAACGTGGAATGGTCGGAATCATGGCCTATCCCATCGTTTCCTGAAGGGTGCGGCCGGTCAGGCGCAGCATGCCCCAGACGATGACCGAAGACAGCACCAGCAGCATGAAACCGAAGGCGGCGCCAAGCTCCCAGTTGGAACGGACGATGAACTGGTTGTAGATCATCTCGGTGAACCAGAGGCTGTCCTTGCCGCCCAGCATCGTCGGCGTCAGGTAATTGCCGAGCGACAGCATGAACACCACGATGCAGCCCGACACGATCCCCGGCATGGCATGGGGAATGATGATCTCGCGGAGGACAGAGACCCCGCTGCCGCCAAGGTCGTAGCCTGCCTCGATCACGCTGTCGTCGAGGCTTTCAAGCGTGGTGACAAGCGGCACCACCATGAACAGCATGGAGGTATAGACCAGGCCCACCATCATCGCCGCGTCGTTATACAGCATCTCCACAGGCTGATCCGCCAGACCGGCCCATTGCAGAAGGTTGGACACAAGGCCGGTTTCCCGCAGCAGGATCATCCAGCCAAAGGTGCGCACCAGTTCCGAGACGTAGAAGGGGATCAGGCACAGCATGAACAGCACCTGCTGCAACCG
>CAZRZN010000069.1:0-16871 GCA_964604565.1 uncultured Rhodobacterales bacterium
GAAGAACTCGGCCTCGCGGCCCTCGGCGAGAATCTCGGCATGGCGGTCGCTGCGGGCGGCCTGGCTGATCACCTCGCCGTCGTGATCCAGACCCAGCCAGTCGAGGCCGCGCAGGATCGCCTCTGTCGCCTCAGGGGTGGATCGGGCGCGGTCCGTGTCCTCGATCCGCAACAGGAACCGGCCATCGCGGCCGCGCGCATACAGCCAGTTGAACAGTGCCGTGCGCGCGCCACCGATGTGCAGGAAGCCGGTGGGCGAGGGGGCAAAGCGGGTCACGACCGGGCGATGAGATGACATGGTTAACCTTTTCCTAACGACGGAGCGTCTAAGCTTCTGCGTTCCTTAACCAGCCACCCATCGAGGGGCAAGCATGGGTCAGGCCTTTCATCGGTGCGCGGCGGTCCTGCTGGAGCAGCGCGGGCATCTTTTCCCCTGGACGCCGGTCTTTCTGGCGGCGGGCATCGGATTTTATTTCGCCTTGCGGATCGAACCGCCCGTGCTGCTGTTGTGGCTGTGCGGGGCCCTGGGCTTGTTGGCCCTTGTGCAAAACCGCGCCGGCCCGCTCTGGGGGCCGTTGCTATGCGCCGGGGCGCTGATCTCCCTCGGCTTTGCTCTTGCGGGGGCGCGGGCGCATCAGATCGCCGGCCCCGTGCTGGATTTCCGCTATTATGGCGCCGTAGAGGGACGGATCGTCAAGATCGACAGATCCGCCTCGGACGCGCTGCGGTTGACGCTCGACCGGGTGGTGCTGGAACGGATGGACCCGGATGACACGCCGCACCGCGTGCGCGTGTCCCTGCACGGCACCCAAGGGTTCCTGACACCCCGAACCGGGCAGGTCGTGATCCTGACAGGGCATCTGTCACCGCCCGGCGGCTCGGTGGAGCCGGGAGGATTCGATTTTCGCCGACACGCGTGGTTCCTGCGGCTTGGCGCCGTGGGATATACCCGCAATCCGGTTCTGCTGCTGGAACCGTCCGGAACCGGGTTGCGCGTGGCCAAGGCGCGCATGTGGCTTTCCGCGCGGGTGCAGGCGGCCTTGCCGGGTGAGGACGGTGCCTTTGCCGCGGCGATCATGACCGGGGACCGGTCCGGCATGGGGCAGGATACGCTGCAAGTTTTGCGGGACAGCAACCTTGCCCATCTTCTGGCGATTTCCGGTCTGCACATGGGGTTGCTGGCGGGCTTCGTCTTTGCGGCGGTGCGGCTGGCGCTGCTCTTGCCCTCAAAGACCCGGCATCACTGGCCGGTCAAGAAGCTCGCGGCGCTGGTCGCGCTGCTGGCGGCTGTCGGCTATCTGGGGCTGTCGGGTGGCAATGTCGCGACGGAGCGGGCCTTCATCATGGCGGCTGTGGCGCTCTGCGCGCTGATACTGGACCGGCGCGGGATCAGCCTGCGCAGCGTGGCCATCGCCGCGCTGGTGGTGTTGAGCCTGCGCCCAGAGGCGCTGCTGGGGCCGGGGTTCCAGATGTCTTTTGCCGCGACGACCGCGTTGGTTGCGGTTTTCGAGGCGCTGAGCCGTTGGCAAAGGGACCGCCGCCTGCCGCGCTGGATGGCGCCGGTGCTGTCGGTCATCGTGTCCTCGGCGGTGGCAGGGGCCGCCACCGCGCCGATCGGCATGGCGCATTTCAACCAGATCGCCCATTTCGGCCTGATCGCAAATCTTGTGGCGGTGCCGGTCATGGGGATCCTCGTGGTGCCGATGGCCGTGGCAGCGGCCCTGCTGATGCCCTTCGGCCTTGACGGCATGGCGCTGAACGTCATGGCCCTCGGGCTGGGTTGGATCCTCTGGGTGGCCCAGACGGTTGCGGACTGGGACGGGTCGGTGGGCCATGTGGTGGCGCCGGGACCATGGGTGCTGCCGCTGATCGCGGCGGGGGGATTGATCCTTGCGCTGTGGCGGGGGGCCGGACGGGTCGTCGGGCTGGTGCCTGCTGTGCTTGCGCTCTTCCTTTGGACACAGACTGAACGCCCATCGATCCTGATCGCGGATAGTGGCACGCTGGTTGGGCTGATGACCCCTGATGGTCGTGCGCTGTCACGCGACCGCGGCTCCGCCTTCATTGCGGAAATCTGGTTGGAGAATGACGGCCGGGGCGGCAGCCAGCCGGAAGCGGCGGCGCGTTGGCCGGAACCGATAGCCGAACGTGTGGCCCGTGCGCATGTCTTTGGAATGGATATCCTGCACCTGCAAGGCACGCGCGCGGCCCGGAGCGTCACAGGTTGTCAATCCGGCGAGATCTTGGTGTCCAGCGTCGATCTCGATCTGCGCGGGGACTGCCGGATCTTCGATCCGTCACGATTGCGCGACAGCGGATCGGTCGCCGTCTGGATGAAAGAAACGGGTCCAAGCGTCGTGACCGACCGGGACCTGTCCGGCTGGCGTCTCTGGAACGGCGGAAAGCCTGTCCAGACAAGCCTTGCCAGACTGGCAAGACTGGCCCTGACGCAGGGTCAGTAGGTGCGGATCAGGCCCACAAGCCTCCCCTGCACGCTGACAGACCCCTGCGGAAGGACGCGCGATTCATACGCCGGATTGGCCGCCTCAAGAATGATCATGTTGCCCTTGCGCCGGAAGCGTTTGAGCGTGGCTTCATATCCTTCGATCTGCGCCACGACGATATCGCCGTCCTGCGCGTCGGGGGTTTCGCGGATGACCACGACATCGCCGTCGTTAATACCCGCATCGATCATCGAGTCGCCCTTGACCTCAAGCGCGTAATGCCGGCCCTGGCCATGCAGCATCTGGCCAGGGACAGAGATTCCCGGCGGTTGATCGTTGATCGCCTCGATCGGGCGACCAGCGGCAATGCTGCCCATGAGCGGCAGCTCCGTCAGGCTGGCAGGCCCGAGGTCGACGGCGCCCGCGGGACGGGTTTCGGGGCGATCCCCCTCGATCACACGCGGCGTGAAGGCCGGGGTCTGGCCGCCAAGGCTTTCGGGGAGCTTCACGATCTCGATGGCGCGCGCCCGGTGGGCGAGCCGCCGGATGAACCCGCGTTCCTCCAGTGCGGTGATCAGCCTGTGGATGCCGGATTTGGAACGCAGGTTCAGCGCATCCTTCATCTCGTCGAAACTGGGCGGCACGCCATCGCGTGCCATTCGCTTGTTGATGAAGTTCAGTAGGTCGAGTTGTTTCTTTGTCAGCATCCCGTCGCCCCCGATTTGTTAACCTTTGTTCTACGGGTGTTCATGTTTTGTGTCAACGGGTCTGTGGAAAACCCGATGATCTGCGTGTTTCAGGCTGGGATGGGGCGCTGCCCCAGTCGCCTTCGGCGCCTTCCCCGGGATATTTTTTGGCCCGAAGAAGCGGTGGGGTCCGGGCTGGGTTGACGGCGGGGACGGTCGGTGGCCGAGGCTGTCAGAGAAGGAGGCAATCGACCATATCGCCCGCGGCGCGCGCCGGATCGTCGACGGGGCGCACCAGCAGGGCATTGGCGGCGCCCAGAACGCTGAGCAGGCTGGAATCCTGTCGGTCGAGCGCCGTGATCCCGCCAGCGTCGAGGTGTCCGCGCATGTAATGTTCACGCGGCCCGTTGGCCGCCAGCGGCGCGGTAAGCGTGACGGACCGACGCGGGGCGGGCGCGGCGCCGAGGCCCAGCATTGCCCGGATCACCGGGGCGACGAAAACATGGCCGCAAACCATCGCTGAGACGGGATTACCGGGAAGACCGATCATCATGGCCTCTCCGAGGCGGCCGGACATCAAGGGCTTGCCCGGGCGCATGGCGACCTTGTGAAACCTGCGGTCCAGCCCGAGAGAGTCCGCCACCTGCGCAACGAGGTCGTGGTCCCCGACCGAGGCGCCGCCGATTGTGATCACGAGATCCGCATCATCGACTAGGCTGAAGGCATGGGTGAGCGAGGCGACGGTATCGCGCGCGATGGGCAGGATACGCGGCTCTGCACCGAGGTCGCAGAGCAGCGCATGCAGTCCGAAGGTGTTGGAGGCGATGATCTGGTCCGGTCCGGGCATGTCGCCGGGCATGACCAGTTCGTCCCCGGTGGAGATCAGCGCGACGCGGGGTTTGCGGGTGACCGGGATTTCGGCGATGTTCATTGCGGCCAGCAGCGCGATGTCCTGCGGGGTGAGGCGACGCGGGGCTTGGATGCGACTTCCCGCGCGGAAATCCGTGCCGGAGGGCCGGATATAAGGGCCTTGGTCCAGGGCGTCGCGCAGCGTGATGCGATCGCCGTTGCGCGTGACATCCTCCTGGATGACAATGCGCGTGGCGCCGGGGGGCACCGGGGCGCCGGTAAAGATCCGCACGGCCTCGCCAATCCCTACCGGTCCCTGATGCCGGGCGCCGGCCGCACTTTGGCCGATCACGGTCAGGACCTGACCCGGGGCGGCCTCCGCCACCGCGTAGCCATCCATCGCGGAGGCGGCGAAGGGCGGCTGGTCGCGCCCGGCGACAACCGGGCGCGCAAGGACGCGGCCCGAAGCCTCGCTCAGCGGGACGTGTTCCGGTCCAAGGGGACTGGACAGGGCGAAAAGATGATCAAGCGCCTGCGCAACGGAAATCATGTCGCCTCGTAACGGCCCGATTTGCCGCCGTCTTTCAAGACCACGCGAATGCCGCCGATGGTCATGCCCTTGTCCACGGCCTTGACCATGTCATAGACCGTCAGCGCCGCGGTGGAGACTGCGGTAAGCGCCTCCATCTCCACCCCGGTCTGGCCGGTTGTCTTGACCGTGGCGGTGATCCGCAGGCCCGGCAGGTCCGGATCCTGCACCAGATCTACCGTGACCTTGGTCACCGGCAGGGGATGGCACAGGGGGATCAGCTCGGGCGTCTTCTTGGCGCCCATGATGCCCGCCAGCCGCGCGACGCCGATCACGTCGCCCTTTTTCGCGCGGCCCTCGGTGATCAGCGCGAAGGTTTCCTGCGCCATGGTGACATGGCCCTCGGCGACGGCGATGCGGGCGGTCACCGCCTTGTCGGAGACGTCGACCATATGCGCGTTGCCCTGCGCGTCGAAATGGCTGAGGCCGCTCATGCAGGCACCGGATCCTTGAGCAGGGTGCGCGTCGCGGCTGCAACATCGGCCTGCCGCATCAGGCTTTCGCCGATCAGAAAGGCGCGCGCGCCGTAGGACGCCATATCCGCCAGATCGGCGGGGGCGTTCAGACCCGATTCCGAGATCAGGAAGCGCCCTTCGGGCAGGGCTTTCGACAACTGCCGGGTCGTGTCGAGCGTCGTCTCGAAGGTCTTGAGGTTGCGGTTGTTGACACCGATCAGCGGGGATTTCAGCGCCAGCGCCCGGTCGAGTTCGGCCGCGTCATGCACTTCGATCAGCGAATCCATGCCCCATGCGGTCGCGCAATCCTCCAGTTCCGCGGCCTGGGCGTCGGATACGGAGGCCATGATGATCAGGATGCAATCGGCCCCCAGCGCGCGCGCCTCGGCGACCTGATAGGGGTCATACATGAAATCCTTGCGCAGCGCCGGCAACTGGCAGGCGGCGCGCGCCTCTGTGAGAAAGGGTTTGGCGCCTTGAAAGGAAGGCGTGTCCGTCAGAACGGAAAGGCAGGTCGCGCCGCCGGCCTCATAGGCGCGCGCAAGCGCGGCGGGATCGAAATCCGCACGGATCAGCCCCTTGGAGGGCGAGGCCTTCTTTATCTCCGCTATCAGCCCATAGCCGGACCCGGCGGCTTGGACCAGCGCGCGGGCAAAGGGGCGCACGGGGGATGCGGCCCTTGCGGCAGTCTCCACCTCTGCCATCGGGCGGGCGGCCTTGTCGGCGGCCACTTCCTCCAGCTTGTAGGCCTTGATCTTGTCGAGGATGGTCTGGGTCATCGGGCTGCTCTCTCGGGGGTGGTCCAGTTGATCGGCATCTGGCCCCTGTGCATAAGCCAGTCGTTGATCCGGGAAAAGGGCCGTGAGCCGAAAAACCCCTTTCGCGCCGAAAGCGGGGAGGGATGGGCGCTGCGCAGGATCAGGTGATCTGCGCCGGTGATATGTCCGGCAAAGCCCTGCGCATGCGCCCCCCAGAGGACAAAGGCGCGTGGCCGGTCGGAAAGTGCGGCCAGCACCTGTTCGGTGAGGTGCGCCCAACCCAGCTTCGCATGTGCGCCCGCCCGCCCCGGTTCGACCGTCAGCGCAGTGTTGAGCAGAAGAACCCCCTGCGCCGCCCAGAACCGCAGGTCGCCATTGGGCGGGGCATCGCCAAGATCGGCCTGCAACTCCTTGAAGATGTTGGACAGGGACCGGGGCAGGGGCCGCACATCCGGGGCGACGGAAAAGGCCAGCCCATGCGCGTGACCTGGTGTGGGATAGGGATCCTGCCCCAGGATCACGACGCGGGTGGCCTCCGGCGGGCAGGCGTCCAGCGCGGCAAAGACCTGATCCGCAGGCGGCAACATATCCACGTCACCTTGGGCAAGATGATCCACGATACGGGGCAGATCCTGCTCGAAAAAGGGCAGTTTGCGCCATGGCTCGATCGGTGGGGGGAGGATCATGCACCTGCTTTCCGTTTGTCCGCCCGGCGCTGGTCCGCACCGGTCGCAAAAGGGCGACGCAACCTTGCGGGCATTGGGTCAGCCGGTTTGCGTGGCTTTGGCAAGCGCCGCGACCTTTGCCTTCGCGGCACCGCTGTCGATGCTGTCGCGCGCCTGCGCCACGCCCTCTCGCAGGTCAGCAGCCTTGCCCGCGATGGTCAGCGCGGCGGCAGCGTTCAGCAGGACCGCGTCGCGGTAGGCGGAGGGCGCGCCGTCCAGCAGTGCGCGAAAGGCCGCGCCGTTCTCTTCGGGACTGCCGCCGAGGATATCCTCGAACGGATGCACGGGCAGCCCTGCGTCCTCCGGGTGCAGTTCCACCTCCCGGATGGTGCCGTCCGTCTCCAGCGCGGCGACCCAGCTGACGCCGGTGATGGTCAACTCGTCCGTGCCGTCCGACCCATGCACAAGCCAAGCGCGCTCAGCGCCCAACTGCCCGAGCGTTTCCGCCATGGGCCGGATCAGGTCACGGGTGAAGGCGCCCGTCAGCTGGCGTTTCACCCCCGCCGGATTCGTCAGTGGCCCGAGGATGTTGAAGATCGTGCGCGTGCCCAGTTCGGCCCGCACGGGGCCGACATGGGCCATCGCGGGATGATGCATCGGCGCCATCATGAAACAGATGCCGACCGTTTCCAGCGCACGTTCCGCGACATCGGCGCCGATCATGACCTTGATGCCCATTTGTCCAAGGGCGTCGGCCGCACCCGATTTGGATGACAGGTTGCGGTTGCCGTGCTTGGCCACCGGCACGCCCGCGCCCGCCACGACAAAGGCCGTCGCGGTCGAGATGTTCAGCGTCCCCTTGCCGTCACCCCCGGTGCCGACGATGTCCATGGCGCCCGCGGGCGCGGTGACCTTGTTGCATTTGTCGCGCATGACGGCGGCGGCGGCGGCATATTCCGTCACCGTCTCCCCACGGGTGCGCAGGGCCATCAGCAAGCCACCGATCTGCGCCGGTGTCGCCTGCCCCTCGAACAGGATGCCGAAGGCCAACCGCGCCTCGTCCTGCGTCAGCGGCCGGTCGGCGGCGAGGCCGATCAGCGGGCGCAGATCGTCGCTCATGCCGGCACCTTCAGGATGTCGAGAAAGTTTTTCAACATGGCGTGCCCATGTTCCGAGGCGATGGATTCGGGGTGAAACTGAACGCCGTGGATCGGCAGGGTGCGATGCATCAGGCCCATGACGGTGCCGTCGTCCAGCGCGGCGGTCACTTTCAGGCTGTCCGGCAAATCCGATCTGCGCACGACAAGGGAGTGATAGCGCGTCGCCTTTATCGGAGAGGGCAGGCCCGAGAAAACGCTGTCGCCGGAATGATGCATCTCCCCCATCTTGCCATGCACGATCTCGTCATGCCGGATCACTGTGCCGCCAAAGGCCTGTCCGATGGTCTGGTGGCCAAGGCAGACGCCCAGCAACGGCACCCCGGTTTCCGCGGCGGCCCGTGTCAGGGCAAGGCAGATCCCCGCCTGATCCGGATCGCAGGGGCCGGGTGACAGAACAATGCCGGAGGGCCGCAGGGCCAACGCCTCTTGCACGCTCAGCGCATCATTGCGATGCACCTGCACATCGGCGCCCAATTCCCCCAGATAATGCACGAGGTTGTAGGTAAAACTGTCGTAGTTGTCGATCAGAAGCAGCATGGCGCCTCAATTCCTGCTCGGGGCTTTCGGGGGCTGGCGGGCAGGGCCCACGTCGCGGTATACATGCACAGGCAGGCTGGGCGGCGTCAAGCCCGGCAAAGGCATGACAACACGGGGCAAAGGCGCTGGCACAAGCGTAATAGGGTCGGAGAGGGCAGCATGGCACGAAGTTTTCTGGCGGGGATGATCTGGGGCACGGCGATATCCGGCCTCGGTCTGGCGGGCTTGATGCTGTATTCGGGGCCGCCGGACGGACCCGCGCGGCAAGGGGCCGAGGATGCCGCCGTCAACCGCGCCGTCCAACAGGATGGCGTTCTGCCCGGCGCTGACCCGGAGACAGCGCCCGATACCGTTCCGGAGCCGGTGCAGGCGCCGGATACGCCGGAACCGGCGGATGCCCCGGACCCTGAAGAGGACGCAGAGCCAGTAGCGGCTGCAGAGCCTGCGGCGGATGCCACCCCACCGGTCACGCCGGACAACAGCCAGCCCGGCCGCCGTCCGCAGCCGGAGACCGCCATCGACCGCCCTGCGGCCCCTGATCCCGCGCCCGCCGCCCCTTCCGGGCCCGACGCTGTGGGCGCCGACACTGCACCGCCCTCACCACCGGACGTTGGCGAAGCGCCGCAGGCCCCCGACAGCGGATCGCCCGAGCCGGCGGAATCCTCCATCGCCGTGACAGGCGACACGCCCGTGAGCCCGGGCGCGCAACCGGCGGCCCCCGACGCGCCCAGCCCGGAAACCCGGCCCCTGATCGCAAGCGACCCCGCACAGCCTCCCACGCCGGCTGTTCCGGGCGGACAAAGTGCGCTTGCCGAGAATGCGCCGGACCCGACCGAATCCCCAGATCCGACGGCACCCGCGCCCGAGGTGCCCGAGGCGCCTGCACCCGGATCCGATCGCCCCACAGCGGAGGCAGCCGAGGCACTGGAGACGCCGGAACCCGTGGTTCCGCCCGTCGGGCGTCCGGCCACATCGCTCTTTGACCGGGCAGCGGCCGTGCCCGAAGATCCCGAACCCGTGGTCCCCGAAGACGGGACCGAAACCGCGCAACCCATCATGCCGCCCGACAGTCCGATCATGCGCTTTGCCGCCGATGTGGTGGCGCCCGAGGGCGTGCCGCGCATGGCGGTCGTATTGATCGACGACGGCTCCGGCCCCCTGGGTCCGTCCGGGCTGAAGGCCTTTCCCTTTCCGGTGAGTTTCGCGATACCGCCCTCGCATCCAGATGCAGCCGGTGCCGCCGCAGGCTACCGCGATCTTGGCTTCGAGGTGATGGTTCTGGGCGCAATGCCGGAAGGCGCGCAGCCCACAGATGTCGAAGTTGCCATGGCCGGGCTGATCGACGCGGTTCCCGAAGCGGTGGGCATGCTGGAGGATCCTACGGGCAGCCTGCAGGAAAACCGGGAGATCTCGACACAGATCGCGGCCTATCTGTCAGCCTCCGGACATGGGCTGGTCATGCAACCCAACGGGTTGAACACGGCGCAGAAACTGGCGCTTCGGGACGGGGTTCCTGCGGTGACGCTTTTTCGCGATTTCGACGGTGAGGGGCAGGATGCCGCTTTGATCCGCCGAACGCTGGATCAGGCGGCGTTTCGCGCACGGCAGGAGGGAGGCGTGGTCATGATGGGCCGGTTGCGGGCGGACACGGTCTCTGCGCTGGTGCTCTGGGGGCTTCAGGACCGCAGCGGTGAAATCGCGCTGGTCCCGGTGTCCACCGTGTTGATCGAGACCTTGGCAGACGCGCAGTAACATGCGTGCCTGCCACAAGCGGCCCAGAAGAAATCTGGCAGAGGTGTGCGAAATCAATATTTTGCGCGGACCTCTTGAAGTTCCTTCAAGCCGCGCGGGACAAGCGCTGAGGTCCCCTGCGCGATGTTCGCGCCCCGCCTGCGGTCGATTGAAGCAATCGCGAGATCAAGCCTGCGCCGCCCATCCTTCGAGCGTCGTGGCAAGTTCGCCATAGCCGGTATAGCGCCGCTCAAATCTTAGGCCCATGCGCGCGGCTTGCGCCCTTGCGCGTTCTGTCAGGGCAGGGTCATCGGTCTGAGCGAGATAGACAAGCGTCTCGTAATGACCGAAATACATCTCCAGAAGCTGCGGATGACGGTCAAGCCCGAGCGGTTTCCACACAAAGGCATCAAACTGTCGGGTCAGAAAATCCGTGACATAAAAGGCTGTCATCTCTTCCCGCGCCTCGAAGGCCGCCAAACCGTCGAAGAAGGCATAGCAATGCGGGCCGGCAACCATCTCGACGCCCATCTCGGCGCAGGCGGTCTGCAACAGCCCCCCGGTGCCGCAATCCGCATAGACAACACATATTCGGGAATACTCGGCCCGGTGTCTTTCGACAGCCGCGCGCACCTCTGACGTGATCTGTTCCGGGTGATTGTGCAGGATTGCCGGCAGGCAGGCGAGCTCCATATGGGTCCAGCCGTTTATCCGGATCAAGGCAAGGATTTCCCGCGCAAGCGCCCCACAAGCAATCAGCAGGATCCGGCCCTTGCCGGTCGGTGACAGGCCCCTGTCGGTAAGAACGCTGTCGGACGGAAGATCAGGTGCGGCTGTCGTCATGCGGAACATGCGCCAGCGCCCAACGGGCGAGGATCGCAAGCGCAAGGAGGATCACAAGAACCAAGGGGACGCCGTAGGATGTCATGGCCCACACGGTCAAGATGGCGGCCGCGATCGCGGCGCACACTAAAAGGGCAAAGGATGTCACTGGCATCGTTTTCTCCTTCCTCATGCTTAATATGGGACACTGGTGCCAAAAGAAAAAGCCCTATCGCTGCGGCAATCGGTTGCTGGCAATGAAATGCCTAGCCACTTAGCCGGACGGCCGTCCCATAGGCAACGATTTCAGAGGCGCCCTTCGAGATGGTCGACGTCTGGATGCGCATGCAGACCACCGCATCTGCGCCCAACGATGTGGCCTCTGTGATCATCCGGTCGATGGCCTGTTCGCGCGCTCCGGCCATCAGGGAGGAATAGCCGGTCAACTCTCCTCCCACGAGGGATTTGAGCGCCGCGACGACGTCGGTTCCAAGATGTTTCGCCCGGACCGTCGCGCCGCGCACAAGGCCAAGCGTCTCGACGATTTCACGGCCTGCGATCTGCTCCGTCGTGGCGATCAGCATCAGTGTTTCATCCCGTCATAATGGTCTTCGGTGGAATCGCCGACGCGGTCCCGGATCAACCGAAAAATCACGTAGCCCACAAGCGCAGCGGGCAAAAGGCCCACCAGAACGAAGGGCAGGTGAAATGCGGCCAGCAGCATCGCGGTCAGCCAGACAGTGACCATCATGCCAGCCATGACGCAGATTGCGATCAGGACGAGGGTATCCAGTTTCATGCCATAGCCCCCGGACAAGGGTGTTGTGCCCGGAGATCCGGAAACTGAAGGCCCCGCGCGTGTGCGGGGCCGCTGGACCGGGAGCAGGTCAGCCCGCCGCCATCTGGTTGTGTTTGCGCAGGATGAAATCCTTTGCCGTCTCGACGGCCACGGCCGCGTCGCGGCAATAGGCATCGGCGCCGATCGCCTTGCCAAATTCCTCGTTCAGGGGCGCGCCGCCCACCAGCACGATGTAATCGTCGCGGATGCCCTGTTCCTTCATCGTGTCGATCACGACTTTCATGTAAGGCATCGTGGTGGTCAGCAGGGCCGACATGCCCAAGATGTCAGCCTCTTCCTTTTTCAGCGTGTCGATGTAGTTTTCGACCGGGTTGTTGATGCCAAGGTCGACGATCTCGAAACCCGCACCTTCCATCATCATGCCGACAAGATTCTTGCCGATGTCGTGAATGTCGCCCTTGACCGTTCCGATGACCATCTTGCCCATCTTGGGCGCGCCGGTCTCCACCAGAAGCGGTTTCAGGATGGCCATTCCGCCCTTCATCGCGTTGGCCGCCAAAAGAACCTCGGGAACAAAAAGAATGCCGTCCCGGAAATCGTTTCCGACGATCGTCATGCCCCCGACCAGCGCCTCGGTGAGGATCTTGTAGGGTGTCCATCCACGCTCCAGCAGGATGTTGACCGCTTCCTGGATCTCTTCCTTCAGGCCGTCGTAGAGATCGTCGAACATTTGTTGGACAAGTTCGTCGTCATCCAGTTCGGACAGGACGATGTCGTCTTCTTCGTCGGACATTTGGCAATTCCTTTGGTTTGACATACCGCGGTATGCCTCGATTGCAGGGACTATTCGGTGTTTTTCGTCGGTTTCAATTGGCAAATTGCGACATTGGGCGAAGCGTGACCGACTTCGATGATCCTGGTGCTGAAAATATTGCCATTGTTCCCTTTCCGTTCTATTGATCTTCCATGGTGTCCTCGTCCCGTCCCGTCGATCCCGCGCAGGCCCGTGGCCGCGCCGCATTGAGCCGCGATTGCGGGAGATTTGAGCGGTTGCGCCGCGAGGACACCCATGATGGCTGGGACATTCCCGAAGAGCAGGGCGTCTTTCGCACGGAGGTCAGCGAAGAAAGCCCGCGCTCGGTGATCAGCTATGTCCGTTCGCCCGATCTGCCCTTTGACCGGACACTGAATCCCTACAGAGGCTGCGAACATGGCTGCATCTACTGTTTCGCGCGACCCAGCCATGCATGGCTCGGCTTGTCGGCGGGACTGGATTTCGAGACGCGTCTGATTGCGCGACCCAAGGCGCCGGAGGTGCTGGCCCACGAACTGCGGGCCGGGCGCTACCGGGTCGCGCCGCTGGCGATCGGCACCAACACGGATCCCTACCAGCCCGTCGAACGGGATCGCGGGATCATGCGCGCCTGCCTTGGCGTGTTGCAGGAATTTCGTCATCCCGTGGCGATCGTGACCAAGGGCGCGTTGATCGAACGCGACATCGACATCCTGTCGGACATGGCCGCGCAGGGGCTGGTCCGCGTCGGGGTGTCGGTGACCACGCTGGATGAAGATCTGTCGCGACGAATGGAACCGCGCGCCCCCGGACCCAAGCGCCGTCTTGCGACGATTCGGCGCCTCGCGGAGGCGGGTATTCCCGTTCGCGTCATGGCATCGCCACTGGTGCCCGCGCTGACCGACCCGGAGCTTGAGGCGATCATCACCGCCGGCGCCGAGTCCGGGGCGGTGGCGGCAAGCTGGATCATGCTCCGGCTGCCTCTGGAAGTTGCGGAGCTTTGGCAGGATTGGCTGGCGACGCATTACCCCGACCGCGCCGCGCGGATCATGGGACATCTGCGCGACATGCATGGTGGAGAGGTGTATTCGGCAAAGTGGTTCACCCGGATGCGCGGCGAAGGACCCTACGCGGACATTGTCGCGGCGCGATTTACCCGCGTGGCCCGGAGCCTTGGCCTTGACCGGGCGCAACCGCCCCTGCGTTGCGACCTGTTTCATCCTCCGCCACGGTCCGGGGATCAGTTGTCCCTTGATCTTGAAGCGTGGTGTTCGGACCGTTAGTGGCACGCGGCGCGCAAGAATTGTCGACAACCAGTTGGCAGGCTCCGCCCCCGAAACGGCGCAAGGAGGTGCCTTGCGTCGGCGTGTCATTGGCTGGGGCACATCTGTCCCCTGTGTTGAGGCCAAGTTCCTCGGCGGCGATATGGCGCGCGAAGTCCAGCGCGGCCCGCGACCGACGCCCATCATGGGCCAGCATATACATTTCCAAATCACTCAGGACCTCGGTCACCCAATCATGTTTGCTCATCGCCCAACCTCAGCAACTCATTGACCACGCTCAGCCATGCCGCAAACCTAGGCATTTCAGGTTAAGGGTGGCCTAACAATTTGCAGTGAACGTGTTGGGCAGAAGCCGTGTCACGCCTCCGCAGCCTTGCGGCGGCGGCCGCGCCGCTCGCGCACGGCGCCGGGATTGTCGCCGGTACCATCGGTCTCGGAGGAAAACCCACCAAGCACCTCGGCGATTTGCTCCAGCGTCGGGCGCGCGCCCGGATCATGCGTTTCCAATGCCTTACGCATCGCGCTGAGGTGTTCCGGCATGGTGCCGCAGCACCCGCCGATGATGCGGGCCCCGCAGTTGCGGGCCATCAGCGCATATTCGGCCATCAGCTCGGGCGTTCCATCGTAATGAATATGCCCATCCTCGTATTTCGGAATGCCGGCATTGCCTTTTGCGATGATCGGCAGATCGGGGCCTTGTTCGGCAAATCCGAGAACGGTGCGCAGCAGGTCTGACGCGCCGACGCCGCAGTTCGCCCCGAAGGCGATCGGCGGATTTGGCAGGCCCTCCACCATCTTGACCATGGCCGCTGAAGTCATGCCCATCATCGTTCGGCCCGCGGTGTCGAAACTCATGGTGCCACACCATGGCATGCCGACATTGGCAAAGGCCTCGGCCGCGGCCTTGAATTCCTCAGGGGCAGAGATCGTCTCCACCCATAGAACATCCGCGCCGCCCTCTTTCAGACCGGCGGCGGTTTCCTCGAACATCTGCACGGCGGTCTCGTGCTTGAGCGTGCCGGCGGTGCCCATGATCTCACCCGTCGGCCCGACCGATCCGGCAACGATGACCTCACGGCCCGACGCATCGGCGATCTCGCGGCCCAGCGAAGCCGCCAGTCGGGACAGTTCCTGCGCGCGGTGGCCGGCGTCATGCAGTTTCAGGCGCGACGCATTGGCACCAAAGGAGTTGGTCAGGAAAAGATCCGATCCCGCGTCGACAGCCCCGCGATACAGGGCGCGAATCTTGTCCGGCTCATTCTCGTTCCAGAATTCCGGGGCGTCGCCCGACATCAGGCCCATGTTGAAAAGATTGGTTCCCGTTGCTCCGTCAGCCAGCAGCCAATCACGTTGCGCCAGAGCCCGGGTGAGTGCATCAGTCATGTCAGCCAGCCTTTCGGATCCGTTCAGCAGGCTGTTTCACATCCGCCCATCCAAGGCAAACTCATAATAATCATCTTTGTCATGAGGCGGGCGACAAGGCGGGCCATTGCCTGTCAAGCGAGCATGGAGTCCGGCATCCGCTCCCCAAGGCCCAGAAACCGCCCGATCGACCAGACCGAGGCCCGCAGGATGTTGAAGCCCCAGGCGGCGATTTCCCGGCGAAGGATCTTGGCCTTTTGCGCGGCGTCGCGACCCGGGCTTTGCGCGGCGCAGACATCGCCGGGGCGGCCCGCCCAGGCGAAGGATGCCCAGCTGCGCCAGGCATGATAGCGTTCGGTCACGATCAGCAATGAGGCGTCCGGGGGCAGGGCAGGCCGGGAATACAGCGCGTTCTGCAACGTCGAGAGCGAGCGACTCTCCAAGGTAAGGGCCGTACCGGGCACGTTCTCGCCGCGCGCGATCTCTGCCATTGTCATCGCGGTGGAAGCGGGACCGACCGGACCGCCACCGGACAGGACCAGATGCGCGACCTTGCCCCGGTCATAAAGCCGGATGGCGGCATGGATGCGGCCCAGCCTGTCGTCTATGACGTCCTGAAACCGTTCGGGCCCGCCGCCGAGAACCACGGCAATATCGTAGTCCTGCTCAACCACAGTGCAGTCCGTGGTCAGCGCCACGGACCCAAGGGTCAATCCGAGGCACAGGACGGCATAGGTCAGCGCCCCCCGCAGGAGCCACCGTGCCAGCCGTCTTATTCCCATTCGATGGTTCCGGGCGGTTTGGAGGTCACGTCGTAGGTGACGCGGTTGATCCCCTTGACCTCATTGATGATCCGCGTCGCCGTTTCGCCAAGGAAGTCATGGCTGAAGGGATAGTAGTCTGCCGTCATGCCGTCGACGCTGGTCACCGCGCGCAGGGCACAGGCGTAATCATAGGTCCGCCCGTCACCCATGACGCCCACGGTGCGCACGGGAAGGATCGCGACAAAAGCCTGCCAGATCTCGTCATACAGCCCGTGTTTGCGGATCTGGTCGATATAGACCGCATCCGCCTTGCGCAGGATCTCCAGCTTGTCGCGGGTGATCTCACCGGGGCAGCGAATGGCAAGACCCGGGCCGGGAAAGGGGTGGCGGCCGATGAACGAAGCCGGCAGGCCCAGTTCATGGCCCAGCGCGCGCACCTCGTCCTTGAACAGCTCGCGCAGCGGTTCGACCAGTTTCAGGCCCATTTTTTCGGGCAGTCCGCCGACGTTGTGGTGCGATTTTATGGTGACGGACGGGCCCCCGCTGAACGACACGCTTTCGATCACGTCCGGATACAGCGTCCCCTGCGCAAGGAATTCGGCACCGTCGATGTCATTGGCGTGCTTCTGGAACACGTCGATGAACAGGCGCCCGATGGTCTTGCGCTTTTCCTCGGGGTCGCTGATGCCTTCCAACTCGCCCAGAAACAGGTCGGATTCATCGGCATGGATCAGCGGGATGTTGTAATGGTCGCGGAACATGGTGACGACCTCGTCCGCCTCGTTGAGGCGCAGCAACCCGTGGTCGACAAAGACGCAGGTCAGCTGATCGCCGATCGCCTCGTGGATCAACACGGCCGCGACCGAACTGTCGACCCCGCCCGACAGCCCGCAGATCACCTGCCGGTCGCCGACCTGTTCGCGGATCTTGCGGATCGCCTCCTCGCGGTAGGCGCCCATGGTCCAGTCGCCCTTGAACCCGGCGGCGCGCACGAAATTCTCATACAGCGTCTTGCCGTTGGGGGTGTGATGAACCTCCGGATGGAACTGCACGGCATAGAAATGCCGCCGGGCATCGGCAGTGACGGCAAAGGGCGCGCCCGGCGATGTGGCGTAGACGGCAAATCCCGGCGCGAGCTCGGAGACATGATCGCCGTGGCTCATCCAGACCTGCTC
>CAZRZN010000070.1:0-16853 GCA_964604565.1 uncultured Rhodobacterales bacterium
AGCAACTGACTTTTAATCAGTGGGTCGCAGGTTCGAACCCTGCACGGCTCACCACAAATCAGGGGCTTAGCCGAAACAGGCTGAGCCCTTGTTTTTTATCGGACCTTTTAGGGACAATTTCGGACCGCCCAAGGATCGCCGGGGCGTCGGGACAGGCTGTAATACCTGCATTGGCTTTCTGGTTGAAGCGCGTCCTCCTTGACCCGTGTGGCAAGGCATTGGGTGTTTACAGGATCGCAAAGGGGCTCGTAGTCCGATGTTGCCATGCCTCTTGGACTGGGGGGCCGAATGGAAAGCGTTGGGAATTCGTCGCCACGTTCCTGAGATGTGCAGCCCAAGGGCAATGGCATGGTTGTGTCCATCGTTGCTTCACCCAGCGGGTCCTTGATAAGTCGACATGACGCGCGTCCTGATAGGGGTCCTTTTCTACGCCCCGACCTTGGACCCCCGGCAGCAGGACTTTCCCGGTAATCTTCAGAACAGGCTTCTGACGTCACCGGGACAGGGCATCGCCCTCGGCACGTGCGCGCCGTCTTGGCCGCGCCGTGGCCGGTTTTGTCGCCACCATTGACACCATGGCTCGGCGGTAAAAACGGCCTGTTGCGGGGGTGGCATGTTGAAACGGGCTTGGACAATAAAATCACCGACACCCACGGCGCGGCGGTTCATCAGCTCATGACGGTTCGGACGGCGCTGAGTATCCGGTTTTCCGCGTCTTTCAGGCCCCGTTGCGGAGATTTCCCGTTGAAGACGATATCGTGAATTTCTTCGCCCAGGGTTCGCTCGATCAAGTTGAATTCCGGCACGGGAGGGCGTGCCCATGTCACCAATTCGTTCTTGCGCGCCATACGGTCGACCATGCTGACGATCGGTGACGAGGCCAGGGCCTCGGGATCGGCGCAGACCGAAAAGCGCGGTGCGACAGGAAAGCCGTTCTTGACGTGCTCTTTCATGGCCTCGGGTGAGACCATCCAGGCAATGGCCGAAATGATCTGCTTCTGGCGCTTTGGATCGACGCAGGCGGGTATGGTCAGCAAGAAGCCCCCGACCGGTGCGGAAACGCGGTTCATTCGGCGCGACGGTGGTGGAAGATACGCAACCCGGCGCGCCACGCGCGAGCTCAGCTCATGTTCGAACCGGGCGGCGCGCATCGTCCAGCAATACGCCAGCGCGGTCTGTCCGGACATGAAGTACTGGATGCGCCGTTCCCAATCCATGGTTGATATGTCAGGGGGCGAAACTTCCACCAGCTGTTTCATGTATTCGACGACTTCCAGCGCGTCCTCGGAATCGATCTGGAGCTTGAGCTTGTCGAATGTGTCGAAGCTCCAGCTCTCCTGGTTGCGCAATGGCATGTCGATGACCGTTGTCCGGCAGGCTGCGAGAAAGAACATGAAGGAATTGGCAATCGGCATCCCGCGTTGGCCATTCCACGCGATGCCGTAGAACTCGTTTGCGGGATCATGAAAGGCCCGCGCCGCTGCAATGGTTTCGTCGAAGGTCGTGGGATAGGGCATCTTTTGGGCGTCGAAGAGATCCTTGCGCGCGGCGAGGATCTCTATCGTGCAGTAAAGCGGTATGCCGTATTGCGATCCCTTCCAATTGCCGGTGCCCCAGACCGAGGGATGAAAATCCAGCGGGTTGATCGCCGCATCGGTCAGGAGCTGGTCAAGCGGTGCCAGTTCGCCACGTTCCGCGAATTCACCGAGCCAAGGCATGTTCAGGGACACCACGTCGTAATGCGGTGCCTTCTCGGACAGGGTCCGGCGGGCATCGGCATAGAGGTCGGGCAGGCGTTTGAGGTCGAAGCTGCTGCGCTTGCCGAATTCGTTGCGAAAGTCGGACCACATGTTCCGCATGGCGATGAAGTAGTTGTCATCGTTCAGCAGGAACTTGATGTCACTCAGATTGAGGGCGGAGATGTCCTCGCCACGCACGGGCGAAATGATCTGCGAAGCGAAGTAGCTTCCGCCGAAGTAATATTCGCTGGTCTCGGTGCCTTTGCGCAGGCCGAATGTCTTGGCCATGTGGCCCTTGACGTGGCTGGCATAGACCATGAAGGCGCTGAGCAGCGTTTCCGAGGGTTCGAGGAAGTGCGTCTTTAGGCCATTGCCACGCGGCACATGCCGGATCAGACCGTCCTCGGTCATCTTGGTGATCATGCGGTTGCCCGTGCTGTAGGGCACATCGGCCAAGGCGATCAGCCCCGACTTGTCGATCGGATTGACCCTCAGATGCGCGTCGACCAGCTCCAGCGTGATGTTCAGGTAGACATCCGGTTTCGCGCCCGGCATGCCGGAATCGAATGGCACGCGAAGACGCCGAAGGAAATCGACGATCCGCGAGAGTTCATGGCTTGTCAGCTCGGCATCCGGGTGTTGTCCATTGTCCGAATGCTGGCTTGCAGCGCTCATCTTGTCGATAAATTTTCCTGCCATTTCACCAATGCGAAGAAATCTTCATCCTGCATGCCCGCATTCGCGGCGCTCCTGTAGAGTTCCAATATAAGTCCGGTCGTCAAGAGCGGGACCCCGTTGTGCCGCGCGGCATCGCTGATCAGGGTGAAATCCTTGATCATCTGCGACACCGAGAAGGCCGGGGCGAAATCGTCGTTCACCACGGCCTGCTGCTTGTATTTGAACAACGGCGAGGCCACGGCACTTTCGCAGATCACGTTCATCATGTCGGCGCGGCTCAGACCGCCGCTCGCGCCCACGGCCAAGGCTTCGGAGAGCACGGCGGACGACGCCCCAACCAGCGTGTTCAGGACCAGCTTCATGTATCGGGCCTCTTCCCCCACGCCGAGGAAGAACTGGCGCGCGGACAGGCGTCGGATACAGGGAAGAGCGTCCTCCCAGCCCGAGCGGTCACCCGAGGCCAACACCGTCAGGGCGGCGCTGGCAGCCATGTCGGTGCTGCCGGAGAGAGGCGCCCGCACGTAGCGGATTCCTGCCTCGGCAAGCCGGGTCGCAACCCGTTCAGAACACTCCGGCGAGACCGTGCTCATTTCTACGACGACCGCGCCTCGGGGCAATGCAGCGGCCAGACCGTTATCGTTGACCGTGCCGACAACGTCGATCAGGACCGCGTCGTTGGGCAGGGTGGAAAAGACGATCCCCACGTCGGCAAAGCCTGTGGTCGACTCGGCTGTGGTCGCGCCGGCCGCGGTCAGCCGGTCGCGGTTGGCCGCATCGGGTTCCAGCACGACGACAGCGGTGCCACTGTCCAGCAGGTTGCGCGCCATCGGTCCGCCCATCTTGCCCGCACCGATCCAGCCGACGGAATGAACCGCTTCGGAGGGCGTATCGGATGCTGTCATGGTCTGCGTCATAGATCGATCTCCGCCTTCGTTTGCAGGCACACTAGAATACCGTATCGGCTGCGATCGAAGTAATTTCTCCGAACCGGAAATATTCTTTGCATATTGTCCGAACCGGTTTGTTAGGAATCGGTCCAGCCAAAGTGGCGATCCCGATCTGGTCCATCAGGACGGGGCCGAGGGTCGCAAGTTTTGGAAGGGAGGATACTGATTTGAAAGCCGTTCGTTTTCACGGAGCGAAGGATATCCGCGTCGAGGATGTCGAAGAGCCGTCCGGCGCACTGGCGCCCGATGATGTGCTGATCGCTCCCATCGTCACCGGCATCTGCGGCACGGACCTGCATGAATACATCGCCGGACCCATCGTCACGCCGGCTGAGCCGCACATCTACACCGGCGCAACCAACCCGCAGATCCTTGGCCATGAGTTTTCGGCCCGGGTGCTGGCGGTGGGCGACGCGGTCAGCAACGTGTCGAAGGGCGATCGCGTCTCGATCCAGCCTCTGGTTTCGCCGCGAAATGACTATTACGGCAAACGCGGGCTCTATCATTTGTCGCCGCAACTGGGCTGTGTCGGTCTCAGCTGGGCCTGGGGCGGCATGGGCGAAAAGGCGATCGTCAAGGATTACAACGCACAGCCGGTTCCTGCGGGCATCAGTGACGAGCAGGCGGCGATGATCGAACCGGCGGCGGTGGCCCTCTACGGCGTGGACCGCGGCGGGGTCGAGGCCGGATCGACCGTGCTTGTGTCCGGGGCCGGGCCGATCGGTGCGCTGACGGTGCTGTCGGCCCGCGCCGCCGGGGCCAGCACCATCATCGTGTCCGAGCCGAACCCGAACCGCCGCCGCATCATGGCAGAGATCGCGCCCTATGCGCATGTCGTGGATCCGCGCGGCGATGATCTGGCCACCATGGTCGGGGATTTGACAGAGGAAGGCGTCGGCGTCGATGTCGCGCTTGAGTGTGTCGGGCTGGAGGCGTCTTTGAACGCCTGCGCGGAATCCGTGCGCCGCCAGGGCAAGGTGGTGCAGGTTGGCCTGCACATGAAACCCGCCAGCATCGACGCGATGCTCTGGGCGCTCAAGGACATCACGGTCGAGGCGACCTGGTGCTATCCAACCCAGATCTGGCCGCGCATCGCGCGAATGGTGGCTTCGGGCATTTTCCCGATCGAGAAGGTCATCACCTCACGCATCGCGGCCGAGGACGTGGTCGGACAGGGCTTCGACGCCTTGCTCGATCCTGCGGGCGAACAGCTCAAGATCCTCGTCACCACCTGAAAAGACGAAAATACGGAAGAAAAGACTCATGGCAGACAAGAACATCGCGCTGATCGTCGGGGCCACCGGCCTGTCGGGCAGCTACACGGCGCGCGAGCTGAAGCGCCACGGATGGACGGTTGTGACCGTCTCGCGCAGTGCGGTGGACCTTGACTGGTCCGACCGTCACATCGCCGCCGACCTGACCGATGCGGCATCCAGCCGCGAAGCCTTGAAGGCGGCGCAGGACGTTACGCATGTCTTCTACTGCACTTGGTCGCGGCAGGCGAACGAAGAAGAGAACGTCCGCGTCAACGGCCTTATGGCGCGCAACCTGTTCGAGGGCATCGCCAAGGCGCCGGTCAAGCACGCCGCGCTGGTGACGGGGCTCAAGCACTACCTCGGGTCTTTCGACGATTACGCGAAGGTCACGCCCTACACGCCGTTCCTGGAATCCAGCCCGCGCCTGCCCGGGCCAAACTTTTACTACGCTCAGGAAGACGTGCTGTTCGAGATGGCCGGGAAATACGGTTTCAACTGGTCTGTGCACCGTCCGCACACGATGATCGGTTTTACCGTCGGCAACTACATGAACATGGCGGTGACGCTGGCGGTCTATGCCTCGATCTGCAAGCATACGGGCAAACCGTTCCTCTATCCCGGCTCCCCGCAGCAGTATAACGCTGTGACCGACGTGACCGATGCGCGACTCTTGGCCAAGCAGTTCCACTGGGCTGCGACGACGCCCGAAGCCGCGAACATGCCGTTCAACACGGCCAATGGCGACGTCTTCCGCTGGACCTGGCTCTGGGCGCAGATCGCCGAGTATTTCGGTCTGGAGGTCGCCGAGTATCCCGGCCACCCGACGCCGCTGGAAGATCAGATGGCCGACGCCCCCGCGATCTGGAACGAGATGGTCGGCAAATATGGTTTGCAGGACATTCCTGTCACCACACTGGCTTCGTGGTGGCACAGCGACGCCGACCTTGGGCGGGAACTGGAATGTTTCACCGACATGACGAACAGCCGAAAGCTGGGGTTCGACGCCTACCAGAGCACGCGCGACAGCTTCACCGACGTGTTCGACGAATTGCGCGCACGCAAGATCATCCCGGCAGCCTGAGGAGATGGCGATGCACTACGTTATCCACTGTCTGGACCACGATGGCGCCGTCGAAAAGCGGCTGGCGCACTACGAAGATCACAAGGCTTACCTGGCCTCCGCGCCCGTCAAGACCGTGATCTCCGGCCCGCTTCTCGCCGATGACGAGGAAACCATGATCGGCAGTTGCTTCCTCCTGGAGGCTGACAGCCTGAAAGATGTCGAGGATTTCAACCGGGCCGATCCCTTCGCCAAGGCGGGTCTGTGGAAGACCGTTTCGATCCGTCCTTTCAGCAAGCGCGTGGACAACCGCTGATGTCGGGGCCGGTCAAGATAGCCCTCGTGGGCATGGGATGGTGGGGGCAGAAAATGCTCGCCGTTCTTGCGGCTGCGCCTGCGGACATAAAGGTTGTCCGCGCGGTGGAGCCGAATGTCGACGCGGTCCGGGACATCTGCGCGTCGCAGCAAGTGCCGCTTTCGGCCGACTATGCCGACGCGCTGAACGACCCGCAAGTCGAGGCCGTCGTGCTGGCGACACCGCATTCGCTGCACACACGCCAGATCGAGCAGGCGGTCGCGGCGGGCAAGCACGTCTTTTGCGAAAAGCCGCTGGCGCTGACGGCGGAGGAGGCCGCGCGCTCGGTCGCGCTTTGCGCCGATGCGGGGCTGGTGCTGGGCATGGGGCATGAACGCCGCTGGGAACCGCCGGTGGCCGACATGCTGGCCATGGCCGATAGCGGGACATTGGGCCGGATCCACCAGATCGAGTCCAACTTCAGCCACGATAAATTCGTCTCGCTTGACCGGAACAACTGGCGCGTCAAGGCGACGGAGGCACCGGCGGGCGGCATGACCGCCACCGGCATCCACCTGCTGGATCTTTCGGTCCGCCTGTTGGGCCGCGCGGAAAGCGTGTTGTGCATCTGCGAGCAGCTGTCCTCGGACCTGCCGCAGGGGGATACGGTCGCCGCCTATGTGAAATTCGCCGGTGGCGGCACGTCCTACGTCTCGGCCTCGCTGGCCAACCCGTTCATGTCGCGCTTCACGGTCTACGGCTCCAAGGGCTGGATCGACATACGCGACAAGGCGCATGTCGAGGCGCCCGACGGATGGGTCGTGACCTCGGCCATGGCCGGCGGCCCGATCGAGACGGTCGAGATCGGCAAAGCGGAACCGGTCAAGGACAACCTCGTGAATTTCGCCCGGGCCGTGCGCAGAAGGGAGCCTTACCCGATCACTGCCGAACACCTGGTGAACAACATTGCCCTGCTCGAGGCGGTCTTTGCCTCGGCCCGCAGTGGCCAGATCGAAAAGGTGGCGCAGCCCGCCACAGCCAAAGTGGGAGCCTGAGATGAAAGCCTTGATCTTTGACGAACCGAACAAGCCTGTCGTCACGCAAGTGCAGACCCCATCCATTTCCGAAAACGAGGTGCTGATCCAGTCGCGTCGTGTCGGAATCTGCCATTCGGATTACGAGTTGCTGGCCGGGCAATACATCATCCCGATTTCCTATCCGGTGACCCCGGGCCACGAATGGGTCGGTGAGGTCGTCGAGGTCGGCAAGAACGTCAGCGGGCTGAAGCAGGGCGACCGTGTGGTCGGTGAATGTGTCATCAAGACGCCCGAACGAATCCATCATTTCGGCTTTTCCATGGACGGTGCGGATCGTGAATTCTTTGCCGCGCGTCCGGAATGGCTTCACAAGCTGCCTGACGGTGTGGACGACGCCAAGGGCGCGCTCATCGAGCCCTTTACCTGTGGCTACTATGCGGTTCTGCGCCATGGTGGCGTCTGCGCTGCGGATACCGTCGTGATCTCGGGTGGCGGAACCATCGGTCTTGTGTCGGCGGCGGCTGCCATCGGCATGGGGGCGCGGGTGATCGTTGTCGATCCGGTGCCGCTGCGCCGGGACATCGCGATGAAGCTGGGCGCCGACGGCACGGTCGATCCGTCCGATGGCGACCCGATCGAAGCCGTGCAGGACATGACCAAGGGCGGCGCCGACCTGGTGGTTGAGTGCGCCGGGCATCCGTCCTCTTTGGCCAATGTCTTCGACTACGCCCGCGATGACGGCAATGTGTCGATGGTGGGCATCAACATCGGCCAGAAATTCCCGGTCGAGCTGGGCAAGATCCAGATAAAGAACCTGAACGTGCGCGGCTGCATCGGTTCACCCGGTGTCTGGCCCGCCGCGATCCGGTTCCTGGAACGCACCGGGTTCGACCTGTCGCCGATCCAGACCCATACCTATGGCATCGACGACGCTCTGACCGCGCTGGACCTTGGCAAGTCGCCGGACAAGGCGGTCAAGGTCACGCTGGAAATCGGCTGAGACGAGGCGAAACGGAAGGTTCAGGACAATGGCCGACACCACTCCCAACAGCTTCGGAGCCGAGATCGGCCTGGCGTCCCTGGCCAAGGGGTTCGTGACCATTGTGGTTTCGACACTTGCGCTGATCGTGCTGTGCATTGTCTTTGCACCCTCCGCGGTCTCGGCCGGCTCGCTCATGGGGAGCCTTCCCTTCGCGGCGGTTCTGGCGATCGTCGGGCTGGGACAGATGCTTGTGGTGCAGCAAGGCGGTTTCGACCTGTCGGTGCCGGGGTCGGTGTCGTTGGCCGTTGTGATCGCAACCCACATGCCCAACGGCAACGACGCGGCCTTGTTGCAGGCGGTGCTGGTGGCGCTCGGGTTTGCCCTCGCGGCCGGTGTCCTCAACGGCATCATGGTCGCCTACTTTCGACTGAACGCCATCGTGGCCACCATCGGGATGAACGCACTGCTCTATTCGGCGGTCTTTGCCATCTCGGGCGGGGTGCCGCGCATCACGACCAAGCTGCTGGCCAGTATCGCGGGCGGTCAAACCCTTGGAATTCCGCACTCGGTTTTCTTTGCGCTCGGAATCCTGGCCATCGTGTCTTTCGTGCTGAAAAAGACCGTCGCAGGCCGCAGGTTCGAGGCCATCGGTGCGAACCCGCGCGCCGCCCGTGCCGCGGGCCTTGGCGTGAAGCCCTATCAGGCCATGGCCTATGTCCTTGCCCAAGTGCTCTATTGCACCGCCGGTATCCTGATCGCGGGCATAACCCGCGAACCCACGGCCTTTCAGGGCAACAGCCTGCTGCTGCCCTCGGTCGCGGTGGTCGTGCTTGCCGGAACGTCGCTTCTGGGCGGGCGCGGGTTTCCGATCTCGGTCGTGGTCGCGGCCTTCTTTCTCAACCAACTCAGCCAGTTCGCCCTGTCGATCGGTGTGCCTTATTCGGCGCAGACCATCGTTCAGGCGCTCGCGCTGGTCTTCGGCATCGGGGTCTATTCCATCGATTGGACGACCCGTTTCAAACCAATAAAGCAAGGTCCCACGGAGGAGGAAAACCATGAGACTGTCTAACCTGAAAGCGTGCAGCGCAATCGCGGCATTGGGCCTCGGTCTGTCACTGTCCGCCACATCGGCCACTGCGCAGGACGTCCCGTCCTGGTGCGGTCCGAACGACGCCACCCTGGCCCTGCTGGACGGCTTTGGCGGCAACAGCTGGCGGCTGGTGACCACCGCCTCCGGCAAGGAGGAGGCGGAAAAATGCCCGCGCATCACAGACTATTTCTACGCGGATGGTCAGGGTGACACGCAAAAGGCGATCTCCGACATCAATTCGATGGCGGCACGCGGCGTCGACGCCATGGTGGTCTTCGGCGATGCGGGTCCGGCGGTTCTGCCGGCGCTGACCAACGCCTATCGGTCCGGTGCCGTGGTGGTGCCCTACCGCGTGAACGTGGGCGGCGAGGCAGGTCGCAACTACACGCGCTTCATCGGCGCCGATTTCGTCTATGACGGCGAAAGCTGGGGCACGTGGATCAAGGAGAACTTCCCGGAGGGTGCGAACATCCTGTTCCTGTCCGGTCCGGCCGGCAACAGTCAGGGCCTTGATGAACTCACGGGCATGAAGAACATTCTGGACGACAGCTATGTCTTTCTCAACCCGGATCCTTTCGCCGTGACCAACTGGGATCCGTCGCTGACACAGCAGGTCTTGTCGGCTGCCATCGCTCAGCATGACGACATTGACGTCATCGTGTCCGATTTCGGTCCGTCGCTGGTCGGCGCTCTGCCGGTCTTCAAGAACTTTGACCGGTCGATCCCGGCGCTGGCGACCTCGGACGGCAATTCGCTGGGCTGCTTCTGGCACGAGAACCAGGCAGACAACCCCGACTTCAAGCTCTTCACCGTGGCGACCGGCAATGACAACGTGCGCCTGGCCGTGCAATGGGCCATCGCCGAAGCGACTGGCGGTGAGCCGCCTGCGGCCGAAATCTTCGAGGCGCCGAACTTCGAAGACTCCACTGATGGCGATCCAAGCGAGGTTCTGTGCCGCGCGGATCTGCCCGGTGCCATCTACCTGTCGTCAAAGCTGCCGGCGGATGATCAGGCGAAGGCCGTGGGCCAGTAAAGATCCCGACCCCGGGCGGCGGATGCCGTCCGGGGTCTACTGAATCGAAACCACTGACCCGCGGAAACGAACGGATGATACCATTGGCTGAGATTGCACTGGCAGAAAGGGCGGAGGACACGGGCGACACCGCGCTGGCAAACCCCGTGATCCGCCTGAGCGGCGTGTCAAAGTCCTTTGGCGCCATCCGCGCGCTGACCGATGTGAGTGTCGACATCCACCGGGGCGAAGTGCATGCCATCCTCGGCGAGAACGGTGCTGGCAAATCGACCCTGATGAACATCATCACAGGCGTGCTTCAGCCCAGCAAGGGCCAGATCGAATTCGACGGCCGCAGCGTGATGCCGCTGTCGCCGGAAAGTTCGGCCGCGCTGGGAGTTGCGATTTCCTACCAGCACCCGGCAATCCTGCCCGACATGACGGTTCTGGAGAACCTCCAGGTCTCGCTGCCCGCCGCGATCTTTTCCACGGGCCGGCATGACCGCATCGGCCGTGGCCTGCTGGACGAGGTCGGCCTCCATGTGCCGCTGAACGCGCGCGTCGATACGTTGACCATCGCCCAGAAGCACCTCTTGGAGCTGGCCAAGGCGCTGGCTGTCAATCCCAAGGTGTTGATCCTGGATGAACCCACCGCGTCGCTGGATCAGGACGCGACGGACATGCTGTTTGCCAAGGTCCGAAGGCTCAAGGAGGGCGGCACCGCCGTCATCTACATCACCCACCGGCTGGCGGAATTGCGCCAGATCGCGGATCGGGTCACGGTTCTGCGCGACGGCAAGCATCGGGGCAGTGCACCGGCCAGCCAGATCAGCAACGCCGAACTGCTGGACCTGATCGTCGGGCGCACGCTGGCCTCTGCCTTTCCGCCGAAGTGCGCAGAAACCGACCCGGCGGTAAACTTCGAGGTCAGTGGCCTGACTGGGCGCAAGTTCGCGGACATCTCGTTCAAGGTCGGGCGCGGGCAGATCATCGGTGTGGCCGGTGTCGAAGGCAACGGCCAGTCGGACCTGATGCGCACGCTTGTCGGGCTACAGCCCTGCACCGGCGATATCCGGCTGGAAGGCCGCGCTCTGGCCCCGAACGAGTTGAAGACCATGGCCGCCTTCATGCCCTCTGATCGCCATTCCGAGGGATTGGCCGCCGATCTGACCATCCGCGAAAACGCGACCGTCGCATCGCTCGACAAATATGCGTCGGCCGGCGTTCTGGACCGGGGGCGTGAGGTCGCCAAGGTGCGGGACGTCTTCACGTCGCTGTCGGTGAAGGCCGCAGGCATGGAGGCCAAGGTGTCCTCTCTGTCAGGGGGCAATCAGCAAAAGATCGTCATGTCGCGGGCGCTGCTGTCCGAGCCGGGATACATCGTCGCGGATGAACCTACCCAGGGTGTCGACGTCGGTGCACGGTTCGAAATCTACCGCATCCTCCGCGAGGTATCGGATGCGGGAACGCCGGTGATCGTCAATTCATCGGATGCCGCCGAACTGGAAGGTCTGTGCGATATCGTGTTGGTCATGTCCCGGGGGCGGATCGTCGAAACCCTGCGCGGCGACGACATCACCGAGGCGCGGATCGTCGGTGCCGCGGTCGGGGCAGATACGGACGCGCATCACGTCGAGGAGGCACGGCGCACGCAAGTCGGGTTCGGCGCGAAGTTGCGTCATTTCGTGCAGACCGACAACGCGACGGCGGTGCCGCTGACGCTGGTTGCGGTTCTGTTGGCCCTTTTCGTCAGCGGACAGAATGAAAACTATCTTTCGGCCTTCAACGTGTCGAACATCCTGATCCTTGCCACGGCACTGGGCTTCATCGCCTTGGGCCAGACCATTGCCCTCTTGATGGGCGGGATCGATCTGTCGGTCGGACCTCTGGCCGGGTTCTGCGTGGTCATCGGGTCTTTCTTCATAAATGACGGCCAGTCGGCTGCGACCATGGCGCTGGGTTTCGCGCTGATGTTCGGGGCGGCTGCGGCGGTCGGTTTGATTAATGGTGTATTGATCCGGTTTGGCAATTTCACGCCGATCGCAGCCACGCTGGCCATGTTCATAGGCTTGCAGGGCATGAGTTTCGTTCTGCGCGACGGCCCCGGCGGGTATATCTCGTTCGACGTGATCGACATGCTGACGTTGCGTTTCGGTCCGATCCCTCTGGCCTTTCTTGTCATGGTCGGTCTTGCCATTGCGCTGGAGTTCGGTCTGCGCCGCATGCGCCCCGGTCTACAGTTGCGTGCCGTGGGATCGCATGAGGAAGCGGCGCGGCGTATCGGCGTGCGCACGGATCGCACCTTTGTTCTGGGCTATGTCGCCGTATCGCTGCTGACCGCCCTCGGGGCGATCATGCTGATGGCGCAGATCGGTGTCGGCGATCCCGCGCAGGGTGTGAACTACACGCTGGGCAGTATCACGGCGGTCGTATTGGGCGGCACCAGTCTGCTGGGCGGGCGCGGCACTTTCATCGGGTCCGTGCTGGGCGCCCTCTTGCTGACCGAGGTGCTGAACGCGGTGTCATTCCTCGGCCTGTCGCAAAGCTATCAATATGGGTTCCAAGGGCTGCTGATCCTCGTTGCGGCACTCATCTACACGACTGCACGCCGCCGCCGCGAAGAATGATCCGGGGTCCGCGTTGCACAACGACCGTTCCGCCATCGAGGACGCAAGGAGACATCATGACGGAAGCTTTCATCTACGCCTCCAGTCCCGGACGCGTGGTCTTTGGCCCGGGCAAGCTGGCCTGCGTCGCCGAGGAAATCGCATTGCTCGGTTGCAAGAAGGCGCTGATCCTGTCGACCGCCTTTCAAAGGCAGGAGGCAGACAGGCTGGCAGACGAGCTTGGCCCGCTGGCCGCCGGAACCTTCTCAGAGGCTGCGATGCATACGCCGGTCGCCGTGACCGAGGCGGCACTGGAAACCTATGACGCCGCCGGGGCGGATTGCATCGTCGCGCTTGGTGGCGGCTCGACCATCGGGCTGGGCAAGGCCATAGCCTGGCGTAACGATGCACCGCAACTGGTGATCGCCACCACCTATGCCGGGTCTGAGGTGACGGATATCCTTGGCCAGACGGAAAACGGCCGAAAGACCACGGCCCGAGACCCCAAGATCCGTCCGGAGACTGTCATCTATGACCCGGACCTGACCTTGAGCCTGCCCGTGGCCATGAGCGTGGCCAGCGGCCTGAACGCTATGGCCCACGCGGTCGAGGGCCTTTACGCGCCCGACGCGAACCCTGTGACCTCGCTGATGGCGGTGGAGGCGTTGCGGGCGCTTAAATCGGCGCTTCCGAAGATCGTTGCCGGACCCGCCGGACACGATGCGCGCGCCGAGGCGCTCTACGGGGCGTGGCTCTGCGGGAGCGTTCTCGGCGCCGTCGCAATGTCGCTGCATCACAAGCTTTGCCATACGCTGGGGGGCGCATTCGGCATGCCACACGCGGAAACCCACGCGATCCTGCTCCCCCATACCGCCGCCTACAATTCTTCGGCGGCGTCGAAGGAACTGGCGCGCGCGACCGAACTTTTCGGCGGCGATCTTGGCGGTGGCCTGCATGACTTTGCAGCGTCCATCGGCGCGCCCCTGGCCTTGTCCGATCTCGGCCTGAAGCAGGGTGATCTGGTCAAAGCCGCCGATATGGCGGTCCAGAATCCCTACAAGAATCCCCGCGAGGTGACTCGCGAAGGACTCCTGGACCTGTTGACCCGCGCCCATGCCGGTCAGCGGCCCAAAGTCACGTGAAAATGGATGGACGCCATGAACCAACACGCTGAAATCGCCTATTTCACCGAGGAGGCCTCGGTCGACACTGTCAATGCCCGCATCGCGGAGGATGCGGACGCGCGGTTGAAGACAGTGATGGAAAGTCTGGTCCGGCATCTGCATGCCTTCGTCAAGGATGTGGAACTCACGCAGGACGAATGGGGGGTGGCCATCGACTTTCTGACAAGGACCGGTCAGCTCTGTGACGAGAACCGGCAGGAATTCATCCTCTTGTCCGACGTGCTGGGCGTTTCGATGCTGGTCGACGCGATCAACAATCGCCGCCCCACGGGCGCAACGGAAAACACGGTTCTGGGTCCGTTCCACGTGGATGGCGTGCCGGAATACGAAATGGGCGCAAGCATCACCAAGGCCGGTGGGCAAGAGACTTGCCGCTTCCAAGGAACCGTGACCGACCTCGACGGCAATCCCGTCGAAGGTGCGCGCATCGACGTCTGGAGCGACAGCGAGGACGGTTTCTACGACGTGCAACAACCGGACGTCCAGCCACGCCACAACAACCGTGGCGTCTTCATCACGGGTCCGGACGGGCGCTATTCGTTTGATGGCATCAAGCCGGTTTCGTATCCGATCCCAGATGACGGTCCGGTTGGGCAGATGCTTGTCCATCTCGGGCGGCATCCTTACCGCCCGGCGCACATGCACTTCATTGTCAGCGCCAATGGCTATGACACGGTCACGACGCACACCTTCGTCGAGGGGGACAGTTACCTGACCTCCGACGCGGTGTTCGGCGTAAAGCAATCCCTGATCGCCGGCTTCGAACCGGTCGAGAAAGGCGAGACACGATGGGAGTCGCGCTATGACTTCGTGCTGCACCGTATCGCGTAACGCATGCCAATGAGGTCAGGCGCCATGACAGACAAACCTTTTTCCCGCATTGCCTTCATCGGGACCGGGGCGCAGGGCGCTTCGGTCGCGGCGGATTTCGCGCTCGCAGGGCACGATGTGACATTCATCGACCAGTGGCCCGCCCACGTCGAGGCGATGCGCGCCAATGGATTGACCGTCAACCTGCCGACCCGGACCCTGCACACGCGCGTCACGGCCCTGCACCTGTGCGAGATCGCGGAGATCCGCGAACCCTTCGACCTGGTATTCATGGTGGTCAAGGCCTACGACACGCGCTGGGCTGCGGAAATGATCAAGCCCGTGTTGGCTGAGAACGGTCTGGTCGTCGGGCTTCAGAACGGAATGACGCACAAGGACATCTCGGAGATCCTCGGCGCGCACAGGACTGTCGGCGCTGTGATCCAGATCGCCTCGAACATGTGGGAGCCCGGGATCACGACCCGCCAGAACGACCACGACGAGAGTTGGTTCGCCCTCGGCGCGCTTGACCCGGAGCAGCAGCCGCGCGTTCATGACGTGGCCGAGATCCTCCGTCAGTCTGGCACGGTGCAGGTGGTGGATGACATCCGGTCGGCCAAATGGATGAAGCTGGTGGTCAATGCCGCGGAACTTGTGCCGACCGCGATCATCGATACGGCGATGCGCGACTCCGTCCGCGATCCTGAGTTCCTTGAGGTCATGCGAAAGGCCGGCTACGAGGCCATGGAGGCGGCCCTGGCCGACGGTGCCACGATCATGCCGATCATCGGAATGCCCCCGGTGATGAGCAACCACCCCGAGCGCTACGTCGACGAGATATTCGACGAGGTTCTGCGCACCTTCTCACGCGATGACACGCTGACGACCTCGTTGCAGGACTGGCGCAAGGGCCGCCGCGCCGAGGTGGACGAGGTCAACGGGCTTGTCGTCGAATACATGGAGGCGCGAGGCAAGCAGGCGCCGATGAACCGCAAGGTCGTCGAGATGGCAAAAGAAATAGAAGCTGGAAAACGTGCCCATCATCCCGATAACGCCGCCGAATTGGTCGCACATTTTCGAGCGCTTGCCTGATTTGGCTCGGTGGTTACGGGTGCCGGAAAGATCCGTGTCGCAGCCTGTCTTGTCAGATTTGGAGAATCCCGGCAAAGGTCAAACCTCCGATCCGGTTAGCCGCTTGAAGTGAACGCTTGGTCGTATCTCTGGCCCGCAGACTTTCACCATGAACGAGGGAGCCAAAGGGGGTAGGCAACGCCCGCACTCTCCGAACCCGGGGGCAAGGAAGGTCGTTTCGCCTTTATCCGGGGCGTTCAAAAGGTTGATCTATAGGATGGCAAGGCCCATCCTTGGCTCCCAAATCGGGTGCGTTTGGGCTGTATTCAAAGCTTTCCGCAGTTCGATGAGTTCGATTTCGATATCTCATTCCAAAACCATGACGACGTGCATGGGCTGGCATGAGATTGGCGGTTGTCAGAATTTGGGTCGGTGGGTTGCAGGTTTGAACCCCGGTTGGGTCCACCAGTGAAAACCCAGAAAATGCGGTTGCTCCGATGGTGTCTGACCGCCCAGAGGTTCCCGCACTTCCGATCCCTGTATGGGCTGGAAGGGTGCTGCGCAGTGCGTCTCATCAGGTTCTGAAGATTGGCCGAGCAGGGGGTTGCCCGCGCCAGAAGGCCGGTGGCAAAAGCGGCGGTTGCCCTGTCGCGCTGGGTCACGCATCATCTACAGGATCACGCCCGGCATGTTGTTTGGGCAGCCGCGGGAGATGAACGCGGCGGATCGTTCGCGACTGCACGACACGCGGCGCCCGGCGCCGCCACCAAGGGATGTCTTTCACGCGTGGCGGGAGGGCCGGACCCTCGCCGGACCCCCGATTGCCGGAGATTGCCGCAGTCATCGGAGTGATCCCGTCCCGCCAATCCGCCCACGGCCTGTTTGTGCGCCTCGCCGAATCCGGCCCGGCTTGGGGCCGGCGCGGGGGCCGGGTGGATTGTCCGGTTCAAAGACTGAAATCGTCGATATCGAGCCCTGTGTAGCCCTGCAACAGGATCTCCATATCGGCAAGGCTGTCACCGTCCACGTCCGCCTGCACGATGCTGTTGGACCCATAGACCGAGAACCTCAGTTCACCCGCCGTGC
>CAZRZN010000071.1:0-16829 GCA_964604565.1 uncultured Rhodobacterales bacterium
CGATATGGACCTTGGACACCAACGGGCAGGTCGCGTCGACATAGACCATCTCGCGCCTCAGCGCCTCTGCGGGGACGGATTTCGGCACTCCGTGGGCAGAGAAGATGACAGGGCGATCGTCAGGGCAATCCTGCAATTCTTCTACGAAAATTGCACCTTTTGCCCGTAAATCGTCGACCACGAACTTGTTGTGGACGATCTCATGGCGGACGTAGACGGGCGCGCCCCATTTGGCCAGGGCCTGTTCCACGATCTTGATCGCGCGATCCACGCCTGCGCAAAAGCCGCGCGGCGCGGCAAGGTAGAGCGTGAGCGGTTGCAGCGGTTCGGACATCAAACGGCCTTCCATGGTTGCAGGTTTCAGATTTAATCTCCCGCGGCCCTGTCGTCCAGACCAAGTAATGTCAGACTTATCTGACACTCAATTGACACCCAAAGCTTGATCCCGAAAAACAGAAAGCTATGGTTTGAAAGTGCCATGTTTTGTGTACACTGGCATGCGGGGTGGGACACATGATCGACTTTGACGAAGCCTTCTTCAAGAGTTCCGAAGCTCGCTACACAGCGCTTCAAGAACATCTTTCCGAGCCAGCACTTGAACGCTTCGCTCGCGAAGTCGTCAAACGCCTCGGGTCGCGGGCGATGCGACTTGCTGAGGGGGGAGATGTCCACCGACCCTCAACGTCGGAGGTTCAAGTCCTGTGCAATGCGCTTCTGCACCCGGATCCGTCGGTCGCGCGGGAAATGGTGCGATCTCTTCAGGCGCGCAATGTCACGCTTGAAATCCTGTTTCAAGCCTACCTCGGCCCTGCGTCCGAACGTCTGGGCACCATGTGGGACAACGACCGCATCAGTTTCGGTCAGGTGACGCTGGGCGTGAGCCGCATTCTGGAGCTTGTGCACAAACTGCGCGCCGCCCTGCCCCCGGCGAAGATCACGAAATCCGACATGGTGCTTTTCGCCACGGTCCCGGGAGAGACCCACAGCCTCGGCGTCGAAATGGCAACCGAACTGTTCCGCCAAAGGGGGTGGGACGTCGAAGTGATGGTCGGCGGTTCACATGGCGAGATCATCGAGCGGATCGATTCCAACCGCTATCTGATGCTTGGCCTTTCGGCCAGTGGACGGCGGACTGCAGAGGCCCTTGCCGTTCTCATCCACTCTGTCCGGACCGTCGATCCCAGCCTTTACATCGTGGCCAGCGGCGTGGTGGTGCGGGAAGAACCCGACCTGCTGGCGCTTGCGCAGCCCGATTACTCGGTATCTTCGGTCGACGATGCCTTGCTGCTGATGGATCGGCTGTCTACCGGCGTGCCGCGCGGCGCATGACGTCATTGCGGCCCGGAAGCGAATACCTTGACTCGACCCAAGCGGCAAAGACGAACATCACGGCTCGCCGGAGCGATGAGGGATCGACACGCCTGTTCAGGCGCAACCACGACGCCGCACGAACCCCATTTAAGGGGTCGTTCTGATCAAGGTCAGAGACGCGCCCACCTTTCCGGCGGGCGCGGCCGGATTATTCGCCTGACGCAACCTCGAACGTGCGATCCACCTGCGTCTCGCGCGGCGGGCGCCCGATCACTTCGCGCAACTCGTCAAGTTCGATGAAGTTGTCGGCCTGACGGCGCAATTCATCCGCGATCATCGGCGGCTGCGACCGGATGGTCGACACGACGGACACGCGGACACCCTGCCGCTGAAGGCTTTCCACTAGCGGCCGGAAATCACCGTCACCGGAAAACAGCACGATGTGATCGATACGCGGGGCCAGTTCCATGGCATCGACAGTCAGTTCGATATCCATGTTGCCTTTGACTTTGCGCCGCCCTTGGCTGTCTGTGTATTCCTTGGCCGGTTTCGTCACCATGCTGAAACCGTTATAATGCAACCAGTCCACCAGCGGGCGGATCGGCGAATACTCGTCGTTTTCCAGCAGGGCCGTGTAGTAAAAAGCCCGAACCATTTTCCCGCGACGCGCGAATTCCTGACGCAGAAGCTTGTAATCTATGTCGAACCCGAGCGCCTTCGCCGCAGCGTAAAGATTCGAGCCATCAATGAACAGCGCGAGCCGTTCGTCCTTGTAGAACATCAAATTTCCTTTCGTTCAATCGACCCGCCTGAACCGTGAGTGTGAATGGGGTGGCGGCTTTGCAACTTTAAACCTATTCTTTTTTTGACATTTCGCAAGGCGGCTACGTGTCTCAAAAGAATAGTCTAATACCCAGTATGCATCACGAATACCTCATTGCCCTAGGGTCAAACCTCGGATCGCGGGCGGGCGACAATGCCCAGACGCTTGACGCCGCATTGCAGCATCTCACCCGGGGCGGGGCGACGCTGCGCCGGGTCAGCCGCTTCTTCGCGACACCCTGTTTTCCACCCGGCGCGGGCCCCGATTACGTCAATGCCTGCGCCGCTTTAAGGAGCCGGGACGCCCCGGATGAGTTCTTGTATAGGTTGCATGACGCAGAGGCAACCTTCGGCCGGACACGGGACCTGCGCTGGGCGAGCCGCACGCTTGATCTTGATCTGATCGCGGCTGGCAACCGCGTCCTGCCCGACGACCGTGCGCAGACCGAATGGAGAGAGCTTGGCACCGAGGCACAGCGCCGGATTGCACCGGATCGCCTGATCCTGCCGCATCCACGCCTTCAGGAACGGGGGTTTGTTCTGGTGCCACTGGCCGATATCGCTGCCGATTGGGTCCACCCGATCCTCGGCAAGAACGTGCGGCAGATGCTGGCCGCGCTGCCGGGGGCGGCGCGCGACGGCATAGTGCCGCTCGGCCCCGATCACGCCCAAGAGGCCCCCTTGTAAATCCGTGCCTTGCGCGTTATGTGCAAAAGTTCTTAGCCCTCGAGACAGGAGACGGATCGTTCCATGGCCCGCGTGACGGTAGAAGACTGCGTTGACAAGGTTCCAAACCGGTTTGAGCTGGTGATGCTCGCCGCGCATCGTGCGCGCGAAATCTCCTCCGGGGCCGCGATCACCGTGGACCGCGACAACGACAAGAACCCGGTGGTCGCCCTGCGCGAGATCGCCGAAGAGACCCAGTCGACCGAAGAGCTGCGCGAGCGGCTGATCGAATCGAACCAGACCCAGATCGAAGTCGACGAGCCCGAAGAGGACACGATGGCCTTGCTGATGGGCGCCGAGCAGGACAAGCCGCAAGAGGATGACATGTCCGAGGAAAAGCTGCTCCGCGCGCTCATGGAGGCGCAGGGTCAGGGCTGATCCTGCGTTGGGGTGAGGCCGCATGATCTCTGCTGACGACCTCGTTGCCCTTGTCCGCAACTACAATCCAGGCACCAATGCCGACCTGATCGTCGAGGCCTATGACTACGGCCTCGACATGCATGACGGTCAGGTCCGCAAGTCAGGCGAACCCTATTTCAGTCATCCTGTCGCCGTCGCGGCAATCCTGACGGAACAGCAGCTTGACGATGCGACGATCATCACCGCCCTGCTGCACGACACGATAGAGGACACGCGATCGACCTATGCCGAGGTCGAGGCGCGATTCGGACGCGAAATCGCCGATCTCGTGGATGGCGTCACCAAGCTGACGAACCTTCAACTTTCCTCGTCCGAGACCAAGCAAGCCGAAAACTTCCGCAAGCTCTTCATGGCGATGTCCAAGGATCTGCGGGTGATCCTCGTCAAGCTTGCCGACCGGCTGCACAACATGCGCACCATCAAGGCGATGCGCCTTGAAAAACAGGTGCAGAAGGCGCGCGAGACGATGGAGATCTTTGCACCGCTTGCGGGCCGCATGGGCATGCAATGGATGCGCGAGGAACTGGAGGACCACGCCTTTCGCGTGCTCAATCCCAAGGGCCGCGACAGCATCATCCGCCGCTTCATCACGCTGCAAAAGGAAACCGGTGACGTGGTGCAGCGCATCACGGGCGACATGCAGCACGAACTGGCCAAGGCGCATGTCACGGCGGACGTCTTTGGCCGCGCCAAGAAACCCTATTCGATCTGGCGCAAGATGCAGGAAAAGAAGATCGGGTTTTCCCGGCTCTCGGACATCTACGGCTTTCGCGTGATCACCGCGTCGGAGGCGGATTGCTACACCGCGCTCGGCGCCATCCACCAGCGCTGGCGCGCCGTGCCCGGCCGGTTCAAGGATTACATCAGCCAGCCCAAGAGCAACGGATACCGGTCCATCCACACCACCGTATCGGGCCGCGACGGCAAACGGGTGGAGGTGCAGATCCGCACCGGCGAGATGCACGAGGTGGCCGAAACCGGCGTCGCCGCCCATTGGTCCTATCGCGATGGCGAACCGGCGGAGAACCGATTTGCCGTCGATCCGGCAAAGTGGATCGTGTCGGTCACCGAACAGTTCGACGCCGAGGAAGATCACGACGCCTTCATGGAGGCGGTCAAGCTGGAGATGTATTCCGACAAGGTCTTCTGCTTCACGCCCCGCGGCGACGTGGTCAAGCTGCCGATGGGGGCCACGCCCATCGACTACGCCTACGCCATCCACACCCGGATCGGGTCGCGCTGCGTCGGCGCCAAGGTGGACGGCATCCGCGTGCCGCTCTGGACCCGGCTGAAGAACGGCCAATCGGTCGAGATCATCACGGCAGAGGCACAGGCCCCGCAGGCCACATGGCTGGACATGGCCACCACCGGCAAGGCAAAGTCCGCGATCCGCCGCGCGCTGCGCGAGGCCAACAAGGAACGCTACGCACGGCTGGGCCACGAACTGGCCCGTGCCGCCTTCGAAGGGCGCGGCAAGAAGGCCACCGACAAGGTGCTGGAACGCGCTGCCGCCACCCTGCGCCTGCCGGACACCGAAACCTTGCTGGCGCGGCTGGGCAGCGCGGAACTGACCGCCAGCGAACTGGTGGAGGCGGTCTATCCAAACCTCGCGATCCGCGACGGTGGCGAGGTGGAGGCCAAGCGCGCGGTCGTCGGCCTCGAACACGGACAGGGCTTCGAACGCGCCGCCTGCTGCCAGCCGTTGCCGGGGGAGCGAATCGTGGGACTGGCGCATCGCGGCCGCGGGGTGGCGGTGCATGCCATCGACTGCGCGGCCCTCGCGGACCATGAGAACCAGCCGCAGCGCTGGCTCGATCTCCACTGGGCCGAGGGCAAGCACCCGGCGGCCTATGCCGTCTCGCTGGAACTGACCATTGGCAACGATGCCGGGGTGCTGGGACGGATTTGCACATTGATCGGCGAGACCGGGGCCAATATCTCTGACCTCAGATTCATTGCACGGAAACCGGATTTTTACCGCCTCATGATGGATGTGGACCTCAGAGACGCCGAACATCTGCACTCCCTCATCTCGACGCTCGAGGCGGAAAGCAATGTCGCCTCCGTCGAACGGCGGCGCGATCCCCGGCTGGAAACCGTTCCCGCCGCGGCGGAATAAGCAGGAAAGGCACAGGGTGGTCTTCAAGAGACGCGACAGACGGTCCATTTGGCGGGCGGCGCTGGAGGCACTCTGGCCGCGCGGCGGCTGGACCCGCGCGGCGCGCTACGTCCGGCTGCGCCTGAACCGCCTGCCCGATCCGCCGGAACGGATCGCACGCGGGATCTTTGCCGGTGTCTTTACCACCTTCACGCCCTTCTACGGCTTTCACTTCTTCATCGCGGCGGCCATTGCGCTGTTCATGCGCGGCAATGTGATCGCGGCGCTGCTCTCCACCTTCTTCGGCAATCCACTGACCTATCTGCCGATCGGCGTGATTTCGATGAAGACGGGCTATACCCTGCTCGGGCTGGAGGCGAGCGAGGATCACGGCGGCGTGGGCCAGAAATTCGTCAAGGCGGGTGAGGATCTCTGGAACAACATGATCGCCGTCTTCACGCCCGATCAGGCGGATTGGACCGCGTTGGAACTGTTCTATGACGAGGTGTTCTTTCCCTACATGATCGGGGGCATCGTGCCGGGGATCGTCGCGGGGCTGATCGCCTATTACATCTCGTTGCCGGTGATCACCGCCTTTCAGAACCGTCGGAAGGGCGTGATCAAGGCCAAGCTTGCAGAATTGAAGAAGAAAAAGAAGATGGGCACACATCCGGACTGACCCGCGCCTCGGCGCAATCCTACCGTTGCCCCGCCCCGGCCTGCCGCCTTGGCACGCGACCTGCACGGCGGCATGGCGCCGCGTCCGCCCCGGGAAAAATTGCAGTTTTCTTTTGCCGGCAGCGCCCCTAGATTTTGATCAAATCGAATGATCGGAACCCTGCCCATGCCATCTCCCGCCGGACCCCTTCGCCTTGGCGTCAACATCGACCACGTGGCGACCGTGCGCAACGCCCGCGGCAGCGCCTATCCCGATCCCGTGCGCGCCGCGAGGATCGCCGAAGAGGCGGGCGCCGATGGCATCACCGCGCATCTGCGCGAGGATCGCCGCCACATCTCGGACGAGGATATCGACCGTCTGGTGGCACATCTGACGGTGCCGCTGAATTTCGAAATGGCCGCCACCGATGAAATGCAAAGGATTGCGCTGCGGCACAAACCCCACGCGGTTTGCATCGTCCCCGAAAAGCGCGAGGAAAAGACCACCGAGGGCGGGCTTGAGGTCGCGCGGGAGGAAAACCGGCTGGCGCATTTCATCGCCCCCCTGCGTGAGGCGGGCTGCCGCGTGTCGATCTTTATCGCCGCCGACCGGCGCCAGATCGAGGCCGCGCACCGCATCGGCGCGCAGGTCATCGAACTGCACACCGGCGCCTATTGCGACTATCACGCCGAGGGCCGGATCGACGACCGCGATGCGGAACTGGAAAAGATGCGCGAGATGGCGGGATTTGCCCACAGTCTCGGACTGGAGGTCCACGCCGGTCACGGCCTGACCTATGACACCGTGCAACCCGTCGCCGCCTTTCCCGAGGTCGTGGAGCTGAACATCGGCCATTTCCTGATCGGCGAGGCAATATTTCTGGGCCTCGGCCCGGCCATTCAGGAAATGCGCCGGCTGATGGATGTGGCGCGCGGCTGAACCGCCATCTTCCCCGTGCAGTCTTGGTTCAGTACCATTGGTTCCATTATCCTGCCCCAATGACGCGATATTTCCGCGGCACAGGGCGCCCAAGCAAAGGATTTCAGACATGCCAGTCATCGAGATGGACCCGGAAACGCTGGCGATCGACGCCGCACAGGCAAAGGCCGCTGGCACGGCCGCCGCCGACACATATCGCAGCCGCACGCCCTACCCCTACGGCAGCTTCGACGACTTCCTGCCCGAAGAGGTGCTGAACCATGTTCTCGAAGAACTCCGCCAACTGCCCGAGGCTGAGGACATGTTCAACCGACCCCAGGAAAAGCTGAAATCCAGCTACCTGCCGGAGCGTTTGCCGCCCTATACGCGCAACCTGTTCTACGTCCTGAACTCGCGCCCCTTCGTGCGGTTTCTGGAGGAGATGACCGGCATACCGGGCCTGATCCCCGACCCCTATTTTGCCGGTGGCGGTGTGCATGTGGTGGCCAATGGCGGGCATCTGGATATCCACGCCGACTTCAACCACAATTCCAAGTTGAACCTCGAACGCCGCCTGAATGTGCTGATCTATCTCAACAAGGACTGGCGCAAGGAATACGGCGGCTCCTTCGAGATCTGGAACACCGACATGACCCAAAAGGTCGACAGTTTCGTTCCCGAATTCAACCGCATGTGCTGTTTCAACACCGGGTCGGACACGTGGCACGGCAACCCGGAGACGGTGAACCACCCCGACGGGGAACCGCGCATGTCGCTGGCGCTGTATTACTACACCGCGACATGGGACCAGACGCGCAAATCCCACACCACGCTGTTCAAACCGCGCCCCGGCACCAAGGATCAGGAAGACCGGCAGGTGAAACGCGCCGCCATCCTGCAAGAGATCCTTCCGCCCATCGTGTTCCGCAAGGTGATCCGCCGGTTGCAGCGCCTCGGTTTCTGACCTGCGCACCTCCCCGCGCGACAGGCCCTGTGATTCCCGGACGGCTGCCGCGCCGTAGTCACCCCGGCTGACCACGGCGAGTGGCCCCCGATCGCACGATCGGAGCGGGGCGTTTCGCCTTGTCACCGCGGAGGCGCTATGCTTGGTTTGTGCTGCGGGTCTGGCCCGTCGTCCTGCCCCCGGAGGTCCGCATGATCCCCCGTCCGTTCCGCGCCCTGCCCGCCATCCTCTTGCCGTTGCTCTGGCCCGCGCTCTGCGGCGCGCAAGCCACCCAACCCACGGTGCAGGACTGCGACTGGCGCGCCAGTGCGGCGAACATCGCCGAACCCTGGGAGGCGAACACGCGGACCTTTTCCAACGGCGACACGCGGCTGGCGGTGCTGGACACGATAGAACCGGCGCTCGGATGGGCGCATGTCCTCGTGCTCTCGCCCCCCTACGCAGAGCTTGGGGACCGCCAGTGCAAGGTCATCGGCATCCAGAGCTACGGCTTTGCCGGGATCAGGTTTGCCGATCTGACCGCCGCCTACGATCCGGCCTCGGGCCTGACCTTCACGGTGCCGGTTCAGGTCTACAACGCAGCCACCGCGGCGCCTGACTGGGTCACGCTGACCTTCACGCTCAATCAGGCGACCGGAACCCTCACCGCCCGTCTGACCCCGTGATCCGTCCGCTCATCGCCGTGCTGGCGCTCCTTGCCAGCCTCTGGGCCCTGTGGGTGCTGGAGGGTGCGCGCGCCGGCCTCACCATCACCCACCTCACCGTCGGTCCCACCCCCGTCACCCGCATGACCGACGGCAGCGGCGGCCCGCCTGTCGTCATCGCGCATGGGTTTGCCGGATCGCGCCAGATGATGCAGGGCTACGGGCTGGTGCTGGCGCAGGCGGGCTACACGGTCCATGCCTTCGATTTCGAGGGGCATGGCCGCCACCCCGACCCGATGTCGGGCGACGTCAACGCGATCGAAGGCACCACGCGCCTGCTGATGGCGCAGACCGAAACCGTGATCGAGGCCGCGCGGCAGGGCGACACGCCAGTGGCCCTGCTGGGCCATTCCATGGCCACGGATGTGCTCGTGCGCGTCGCGGAAGAAACCGACGGTATCGGCCCGCTGGTTCTGCTGTCGGCCTTTTCCAACCAGATCGACGCGGCCCGTCCCACCGACCTCCTGCTGATCACCGGCGCGTGGGAGCCGGGCCTGTCTGATTTCGCGGTCGAGGCGGTGCGCATGGTCGACCCTGACGCCAGCGCGGGCCAGACGGTGACCCAAGGCGACATCCGCCGCCGCGCCGTCCTTGCCCCGGCGGTGGAGCATGTGGCCATCCTGCATTCCCGCGCCGGCCGCGCGGAGGCGCTGACATGGCTGAACGGCTTTTACGACCGGACCCGGACAGCGCCGGTGCCGCAGACCGGCTGGGCGCTGCTGACCCTTCTGGCGGCGCTCACCGCGCTGGCGGCGCCGCTGGCGCGCCTGCTGCCCGCAACGGCAAAGCCCGCCCCGCACCTGACGTTGCGCCACTTCGCCCTCGTCGTGCTGCTGCCCGCGCTGACCGCCCCGCTGCTGGCCGCACCGCTGGACACGCGCCTGCTGCCCGTGCTGGTGGCGGATTATCTGGCGCTGCATCTCGCGCTCTACGGCGCCTTGCAACTGGCGCTGCTGGTCTGGCTGCGCCGCGCGCTCCCGCGCCCCGCCCTGATCGCGGCACTGGCACTGGTGCTCTGGGGGCTGGGCACCTTCGGCCTTGCGCTGGACCGCTACGGCGCGAATTTCCTGCCCACGGCCCAGCGCCTCTGGATCATCGCCGCACTCAGCCTCGGCGCGGTGCCCTTCATGCTGGCGGATGCATGGCTGGCGGCGGGCGCGCCCCTCTGGCAACGGGTGACCGCGCGCCTGACCTTCTTCGTCTCGCTCGGCATCGCCGTCGCGCTGGATTTCGAAGGACTGTTCTTCCTCCTCATGATCGGCCCTGTCATACTGCTGTTCTGGCTGACATTCGGCCTCATGGGCCGCTTCGTCTCGGCCCGGTCCGGCGCGGGGGCGGCGGGCCTCGGTCTGGGCCTCATCCTCGCCTGGGCGCTTGGCGTCAGCTTTCCGCTGTTTCAGGCCTGACGGGAGACGGACATGATCCTCGGCATCGGCACCGACCTTGCCAATATCGACCGCATCGCCCGCACGCTGGACCGTTTCGGCGACCGGTTCCGCAACCGCGTCTTCACCGACATTGAACAGCGCAAGGCCGAACGCCGGGCAGACACCCCCGGCACATACGCCAAACGCTGGGCCGCCAAGGAAGCCTGTTCAAAGGCGCTGGGGACCGGCCTGCGCATGGGCATCGCGTGGAAGGACATGGCCGTCAGCAACCTGCACACCGGCCAGCCGGTGATGCAGGTCACGGGCTGGGCCAAGGACCGGCTGGACGCCATGACGCCGCCGGGGCATGAGGCGATCATCCATGTCACCCTGACCGACGACCACCCCTGGGCGCAGGCCTTTGTCGTGATCGAGGCGCGGCCACGCGGCTGACATCGCTGGACTCCCGTCCCGACGGCGCACGCTTCATTGTTTGGCCGGCAGGGAATCCAGGAGAAGCGCGACACTGTCTCGCCACGCCGGGTCACCGGTGCGAACGAAAGAGCGATATGGGTTTTCAGTAAGCCGCTCCGGCAGGATCACATGGACCTCCGGATCGTCCGCCCACAGTCGGATCCGTGCAAGGCGCGCAGTGTCCATGACGATCAGATCGCAGGCCCCCTCGAAATACCGTGACGCCGCCTCCTCGTCAGAGCTGACCATCACGGATTCATAGGCCATATTGTTGGCGCGGAAAAACTCGGCGATCCTCCATTCAGATTCGGTGCCGGGGATCAGGCAAAGGGTTGCACCATCAAGCTGGAGCGCATTGCTGACACCGTAGTTATTCGGGATCATCAGACCGATCCCGTCACCTGCAAGCAAGCCAACCTGCTCGACCCGCATGTTGGAAAGACCGGCGGGCTGCTCGTCCGGCGCCATCAACAAAACATCCGCCTCGCCATAGGCAAGCGTCTCGATTGAAGTTCGAACTGTCGCGGGAAGGAAATCTACAGCTTCGGGGTCGCCGAGGACAGAGGCCGCCAAGGCCCGGCAAAAATCGGCCCCGGCGCCCAGCAACCGCCCTTCGTAATCAACCGCCGCCTCTGCCATGCCCAAGTCGGAAACCGCACAGGACAGGCGTCCACGCGCGAGGATATCGTCACGCGTCGGGGCGCTCCGGCCCACCGGGGCAACCGGGGCAGGATCGCGCGGTCTCGCCAGCGGGGCGGACGCCCTATCCAATGCAGACAGAAGCATCTTCGCGCTCTTCGCGGCCGCCGTATCCGGGTAACGATCCTGCACTTTCGCAATTGCCCGCGCCTGCATCTCCTCGTCCGACACGGCAAGGGCGCGGTCCAGCGCCGCGCGCGCTTCGGCCTCCGACGGTGCCGCGTCAGTCTGTTCGGTGATGCGTTCCGGCACCGGCAACGCGATTTCCAACATGCGGAGAACCCGCAGGACATTCAGGACGATCTTGGAACGCCCGGCCTCTTCAGCGGCCCGCAGGCCTGCGACCAGCGCCGGAACGGATGTCAGACTCTCGCCGCCAAGGCCGACAATCCTGTCCCCGGTCCGCAGGAGCGAGTCGCCCCCGGCCGACAGCACCTCGACCCCTTCCTCGCCACGGCCAAAGACGGTTCCCCCGATCCGCAGGGTATCGCCGTCAAAGACCACGTCGCCGTCAGCGGCGGGCAGACCGGAAGGGGCCGGCGCACGCGTCAGCGCCAGCATCGCCTCGGCACTCCGCGCCGCGGCCGTCCCCGCAAAACCATCCGCGACATCGCCAAGCGCCGCGCTCCGTTCCGCCTCATTGGTCATCTGCAACGCGCGCGTCAGGGCTTCGGTCGCCGCCGACTCCGGCGACACCGGCCTTGGCGCCATGAAGGCCAGCGTATTGCCCGCGCTCACCGCCGCGCGGCTGTCGGGGAAATCGGCAATCACCGCCTCCAGCGCGCGGCGCCGGGCGTCGGCGGCGTCTATCTGCAAGGCATCCGTCAATGCCGCCTGCGCGGAGACTTCGGGATCGGGCCTCGGCTGTGGCGGGACCTCCTGTGCGGCCGGACGAAATCCCAGACCCAGCGCGGCCTCCACCGCGGCGATCTTGTGTCCGCCGTTGTAGCCGCCCCGCGCGTGCAGCCCGCCCTGATTGTGCAGGCCCACCACCGCCAGCGACCGTGCATCCAGCAACAGCGACCCCGACGATCCGCCCGCCGTTTCGCAACTGTGCCGCAATTGCGAGGCCGTCTCCGGCAGCGCCGCCTGCTCGGGATGGACCTGACAGGTCCCGGAGGAGAATTGCTGCGCCTGTGCGCGGGGATGGTGGATCATCGTCAGCGCCCTACGCGGCAGCGCGCGGGTTTCCATCCGCATCGGCAGATGGCCCCCCAGCGCCTCGTTGGCATCCGCGCCGATCACCTGAAGGACCATCGCATCGCGCTCGGCGTCCTGCGCGACCTCCCGGTTGGCCACCAGAAAGGTCTTCACGTCGTCGGTGAAATCCGCGGACACATAGCCAAAGTTGATCCGCGCCTCCTGCACGATCGTGAACCCGGCCCCCGCCAGCGTGTCATCGTAGAAACAATGCCGGTTGGTCAGCAGCCGGTTGTCCGGCAACAGCGCCGCCGTGCAATGCGTCACATAAGGACTGCGGAGCGTCACGCTCTGGCCGCGCACCGTCACTTGCCGCGGCTTGCCGTCCGGGGTCATCAGGCAGACGTCCAGCCGCCCGACAAAGGTGGCGACCTCCTGCACATCGTCCGGCGCCTCGCGGATCGGCCGCCAGAAGCCGCCGCGCTCCGACGCGCCCGCCACCAGCGCCTGAAAGGCCGAGCTTTGCGTGTCGATCCCGAAGGCGAATTCGCACCGCTCGACCGCCAGCGCCGGGCCGGAGAGCCAGAACATCAGCACACCGCACCAGAGCCCAAGACGTGACATGCGCAAAATCCAATTTCAAAAAGCCTTTGCGGAGCGTAGCAAGCTTTCCGCGCAGCGGTCAACGTCCGGGCATCCCGCCTTGACACGCCCTGCCCCGCCGACCATGAAGCGCCAAAGCGCGCGGCAAGGGGCAGATCACATGGCGAAGGAAGAAAAGAAGAGCGGCATCTGGGAGACGATCAAGACCATCGTCTACGCGCTGCTCATCGCGGGCGTGTTCCGCACCTTCCTGTTTCAGCCGTTCTGGATTCCCTCCGGCTCCATGAAGGACACGCTGCTGATCGGCGATTTCCTTTTCGTCAACAAGATGGCCTACGGCTATTCCTATGCCTCCTGCCCGTCGATCATCATGCCCGGCTTCGGCATCAACATCGACGCCAAGGATGTCTGCGGCTGGGCCGATGGCGACAACACCCGCCTCTTCGGCAGCGAGCCGAAGCGCGGCGATGTCGCCGTCTTTCGCCACCCGGTCTCGGGGCGCGATTTCATCAAGCGCGTGATCGGCCTGCCCGGCGAACGCATTCAGGTCCGCAACGGCGTCGTGCACATCAACGACCAGCCCGTGCAGATCACCCCCGACGGCACCTTTGAGGAGGTCGCCGCCCCGCAGGGCCCGCAACGCCTGCGCCCACGCTGCGCCAATGGCACGGTCGGCGATGGCGCCGTCTGCATCAAGGAAAAACTCATCGAGACGCTGCCCGGCGGCACCAGCCACTCGATCCTCAACATCTCCATGCAGGGGTCGGACAACACGCCGGTCTACACCGTGCCGGAGGGGCATTATTTTTTCATGGGCGACAACCGCGACAACTCCTCCGACAGCCGCGTGCCCAACATCGCCAACGGCGTGGGCTTCGTCCCGTTCGAGAACCTCGTGGGCCGGGCCGACCGGGTGATGTTCTCCTCCGCCGGGCGCTCCATGCTGTTCTTCTGGACATGGCGCGGCGACCGCTTCTTCAAGGCGATAGAGTAACCGGGGCCGGATACCCCTCCACGCGCCCGCACCGCGTCGGCGCGCGCCCGGGAAACCCGGCGCCGCCACGCGCTTGTTGCGGCCACGTTCCCCATGCTATCCCCCGGACAGACACGCGGTCCGTCCGCGCCCCCAGGACCGTCCGATGAAAGTTTCCGCCGAACTCACCGCCCTGCAAGACACCATCGGCCACCACTTCGCCGATCCGCGCCTGCTGCGCCGCGCCGTGACCCACTCCTCCATGTCCGGCCCCGGACGGGAGGACAACCAGCGGCTGGAATTCCTCGGCGACCGGGTTCTCGGCCTTGTCATGTCCGAGGCTTTGCTGAAACGCGACCGCGCCGCCACCGAGGGGCAGCTTGCCCCGCGCTTCAACGCGCTGGTGCGCAAGGAAACCTGCGCCGATGTCGCGCGGGAAATCGGGCTGGGCGGCGCGCTGAAACTGGGCCGCTCCGAACAGATCTCCGGCGGGCGGCGCAAGCAGGCGCTGCTGGGCGACGCGATGGAGGCGGTGATCGCCGCCGTCTATCTGGACGCCGGGTTCGAGGCCGCGCAGGACATGATCCTGCGGCTCTGGGGCGCCCGTATCGACGGGGTCGAAAAGGACGCCAAGGACGCCAAGACCGCGCTTCAGGAATGGGCGCAGGCCCGCGGCCTCCAGCCCCCCGCCTATGACGAGGTGGCCCGCACCGGCCCGGACCACGCCCCCGTCTTCACCATAGAGGTGCGCCTCGCCACCGGCGAGGCCGCGCAGGCCACCGCAAGTTCCAAACGTCAGGCCGAACAGACGGCGGCCCGGACCCTGCTGGATCAATTGACGTGACCGCCCGCAGATGACCGACAATCTCAAGGGCAGTCTCTGGATGGTGCTCGCCATGCTGGGCTTCGGGATCGAGGACGCCTTCTTCAAGGCCGCCACCGGCTCGGGCGGCATCAGCCCCGGCCTCGGCACCGTGCAATTCGGCCTTCTGGCCATGGCGCTCAGCGCCCTGAACGCCCGCCGCCTCGGCGTCCCGCTCTGGGATCCGGCCTATCTGCAAAAGGGCCTGATGATCCGCAACGGCTTCGAAATCCTCGGGCGCATCTTCTTTGCGCTGGCGCTGGCCTACACGCCGCTCTCCACGACCTCGGCGATCCTTCAGGCCGCCCCGCTGGTGGTGATGCTCGGCGCCGGACTGATCCTCGGCGAACGCATCGGCCCCCGGCGCTGGCTGGCCTCCGCCGTGGGCTTTGCCGGGGTGCTGCTGATCATCCGTCCCTCCCCCTCGGGGCTGGAGGCCAACGCCATCTTCGCCCTGCTTGGCATGATCGGCTTTGCCGGGCGCGATCTGGCCACCCGGACGGCGCCCGCACATATCCACCCCTCGCAACTCAGCCTGCTCGGCTTTGCCGGGGTGGCCTCTGCCGGGCTGGTGATTCTCGCCTTCGAACCGGGCATCGCCCTGCCCACCGCGCCGGCGATGGCGCTGATCTGCGGCACCGCCATCGCCGGGGTGATCGGCTACACCGCGCTCACCTCCGCCATGCGCACCGGCGAGGTCTCCGTCGTCGCCCCCCTTCGCTACACCCGTCTGCTGATCGCGCTGATCCTCGCCTATGCGATCTTCGGCGAACGGCCCGACGCGGCGACGCTTGCGGGGGCGGCCCTGATCGTCGGGTCCGGCAGCTACTCCCTCTGGCGCGAAGGCCGCGCAAAACGCGCGCCCCGCTGACGCCCCAGCGGCACAGGCCCGCCATGTCCCGAACCGAACGCCCGCCGCACGGCACCGGAACCGGCTCGAAAACCATGCAGACCGCGCGCACCGGCACTGGCAAACTGCCGACCGGACTTGCCCGTTCTACATGACCGCCTAGCGCCCCCGCGCTCATTCCCCGGTTTTGCCCTCCCGCACCATGTCCCCGCAGGTGATCCCCCACAGGGTCAGCCCCCTCCGTGCCGCCCTCCCCCCCAAAGCGGTGCAACATCCCGCCCCGGCCCCACCGGGGCCAGCCCCGAAGACCCCCAGCCCCGGCAGGCCCCCACCGCACCAAAAGGCCACAACAACCGTGCGCCGCGTTAACCCGGCGCCGCTCCGCATCTCATGTGCATGGAATGTGCATGACTTGTGCATCGGTCGTGCCAACCGGTTTCTGCCGCCACCACAGGGCATTAACCCCGATTCGCACGGGCCATCGCGTTTCGGCTGGCATTGCGGCCTCATTTGCCCTAGACCCCCGGCCTTATCGCCCCAACCCTGACATGAGTCCCATGACAAAACGCGCCGGTTTCATCGCCCTGATCGGAGAGCCAAACGCTGGCAAATCCACCCTCACCAACCGCATGGTCGGGGCCAAGGTCTCCATCGTCACGCACAAGGTGCAGACCACCCGCGCCCGCATCCGCGGCGTCGCGATGGAGGGCGACAGCCAGCTCATCTTCGTCGACACACCGGGCCTGTTCAAACCCCGCCGCAGGCTCGACCGCGCCATGGTCGCCGCCGCCTGGGGCGGCGCCGCCGACGCCGACATCATCGTCCTGCTGATAGAGGCCCACCGCGGCGTTACCGAAGGCGTCGAAAAGATCCTCGAGGGGCTCAAGGACCTGCCGCAAGGCCGCACCGTCGCCCTCGCCATCAACAAGCTCGACCGCGTCGAAGCCCCTGTATTGCTGGCCCTGACAAAGGACATGAACGACCGCTACCCCTTCGTCCAGACCTTCATGATCTCCGCCGAAAAGGGCTACGGCATCGCCGAACTGCGCAGCTGGCTGGCCGAAACCGTGCCCGAGGGCCCCTGGCTCTACCCGGAGGACCAGATCGCCGATCTGCCCATGCGCATGATCGCCGCAGAGATCACCCGCGAAAAGCTGACCCTGCGCCTGCATCAGGAACTGCCTTACCAACTGACCGTGGAAACCGAAAGCTGGGAAGACCGCAAGGACGGATCGGCCCG
>CAZRZN010000072.1:0-16762 GCA_964604565.1 uncultured Rhodobacterales bacterium
CAAGGACGTGGTTCGTGTACTGGAGATCCCCTTATGCAGGTAGGCCCCTGGAGAAGGCAATCACTTTTTGTCACCCACGCTTATTGCCAAAAGTGGGGGGTAAATTTTGGAGCAGGATCACAGGATGGGGAACTTCTTTTGGCAAGAATCGGCTCTCATGCCGATATTTTCAAAATATGATTGAGAGCCCAGGCGACAACTTCCCAGACACAGGGGGGCAGTGAGGCGGTGGCAGTCTACCTCAGACTGAAAGGATCGAACCGTCCTGCCACTTTCCATCGGGCCGCCGAACGCGCCAAGCGACGCCCCTGACACTGGTGACGCGACAGTTTTCCTTGTGGCCAGCTTGTCGATGGCCGCGATCATGCCGATCCTTGCCGGTCCGGATGTAGACCATAGAGGAACATCGTGTTTATCTGATAGCTGAGGAGCTTGCCGCATGGGTCTGCGACAGCAAAGCGCGGACCTGACATCACTTCCCATGTCTCCAGTGACGTGACACCCGAAGGACCGGTCAATGAATTATTCTGATGTCTGACGACTCCGGTTCAATGGCCAGGAACATCGTCATACTGCTTGACGGAACGTCGAATGAGATCGAGACGGATCGCTCTAACATCTTGCGTCTTTACGGAACCCTGAACAAGACGGCCCGGCAGATCGTATACTATGATCCGGGCGTCGGGACTTTCGGTGCGGACAACGCGTGGTCCCGAACCATCCGCAAGGCGTATGAACTCTGGGGGCTGGTTTCCGGCTGGGGACTCGATAACAATGTGCTTGAGGCGTATCGTTTTCTTGTCAAAACCTATCGGTCCGATGGCATCGGCGGGGCCGACCGGATCCATATTTTCGGGTTTTCGCGTGGCGCCTATTCTGCCCGGGTCCTTGCCGGGTTTCTCCATGGATTTGGATTGATTGAGCGGCGGAACCTCAACCTTGCCGGATATGCCTACCGGGCCTACAAACGCGTTGGAGAGACCGAAGACAAGAAGGGACTGGCGGAACTCAGGCTTCACCAGCGGGTTCTCCAGCCAAGCCGCCCGGCGATCAAGCTGTTGGGACTGTTCGACACGGTCGGTTCCGTCATCGAAAGCGGACGTTTCGGCCCCAGGTTCAAGAAGCACGCTTTCACATCCTGCAATCCGTCCGTTGAAACGGTGCGTCATGCCGTGGCCCTGAATGAGCGTCGCAGAATGTTTCGCCCGGAGCTGTGGCCGAAAGGGCAAATGGTGGTTGCGGCAGGGCCGGATGCGGAAAAACCGGTCGAGCAGGATGTGAAGGAGGTCTGGTTCAGCGGTGTGCATTCCGACGTGGGGGGTGGATATCCGGAAAGCCAGTCGCACCTTGCGAAAATTCCGCTCGACTGGATGATCACGGAGAGCGCGCCGTTCGGCCTTGATTATAACGAAGATCTGGTGAAGTCCCTTGTGCGCGGCGAGGGGGCGGCCACGACCTACGTGGCGCCCGACCCGACGCAGCCGCCCAATGAATCCATGTCCATCGCGTGGCGCCTTCTGGAATATCTGCCTCGCAAGAGCTCGGGAACGACTGCCAAGGGATCACTGCTCGGGTACATGATCTCGCCCTGCGAATGGCGTTCCGTGCCGGAGGAGGCGTCCATTCACGACTCCGTATTCGAACAGGAAAGTCTTCCGCCGAATCTTCCGCGACAGAGGCGTTTCCGCCCGGGCTGAGCTGTTCGGCCATGCGCAGGCTATGACCGGGTTCCCGTCCACGGGACGCGTTGCCCGGTCACGCTCGGGGTAGCATAATTCACGGGCGCGACGCAGGCCCGACCTGAGTGCCGGTCTCAGATGCTTGCGCCATTGACCGCGCTGAAAGCGGATCATGCACGTGGTTGCCTATTGGCTTTCGGGTGTGCCGCGCGGCGGGGATGCCCGTCGCGGCACGTGCGCAACGCCGGAAGGAGGCGCGTTTACCTGCCGCGCTCTGGGTGTTTGATCGGAGTGTCCGTTCCAACGCTGAAGATGGGATGTGCCGTCGGGCCACAGCGACGTCGCGCGCATGGGACGGGTGTCAAAGCTCAGCCCTATGAAACAAAAAACCACGAACCGTCCGGGACAGTTCGTGGCATTGCCGTTGCAAGATGAAGGCCTGTCTCAGAAGGCGGGCTCAACGTCGTTGACGTTCTCGCTTGTCACGACCGTCAGCGGGATCGGCAGCCTTGCGTCGACTTCATTGCCGTCCATGATCTCGGCCATGGTGTTGATCGCAAGCAGGCCGTCCTCTATCGGCGACTGGACGATGGTGGAATACATTTCACCCGACATGATCGAGGCAAAGGCGTCCTTCTGACCGTTGATACCGACGATGGGGGGCATGGCGGTTTCGGGATTGGCCTCTTTCCACGCGTCGATAAAGCCGCGCGCCATCGTGTCGTCATTGGCATAGACGCCCTGGATGTCGCTGCCAAAGCGGGTGATGAGATCGCGACTTGCGACCAGCGCCTTTTGCTGATCGAAATCCGCATTGACGGTGTCGAGGACTTCGATCTCGCTGCCGATTTCCGCCAGCCGGTCGACAAAGCCGCCGACGCGGCCGATTGTGGTGCCGTTTCCGGCCTGCCCCGCGATGATCACGATGCTTCCTGTGCCGTTCATCGCCGTATGCAGCGAGTCGGCCGCCATTTCGCCCTCTTCGTAGACATCGGGGCCCGTGAAGGACACGATGAACTCGTCCGCCTGTTCATTCATCGGGGAATTGATCAGGATCGCCGGGATCCCTGCGGCCTGGGCGCGGGCGAGGCCGGGAATATAAGCCTGCGGATCAAGCGGCCACAGGATGATGCCATCCACGTTTCGTGCGATGCAGGTGCTGAGCTGTTCGACACCTGTCTGCACGTCAAAGTTCTGGCTGAGGCTGAGAACCTCGATTCCGAGTTCGTCCGCGCGGCCCTGTAGCGCCTCGTTCGCGGGCGTCACATAGGCATGGGCATCTGCTGCCGTCACGTAGCAGACCGTCTTGGCATGGGCCCAGCTGGCGGTGAGCAGTAGCGCGGCGACACCGGCGCTGAGTGATCTCTTTAGGTTTGCCATCGTTTCCTCCTTGTAATGGCGAATGTCATTCGGCGGCGACCGCCGCGGAACGGGGTCGTTTGCCCGACGGGGCAGTGCGATCGAGAACAACGAGCAGGATCAGGATGAGGCCGGCGACGACGCGCTGCACATAGGCCGGGACGGACTGGAACTCCATCGCGGTGGTCAGCGCCGCGATGGTCAGAACCCCGCCCAGCGTTCCCAACGCCGATCCGCGCCCGCCTTCGATCCGGGTGCCCCCGACGACAACAGCGGCGATGACGGCGACGGTCATTTCCGATCCGAAGACGGGTGAGCCGGTGTTGGTTGCAAGGCTTTGCAAGACTCCGGCGATCCCGGCCATCGTGCTGGCAAAGACGAAGCCGAGAAAAGTGATCCTGTCCGAAGAGATGCCGCTGGCCTCTGCCGCGACCGGGTTCGATCCGACGGCAAAGAGGTTGCGGCCCGCGATCGTGCGGCTGAGCCAGACATGCAGCAGCAGGATGGCCCCCAGAAACAGCGCGCTTCGGACCGTGAACAGGTCGAAGTAAACGGTGGCCAGCCTGACGGACAACATGATGTCCGTGCCGGGCTGGGGCTGGCTGTCGGTCAGCCAGTGGGCGATGGACCGGAATATCAGCATCGTGGCCAGCGTCGCGACCAGCGCATTCACCTTGAAAACCACGGACAGAAGGCCGTTGAACGCGCCGCAGACCGCCCCGGCGAGCACGCCGACAAAGGCGGCAGGCCACAGGCCAAGCGCAGGTTGCAGCATGATGGCGATGATGCCCGTCACGGCAAAGACCGAACCGACGGACAGGTCGATCTTTCCGGCGATCAGCAGCACGGTCAGGCCGATGGCGACGATGCCGATGGTGGATCCCCGATCAAATCCGAGACTGAAGGTCGACAGGCTCACGAATCCCGGCACCAGTATCGCGGAGACGGCCAGCGTCAGGCCAAGGATGATCCCGACCCGGTAGCGTATGAGGGTTGCGATCATGTCCATCACACGACACCCCGCCGCCGCAGTGCCACATCCAGTGCCACTGCCACGGCGATCAGAAGACCGAGGACAAAGCCCTGTACCGGGGTCCTGACGCCCTCCAGCACCATGATGTTGGTCAGAAACTGGACAAAGATCAGTCCGGCGATGGCGCGCGGGATCGACCCGGCCCCGCCCATGATCGACACGCCGCCCACGACGACCGCCGTGATCGCGCTGAACTCGTAGCCGGTCCCGACCAGGGGCCGGGCGCTTTGCAATGTCAGGCCGAGAAGGCCGCCGCTGAGCCCCGCGCAAAGACCTGTCAGCAAGAAGGCCCCCGCCTTGACCGCGCGCACCGGCACGGCGCTGGCCTGCGCCGCGCTGTAGTTGCCGCCGGTCGCGAATGTCCACCGGCCCCAGTAGGTATGCGCCAGAACGAAATGGCCGATGGCCGAGACCGCGAAGAAAATCAGCACCACGACAGGAATGCCGAGGACTCGTGCCTTGACCAGATCGGCCGTTGTCGGATCGGTGCCATAGACGATGACACCGCCAACCAGCGATTCAACGATGCCGAGAACGATCGTGCCAACGCCCAGCGTGGCGATGATCGGGTTGATACCGATGTAGCCCACCAGAAGGCCGCTGATCAGTCCGCATCCGCCTGCCAGAGCCACGGCCGCCACAAACGCCGGCACGGGACCGATGACCGGTTGCAGGGCAAGGGACAGAATGGCGCCGCAGGCGATTGTCGCCGGAACCGACAGATCGGCCAGCCCGCCGACGACCAGAACGAATGTCATGCCCACGACGACGATGCCGACAATGGCCATCGAGGTGAAGACATTGACGAAATTGCCGGCGGTCAGAAAGACCGGGCTGGAGAGCGTCCCGAAGATCAGGACCGCCAGGATCGCAAGCGCCAGGCCGCCGCGCGACAGCAGCGCAACGAGCCGGTTGCCCCGGTCGAACCGCGCGTTTGTGCCGGCATCCCGGGCCATGGTCGCCGAACCCTTCATGCGTGTTCTTCTCCGGTGGCGTAGGCCATGATGCGCTCTTCGGTGAGGTCCGCCCTTGTCAGCGGCGCCGAGGCCAGCCCGTCGCGCATCACCACCACCCGGTCGCAGACGCCCATGACCTCTGGCATTTCGGAGGAGATCATGACAACTGCCATGCCGCTGGCGACAAGTTCGCCAATGATGCGATGGATTTCGGCCTTGGCGCCGACATCGACGCCGCGCGTCGGCTCATCAAGGATCAGCACCGCGGGTTTGGCGGAAAGCCATTTGGCGATCACCGCTTTTTGCTGGTTGCCGCCCGACAAAAGGCTGACCTTGCGTTCCGGGTCAGGCGGCATGATCGACAGATCCCTCGCATACTTGGCGGCAAGCCTCCGGTCGGCGCGCATCCTGATCCGGCCAAAGCGCGACATGCTCTTGAGCACCGGAAGGCTGACGTTTTCCCGCACGACCATTTCAGGGATGATGCCGTCACCCTTTCGGTCCTCTGGCACATAGGCGATGCCGGCCTTGATCGCTGCAGCGGGGGAGCCGATCCTTACGGGTTTGCCGTGGATCTCTATCGTTCCCGACGTCATCGGCGCCAGCCCGAAGATTGCGCGCGCCACCTCGGTCCGCCCGGCGCCTACAAGACCCGTAAGGCCGAGGATCTCCCCGGCACGAACCTCGAAACTGATGTTTTCGAACTTTTTTCCATCGCTCAGGTCGGAGACGCGCAGAACGGGGGCGCCAATCTGCGAGGGGATCTTGGGAAAGACATTGGTCACGTCGCGGCCGACCATGAGCTGGATCATCTGGGCGGCGGTGATGCCGGCGGCGGGCCGCGTCTCGATCATCGCGCCGTCGCGCAGGATCGTGACCTCATCCGCGATGTCCAGCACTTCCTTCAATCGGTGGCTGATGTAGATGATCGCGATCCCGGAATCCCGCATCCGCCGCAGAATCCGCAACAGCGCTGTCGTCTCATGGTCGCTGAGGCTCGACGTGGGTTCATCCAGCACGATGATCCGGGGGCTGGCCGAGTAGGCCTTGGCGATCTCGACAAGCTGTTGCTGGCTGATCGTCAGATCGCCGACCCGCGCCCGCGGGTCGATGGAAGCGCCGATGTCGGCCAGCACGGCCCTTGTGTCGCGCACCATCGCCGCCTTGTCGACAAAGAGCGCCTTGCGCGGCATCCGTCCCAGATAGACGTTTTCCGCAACGGTCAGATCAGGGACAAGGTTCAGTTCCTGATGGACCATGCGGACGCCGTGGCGCTGGGCATCGGCGGGTTTGCGCAGGCGGACCTCGACCCCGTCGATTTCAGTGGTGCCGCTGGTTGGCAGGTGGACCCCGCCGAGGATCTTCATCAGCGTCGACTTGCCAGCGCCATTCTCGCCGACGATCGCATGGACGCGCCCGTAGTCGACGGAAAAATTCACGTCCGACAAGGCCCGGACACCTGGGAAGGTCTTTGTGATTCCCTTCATCCGAAGGGCACATACCGGTGCCGACATCGCTCCCCCCAAGTTTCGACTGTTTCCTCACCGGGCGCATAGGCTCGCCCAGCCTCCTGCCTCACTGTTACGCTAATATATCAGTCATGACAACAATGCTCTGCCGGAGAGTCCGGCGCGTCTTTGAAACGTCGAACCGATAGCCAATCGGTGTCCCCGACCCGCATTTCCGGCATGGTCGGGGAGGCGCAGGCACATCTTGCGCGGCATGTCGGCATCCCGCGCACAGCGTGGATGCGATCAGTATGTGGCACGTCCGCCGGACAGATCGAAAACCGATCCGGTGGTAAAGCTGTTCTCCCTGGAGACGAGCCAGGCTACCATGTTTGCGGCCTCGTCAACCTCCAGAAACCGGGCGCGCGGGATCTTCGACAGCATGTAGTCGATATGTTCCTGCTTCATCTGGTCAAAGATCGGCGTCCGCGCGGCTGCGGGCGTGATGCAGTTGACCGCGATCGGGTAACCGGCCAGCTCCTTGCCCAGCGATTTTGTCAGTCCGATGACGCCCGCCTTGGACGCCGAATAGGGCGATGCGTTCGGATTGCCCTCCTTGCCCGCAATGGAGGCCACGTTGACGATCCGGCCATATGATTGCGCCATCATCGACGGGACGACGGCCCGATTGACGTAGAAGGTTCCGTTCAAGTTGATGTCGATGACCCGCCGCCAGTCATCGAGATCGTATTCTGCCAATGTCGCATTCGGACCGGCGATTCCGGCCGAGTTCACGAGGATCGACACCGGGCCGGACGCAGCCTCCGTTGCGCGGTGGGCCTCCGTCACCGCCTCAGCGTCGGTGATGTCAACGACGCGGGTCTGGACATCACCTCCCAGTTGATCCTTTGCGGCAGCCAGATTGTCTGCATTGATGTCCCACAGGCAGACCTTGGCCCCGGATTTCTGAATCCGTCGGGCGAAGGCAAGGCCGAGTCCCTGAGCGCCCCCGGTTATCACGGCGGATTCGTTTGCAAGATCGATGTTGTTCACGCGAAGTTCTCCGAAAATGGTTCGACAAGGTCGGGATCACGACCCCGATCAGCATTGCATATCGCATGTTACACTAATATAATACAAGCTTCGCAATGGGCGGACGTCCCGCCCGTGTAGGTGCATGCGTCGATCTTGTCCGGGAATGGCAAGGCGGTGTCTGGTCAGATGGGGGCGTGCCGGATGGCAACGAAATCGACAGGGGCGAACGGCGATGACCGGTTCGTCAGGTTTCTGGAAGGCATCCGCCTTAATCGGGGTATCCCCCTGCGTGATCAGGTTTATTCCCTTGTGCGCAAGGCCATCGTCATCGGCAAGATCGCCCCCGGCGCCGCCATCAACGAGGTCGATATCGCAGCCCGTCTCGGGATCTCCAGAACACCGGTGCGCGAGGCGGTCAAGCGGGTCAGCGACGAAGGCCTGGTCGAGGTCTTCGCGCAAAACGGCACCTTCGTGACCGATATCAGCCGGAGCCAGGTGGAACAGGCCTACATCATCCGGATCGCATTGGAGCTTGAAAGCATCAAGCGCGCGGCCTCTGTCATCACGACAGAACAAATCCAGGACCTCGAAGATATCATCAATGCTCAGGAGATCGCCGTCCGGCGCGAACGCTTCGACGAAGCGATCGAAAGGGACGACGATTTCCACCGTGGGATCGCCTTGATCAACGATCTCGACATGGTCTGGAAGGTGGTCGACATCTCCAAGGCGCAGATGGATCGTTGCCGGCTCTTGTCGCTGCCCTCGCCAGGCGCGGGCCTTGAGACGATCCAACAGCACAGGACGATTCTCGAGGCGCTCTCGCGTCATCAGGAGGTTGAGTCGATGGCCGCGCTGCGGACCCATCTGGAAACCTCGATGAAGAATACATTTGTGTATCTGGATTCCAGAATGGATGAGCCGCAGGCATAGGACTGTCCGGTTTCCGTCCTCCCGTCACGCTGGTGTATCTGTCGGTGGCGGGCTGGCCTTTATCCTGATCCGGGGCACTGTTCGCTGTTGCGAACCTGACGCGCCGCACCCCGCATGAACCGCTGATAGGCGCGACGGCATCCGCCACGGCTGGGTGTCTGCTCGTTTTCTACCTTCTTCCCGCTGGTGTAATTCCTGGCAGACCTTTGACTCCGGAAAAATGTGCTGTGAAAATGCCAAAAATACTTAATTGACATGTCAGCGGGCTGTCAGTCACATGTTAGAGGCGGAAAAGAGGCTTCGAATGTACGACCCAGCTTCCCCTCTGTTGCGAAACGGGACCGGCGCCTCAGGGCTGCCGCAGCCAGATGCCAAAGCACGGTTCGCCGAGGACCGGCTGCTTGACGCCGTCGTTTGGTGCGAGGTTCTGCCCGGGGACACGATTACGGAATCCGACGTCATGGAGCGTTTCGGTCTGTCCCGTGCCGCCGCGCGTGCCGCGCTGACACGTCTGGGTTATGACGGCTGGGCGCAGCCGCTGGCGCGGATGGGGTGGCAGGTCTTGCCCGTGACCGGCGCGCTCATTGGCGAGGTGCTGACCGCCCGCCGCCTTGTGGAGCCGGAAGCACTGGGTGCTGCACGCCTGTCCGACACGCAGATCGCTGAGGTGCAGCGCATCGGCCAGATCCTGAGCGCCATACAGGATCAGTCTGACCGAGGGGCCATCATCGCCTTTCGCCAATTTGTGGATGAGATCGACAGCCTGCTGGTTGCGTCCATCAATGAATTTACCGCGCGCCATCTGCGTAATCTGTGGCATCATTCCGCACGGATGACGCGCTACCTCGAAGATGCGTCTGCCGGGCGCATCTTTCGCCGGGACGATGTCTTTGCGCTGGTGCGCGCCGTGACCGACTGCGATGCGCAGGGGGTCCGTTCGGCCCGCCACGCACTGATCGACGCACAGGAAGCCTTCTTTCTGCGGCAAGTCCTGAAAAGCAAAGCGGCGCTTGGCCCGGGCAGCGGGTTGAGAAAACACGCCGGACAAGCTGCCAACAACAGGAGATCCACATGAGACCCTTGACCGGACTGTTGACCGGCGTCGCCCTTGCGGTGCTGGCCTTGCCCGCCTTCGCGCGGGATCTGACCATCGACCTGACGGGTGAGCCGTCTTCGCTCGACCCGCACATGCAATGGAACCCGGACAGCTATTACGTTTACCGCAACATCTTTGACAACGTCGTGACGCGCGACAACGACGGCGAGATCGTGCCGCAGATCGCGACCGAATGGGAATATGCCGGTGATACCGAGCTGGTGCTGACCATCCGCGAGGGCGTCACCTTTCACGACGGCACGCCGCTGACGGCCGAGGACGTGGCGTTTTCCGTGAACCGGATCATCGACCCCGAGTTCGGCTCGCCGCAACTGGGCCAGTTCAACCAGATCGAAATGGCCGAGGTCATGGACGGCAACAAGGTCAAGCTGACGACCAAGGGGCCCTATCCCGCGTTGATGGCGCAATTGGTCAAGCTGTCGGTCGTGCCGCAGCACATCGTCGAAGAAATTGGCAAGGATGCCTTCAACCTCGCGCCGGTCGGGTCCGGGCCCTACAGCTTTGATGAGTGGAACCGGGGCGTTTCGGTCACCCTGGCCAAGAATGACGGCTACTGGGGTCAGGAGGGGCCATTCGACACCGCGACCTTCCGCGCCGTGCCGGATGCGGCGACGCGCATCGCGGATCTTCAAGCCGGGGCTGCCGACCTTGTCGTCGGTCTGGACAGCGATGGCGCGATGCAACTGACCGGCAACCCGGCGGTAAAGACCCTTTCGACGCCCACGGAACGCGTCGCCTTCATGGGGATGAATCTGGACAAGCCGCCGTTTAGCGACCCCGACCTGCGGCGGGCCGCCAGCCTTGCCATCGATTCCGTTGCCATCGCCGAGGGGCTGCTGGGCGCGGGCGAAGTGCCCATGGCACAATTGTCGAGCCCGGCGCATTTCGGGTATGCCGAGGGCATCGCGCCCTATGACTACGACCCCGAACAGGCGGCTGAGATCGTTGCGGGCAAGGCGGAGCTTGCGGCGACCCCGGCCACCTTCGCCACGGCGCCGGTGTTCGACCAGCGCGTCGTGCAGGCGCTGCAACAGATGTTGAACGACGTCGGTTTCGACATCTCTATAAGCATGACGGACATGCCGACCTATCTGGCAGCCGCGCGCGCGCCCGACCGGGCAGAGCGGCCGGAACTGAACTTTGGCCGCTGGTCCTGCGCCTGCCAGGATGCGGATGGCATCGCCTATCCGCTGCTTCATTCGGGCAGTTCGTGGAGCCGGGTGAACCGCGCGGATCTGGACGCGCTGCTGGAAGAGGCGCGGACCTCGCTGGACGAAAACGTCCGTCTGGCCGCCTATGAGAAAGTGCACCAGATCGTGCGCGACGATTATCTGGTGCGGCCGATCTATCAGGCTGCGGTGCTTTACGGCGCGCGGGCCGAGCTGGAGTTCGAACCGACCGCCAATGAAAGCATGTTCCTCAACCGCATGAGCTGGTCGGAGTAAATGCTGCGCTTTCTCCTGCAACGGGGCGGTCAGGCGCTGGTGGCGGTGTTCGGGGTCGTGACGCTGGTGTTCTTCATCCAGCGGCTGACAGGCGATCCCGTGCTGCTGCTGGTGCCGGAAACCGCGACCGAGCAGGACATCGAGGCCATGCGCGCGACGCTTGGCCTCGATCGCCCGATGGGCGTGCAATACCTGGAATTTCTTTTCGACATGCTGCGGTTCGACCTCGGGCGCAGCTTTGTCCAGAACGCGCCCGTCTGGGACATCCTCGTGAGCCGGATTCCGCAGACGCTGCAACTGGCGGCGGGGGCGTTGACCGTGGCGCTGCTGATCGGCCTGCCGCTGGGATTGATCATGGCGCTGACACGGGGCAGGGCGGTATCGCGCATCATCATGGGGGGCGTGCTGGCCTTTCAGTCCCTGCCCACCTTCTGGAGCGGGATCATGATGATCCTCGTGTTCGGGGTCTGGCTGAAATGGCTGCCGCCGTCGGGCATCGGGACGTTTGGGCATCTGGTCATGCCGTCCATCGCGCTGGGGCTGCTGTCGCTTGCGACCTACGCGCGCATCATGCGCAGTGCGGTGATCGACGAACTGGGCAAGGATTACGTCAGATCGGCGCGCGCGCGTGGCGTCGGCACCGGGCGGTTGGTGCGGCGGCATCTGCTGCGGAATGCGTCGATCCCCGTGATCTCGATCACCGCGCTTGAGCTGTCGCAACTGCTGGCGGGCGCGGTCATCGTGGAGACTGTCTTTGCCTGGCCGGGGCTGGGTCTGCTGACGGTGCAAAGCATCGCGTCCCGCGATTTCATGGTTGTGCAGGCGGTGGTCCTGCTGGGCGCCTTCGTCACCATCGCAGCCAATCTGGCGGCGGATATCCTCTATACCGTGGTCGATCCGCGCGTCCGCCTGACGGGCAAGTCATGAGTGTCGCCGCCGCTCCCCGCGTTCGGCTGGGTGCCGCGCTGTCATGGTGGCCCGCATGGCTTCTGGGCCTGTTGGTGGTCTGCGCGGTGTTCGCCCCGTGGCTGGCGCCGCTGGATCCGGACCGCCAGAACCTGCTGGCGCGCCTGAAGGCGCCGGGCTTCGAGGCCCGCGGCGCGGTCTATTGGCTGGGTTCGGATGAATTGGGCCGCGACGTGCTGTCCCGCGTGATCCATGGCGCAAGGGTGTCGATCTCGGTCGCGGTGCTGTCGGTCCTGCTGTCAGGTGTGGTCGGGGTCGCCGTGGGCATGCTGGCGGGTTACCTGCGCGGCTGGGTCGAAACGGTGCTGATGCGGCTGGTCGACATCTTCCTGTCGATCCCCGCGATCCTGCTGGCGATCATCACGGTGGCGGTGCTTGGCCCCGGGTTCGTGAATGTGATCCTCGTGCTGGCACTGACCCGCTGGCCGCGTTACGCGCGCGTCGCCTACGGCCAGACACTGGCCATGGCGGACCGGCCGTTCGTGCGATTGTCGCGTGCCATGGGCGCGGGAACGCCACGGGTGCTGTTCCAGCACATCCTTCCGAACATCGCCGGGCCGCTGCTGGTGGTGGCCACGCTTGAATTCGGGCTGATGGTCCTGTTCGAGGCGGGCCTGTCCTTTCTCGGACTGGGTGTGCAGCCGCCGATGGCCAGCTGGGGCGCGATGCTGTCGGTGGGCCGAAACTATATCGCCACGGCCTGGTGGATCGCCACTTTTCCGGGGCTCGCACTTTTTCTGCTTGTCCTGTCCGCCAACCTGATCGGCGACCGGATGAGCGACAAGATCGGAAAGGGACGCTGAATGGATTTTGGAAATGAGTTCAAGGGAAAGCGCGTGGTCATCACGGGGGCAGCGGGTGTCATGGGCCGCGCCCTCGTGGACCAGTTCACCAGCGCGAAGGCCGAGGTCTGTTCGACCGATGTGTCGGCCGAGGGTCTGCGGGGGTTTGCCGTTGCGGCAGACCTGACCACGGATCACGGGCTGGACACGCTGCTGGAGGCCGTTGCGCAAAAATGGGGCGCGCCGGATGTCGTGGTGAACAATGCCGCGCTTTATCCCTCTGCCTTTCTGCTGGACATGGAGGTCGCGGACTGGGACCGCATCATGGACCTGAACGTGCGTGCGCCCGTGGTCCTCATGCGCGGCTTTGCGCTGCAAATGATCAAGGCGGGTGTGAAAGGCAATTTCATCAACATCTCATCCGGTGCCGCGCGCAAGATGCGGCGCACGGCCGTCACCTACTGCACGTCCAAGACGGCGCTGGACCGCATGTCCAAGGGGTTTGCGCTGGAACTGGCGGAATTCGGGATCCGGGTGAATTGCCTCGAACCGGGCTTTGCCCCCGGCAGCGCGGTCTCGTCCCTGAGCCAGGAACATATCGACCGCGTGACAAACAACATCCCGCTGAAAGCCCAGACCATGCCGGAGGATATCGGGCAGGCGGCGCTGTATCTGGCATCCTCTGCCGCCAGGAACGTGACCGGCACCTCGCTGGCGGTCGATGGCGGCAATTCGGCGGGCGTCATGGACGTCTACCAGGAAAAGAAGCACCCGCTATGATCTGGGAGACGCCCGACTATCGCTGGCCCGGCGGCGCCCGCGCCGCGGCCTGTTTCAGCGTCGATGTGGACGCGCTGTCACCGTATCTGTGGCAAACGCGCGAGGGTGTGCCCGGCACGCTGGCCGCCGTCGAGCATCGGCAATACGGGATGCGCCGGGGGCTGGCGCGGATGGTGGACATGCTGGACCGGCTGGGCATCCGGGGCAGCTTTTTCGTGCCGGGCGTGGTGGCGGAGGAAAACCCGAACCTTTTGCCAGGCCTTTTGGCGCGTGGCCACGAAATCGGGTTGCATGGCTATTTCCATGAGATCGTGGCCGACATAACCGATGCGCAATTCACCGAGGCACTGGAACGCGCCATCGCATTGTTCGAGGCGCAAACCGGGCAGCGCCCCGCCGGTTTCCGGTCGCCCGCGTGGGAAATGACCCCCCATATGCTGGCGGAACTGCGGCGGCTGGATCTCTGGGACAGCTCGCTGATGGGCCACGATCTGCCTTACACGATCGACGGCGTGACCGAAGTGCCGGTGCGCTGGGACAATGACGACGCGATCTTTTTCAAGTTCCTTGGCCCGGGGGACCGCGCGCCGCGCTCCCATCTGGAAATCGGCGAGACGTGGAAGGATGAGGCGCAGGCCCAGATCGACGATGGCGGGCTGTTCATGCTGACCGTGCATGACTGGATCTCGGGCCGGGCGGCGCGGGTGCGGATGCTCGAGGATCTCTGGCGCGGACTGGCCGGGCGGGACGACGTCTGGATCGCCACCTGCGGCGAAATCGCCGCGCATCACGGCACGCAGAGCGGGTTCGAGACGAAAACCGCGCCGATCCGATCCGTCAGGGAAAGGCAGGAATGATGCAGCAGATGGAAACCCCGACCCAGACCTGGACGCTGTCGAAACCGCAAGTCGTCAGCGACGGTGGGGTTGTCGTGGCCCAGAACGCCGAAGCCGCACGCGCCGGGGCGCTTGTGTTGCATGCGGGCGGCACCGCGATGGATGCCGCCGTGGTCACGGCCTGTGTTCTGTCGGTTGTCGAACCGTGGCTGTCCGGTCTGGGCGGCGGCGGTTTCCTGGTGCACGGCGCGGCGGATGGCCGGGTCGAGACGCTGGATTTCAACCTCGTGGCAGGGCAGGCGGCCGATCCGGCGGACTATCCTCTGGACGGGGGCGCCGGGGGCGACTGGTTCAACTGGCCCGCGGTCAGGGACAACCGAAACCTGATCGGCCCCGGCTCCGTTTGCGTGCCGGGCGCGGTCGCAGGCTTTTCCGAGGCACTAAAGCGGCATGGCACCCTGTCCTGGGCCGATGCGCTGGCCCCGGCCATCGACATGGCGGAGCGCGGCATGCGAGTCGATTGGTTCGCCGATCTCGCCTTTGCCATCGACCGGCCCGGCCTGTCGCGGGATGCGACCGCCGCGGAGCTGTTCCTGAACCCCGGCAAGCGGCGGGCCGATCCGGCGGGGCAGGGCGGCGACCTGCTGCCGATGCCGGAAAAGGCGGCCATGCTGCGGCGGCTGGCCTCCGCCGGGCCGCGCGATTTCTACGAGGGGGAGGTGGCGCGCGCCCTTGCCGGTGACCTTTCCGCCCTTGGTGCGCCCGTATCCGCGGCGGATCTTGCCGGCTACCATGCCTTATGGTCTTCGCCCGCCACGGCGGCTTACCGTGACCGGCAGATCCACACGGTGCCGGGGCTGTCCGGCGGTCCGAGTCTGCTGGAAAGCCTGGACAGGCTTTCGTCAAGCGATCTGGGCCGGCTTGACGAAGCGACCCGGGCCGCGCTTTGTGCCGATGCCATCCGAAGCGTCTATGAGCGTCGCCTGACCACGATGGGCCATGCCGCCGGAGCAGGCGACTGCACCAGCCATGTTTCGGTTGTCGACCGGCATGGAAACATGGTTGCGCTGACCAACACGCTGCTGTCCCGCTTCGGGTCCAAGGTGGTCGCGCCGTCCCTGGGTCTCCTGCTCAACAACGGGATGATGTGGTTCGATCCGCGTCCCGGCCAGCCCAACAGCATCGCTCCCGGCGCCCGTCCGCTGGCCAACATGTGTCCGGTGGTCGCCACCCGCGATGGCAAGCCCGAAATTGCGCTGGGCGCTGCGGGCGGACGGCAGATATTTCCCGCCGTTCTACAGGTCCTGTCGAACCTGATCGACCTGCGCATGACACCGGAGGCGGCATTGCACGCCCCGAGGATCGACGCCAGCACGCCCACCGTTCTCGTCGATCGGCGCGCGGCGGGGACGGTCGCCACGGCGATCTCCGCGCGGCATCCCGTGCAGATCACCGAGGATGCGGTCTATCCCGTCCGCTTTGCGGTGCCATCTTTGGCGGTCTCCGGTCAGGGCCGGGGCCCCAACATCGGCGCGGCGCATCCGCCCAGCCCTTGGGCCGTGGCCGTGGCCGAGGAGGGCGCATGACCCTGCTGGAGGTCGACGGCCTGTCAGTGCAGGCAGACGGTCTGTCCCTTGTCGATGGGGTCGATCTGGACATCCGTCCGGGCGAAGTCGTCGCGCTGGTGGGCGAGTCGGGCTCTGGCAAATCCCTCACGGCGCTGTCGATCATGGGCCTGCTGTCCGAAGGGTTGGCGGTCACCGGCGGGCAGGTCCGGCTGGATGGCAAGCCGCTGACAGCGCGCGCCCTCCGGCGTCTGCGGGGGCAGGATCTGGCGATGATCTTTCAGGAACCCGTGTCCTCGCTCAATCCGCTGATGCCGGTCGGTGCGCAGGTGGCCGAAAGCCTCGTGGTGCACGGTCAGGCCACGCCAGAGGAGGCCCGCCGCAAGGCGGTAGAGATGCTGCACAGCGTCGGGATCCCCGAACCGGAGCGCCGTGCGCGCCAGCTCCCGGCGGAGCTTTCGGGCGGGATGTGCCAGCGTGTGATGATCGCCGCCGCGCTGATCTCGCGTCCCCGGTTGCTGATCGCGGATGAGCCGACCACCGCGCTGGACGTGACCATTCAGGCGCAAATCCTGACGCTGATCGGCGACCTGGCGCGCGACGCCGGCACATCGGTTCTGTTCATCACGCATGACATGGGCGTGGTCGCGGAATTGGCGGACCGGGTCTGCGTCATGTATGGCGGGCGCGTGGTCGAACAGGGTCCGGTGGACCGGCTCTTCGCGGCGCCGCGCCATCCCTACACCTCGATGTTGCTGCGCACGATCCCGCGCCTGACCGATCCGCCCAAGCAAGAGCTTTTCGTCATCAGCGGCACTGTGCCCAGCC
>CAZRZN010000073.1:0-11836 GCA_964604565.1 uncultured Rhodobacterales bacterium
CCGCATTGCGTCCTGCTGCTCGACGAGATCGAGAAGGCGCACCCGGATGTCTTCAACATCCTGCTTCAAGTGATGGATCACGGCACCCTGACGGATCACAATGGCCGGTCCGTCGATTTCCGCAACGTGATCCTGATCATGACGTCAAACGCAGGTGCCGCCGAACAGGCGAAATCGGCGATCGGCTTTGGCCGCGACCGTCGGGAAGGCGAGGATACCGCGGCGATCGAACGCACCTTTACTCCGGAATTCCGCAACCGTCTGGATGCGGTGATCAGCTTTGCGCCGCTGCCCAAGAGCACGATCCTGCAGGTGGTCGAGAAGTTCGTGCTGCAACTCGAGGCACAGTTGATGGACCGCAACGTCACCATAGAGCTGACCAAGCCTGCGGCTGAATGGCTCGCGGAAAAAGGCTATGACGACAAGATGGGGGCACGTCCGCTCGGTCGGGTCATCCAAGAATACATCAAGAAGCCTCTCGCCGAAGAACTTTTGTTCGGCCAGCTGGCCAAAGGTGGCGTCGTGAAGGTATCGGTCCGCGATGGCGAATTGGTTCTGGATCTCAGCGGCCCGGACAACCCGCGGCTCGGCTCGAAGAAACCGCCGCTGCTGACTGCGGAATGAGCCTGCGCAACATTGCCTTCATGGCTGTGATGACCACGATTGCGTCCGCTTCGGATACCGAGGCGGACGCAGTCCGTTTGGCCCTTCCGCTCGACTGCGAACTTGGCCGGACCTGTTTCATCGAAGACTACGTAGACAACGATCCGTCCAAAGGGCAGCAGCGGGATTTCGCATGCGGAATCAATTCACGAGATGGGCACCAAGGGACGGATTTCGCCCTCCTCGACATGGATAGCATCGGAGAAGGGGTGCCGGTTCTTGCGGCAGCACCCGGTATCGTCCGACGGACTCGCGACAAGATGCCGGACGATCGACTGATGCGCGGCGTCACGTCTGAAAATGCCTGCGGCAATGCCGTTCTGATCGAACACGCAAACGAATGGCAGACACTCTACTGCCACATGCGTCTCGGATCGATCTCGGTCTCCTCCGGAGATCTCGTCCAGCGCGGGGATCCCTTGGGGTATGTCGGCCTTTCAGGCCAGACGAATTATCCGCATCTGCATCTTACCGTTTTGCGCGATGGCGTTGTCGTCGACCCTTTCCGCCCCGACGCGACGGGCACATGCGGCCCGCCCCAAAAGACATTATGGATCGACCCTCCGACATATACGCCAACAGGATTGATCACAGCTGGCTTCTCGGACCGGGTGCCAGCATTGGGCGCCGTCACGAACGGCTCGGCGCGCAAGCAGGAATTGGCGCCCGAAAGCCCCATGGTGCTCTATGCACATGCAGGTCACGCACAACCAGGCGATGAGATGACCCTTACGACCGAGAGTCCGGCCGGGACCGAGGTCTTCAAGCGCAAGATCGTGCTGACATCAGACCAGGTCAGCCAAATGCGCGCCTTTGGCCGCAAGGCACCCACCGCGGGGTGGCCGTCCGGGGACTATGTCGGTCGCGCGCGCCTGATGCGCGACGGTGAGGTGATCGCCCATCGTTTCGCGCATGTTACCGTGACGCGCTGAGCCCCGGATCAGCGTTCCGTAAGCTTCAACTCGATCCGTCGATTTCGGGCCATCGCCTCGGGCGTATTGCGCGGATCGATCGGTTGATACTCGCCAAAGCCATTTGCAGACAACCGTTCTGGCGGGATTCCATAATTGTTGATCATGTCACGCACGACCGATAGCGCGCGGGCCTGGCTAAGCTCCCAGTTATCGGAAAAGTCACCACCGTTGCGAATTTTCTGGGTATCGGTGTGCCCGTCAACCCGGATCACCCAATCAATGCCCGCAGGAATATCTTGCGCGATTTCCAGCAGGATTTCCGAAACGCTCTCGATTTCCCTGCGACCGGCCTCTGACAATTCCGCCGACCCGACCTCGAACAGGACCTCGGAGGAAAAGACAAAGCGGTCGCCTTCGATCCGGACCCCCTCACGATCTCCGATGATCTCGCGCAGCCGTCCAAAAAACTCGGACCGGTATTGTTCCAGATCCCGCTTCTCGGCCTCAAGACGGGCCGCGCGTTCTTCTTCCAGTTTACGTTTTTCTTCTTCGGCGATGCGGCGGCGGCGTTCTTCCTGGGCCACGCGGGCAATGGCTGCGTTCAGTTCCGATCCGATGTTCTGCAGCCGAACCTCTGCCGCAGCGTCGCGTTCCTTGGCATCGTCCAGCAGCGCCTGCAACTCCCCAAGTTGCCGCCGCAATTCCGCGATGTTCTGGTTGAGCGCCTCAACCCGGAGATCGGATTGCTGGGCGCGCTCTCTTGTCTGGGCAAGCCTCTCGCGCGCCTGGTCAAGCAGGATCTGCCGCTCTTGCACATCGTCAAGCCGGGCCTCAAGCTGTGTTTCCGCCGTTTCTTGTGCCGCCAAGGCCGAGGCGAGCAGCTCTCGGGTCTCCTCTACCGAAGTCTCGGCCTCGGTCCGGGCCGCAAGCGCAGCGGCCAGCTTCTCTTCGAGAGACCGGGAATCCTCCGTCTGTTCGGCGGCCCGCGCTTCGGCAACGGCCAGCGACTGCCGCAGGTCGGCGATCACCGCATCACGTCGGGTTTCGCGCGACCGGAGACTTTCCAATTCCGCGGCAAGGCGGTCCAGCCGGCCTTGCAACGTCTCGATCTCGGCCTCACGTTCGCCCTCGCGCCCCTCGGCCTCAGCCAAGCTGCGGGAAAGGTCCGCGTTCTCCGCCTCCAGTGTCACGATACGTGTCAGGCCCTGTGTCGCGCGGGTTTGCGCGGTGTCGAGGCGGCTGCGCAGCTGTGCCAGATCACCGCGCAGGGTCTCCAGCTCGGCCGCTTCGGTGGTAGTGTCGTCCAGCCGTGCCTTTGTTTGCGCCAACGCCTGTGTCAGACGCGCGATCTCGGCGTCCCGCTCCGTGGCCCGGGTGCGCACAGCATCGAGGTCTTCGGCAAGCCGCGTATTCGTCCGGCGCAGGGCCGTCACGGATGCGTCACGCTGGGCGGCTTCGCCGCCCAGTCTCGAAAGCTGGGCCTGAAGGTCGGTGTTTTGAGTTCGCAGCGTGGCGATACGCTCACCGCGGGCCTCCACCCGTTCGAGCGCGGCATCCAGTTGCGCCTCGCTCTGGGCCACTTGTCCCAGCAGGCCTTCGATCCGTTCGGTGCGCTCGACCTCACGGTTTCGAGCTTCTGCCATTTGCCGTTCCAGAACCGCAACCTGATCCTGAAGCCCGGCCACGGAGCCGCGCATTTCACCGATTTCGCCCCGCGCCTCGTCAAGCGCGATTTCAAGACCGCCGCGTTCCCGTCGCAGATCGTTCAGGGCGGAGGCGCGATCCGCCGACTCCCCTTCCGCTGCCGAAAGATTGCTCACAAGCGCCTCATTGCGGGCGCGTAATGCCTCCAATTCGGCTTCCAGCGCCTCCGCCTCGGTCAGGCGAGCCAAAGCCTGTGCGAGCTGCGCAGACAAATCGCTGAGACGGGACGTGCGTGCGCCGGCCTCTGCCTGCGCGTCCGAAAGCGCGCGCTCCGCCGCGAGCCGGGCCGTTTCCTCACGCGCGCGTGCCTGTTCCGTTTCGCGCTGACGGGCGCGTGCGGCCGTAAGATCCTCCCGCAGGGCGGCAAGCCGTTCATCCGTTTGGGACCCTTCGGCACGCATGTCGGACAGCGTCGCCTCCAGGTTCGCGATCCGGGCATTGGCCGTCTCGATGCGGGACAGCAACGTTTGCGCTTCCTGCTCCCCGGCGGCCATGACCTTGGCCAGTTCCTCGTTCAGCAACGCTTCATCCCGACGCGCGGCGGCTAGATCGGATTGCAATTCGCCGATCCGGGCGTTTGCGTCCGCAAGCCGCGCCGCGACTTCGCTGGCGGCGCGGGTGCTGTCCTCCTGCATTTGTGCGAGCTGCGCCGCAAGCCGCGTCTCAGCCTGCCGTGCCTGGGCCAGTTGCGCCTCCAATGCGTCAATGCGGGCCTGCAACCCCTCGCCTTGCTGCCGGCCTTCCAGCAGAGCGGCGGCAAGGCGCGCATTCAGGTCCTTTTCCGCATCGCGCGCCGCCGCAAGAAGCGTCAGCGTTTCCTCGGCCTTGGCCCGTTCCTGTTCTAACGTCATCGTCATGGCCGTGAGTTCCGCATCCGCGTCTTCAAGACGTTTGCGCAGGGCCGCGGCGGCCTCTGCCTCGGCCAGACGCGCCTGCTCCTCCTCGGAGAGGGCAGTTTCCAATTCGGTGAGTTGGGTCGACAATGCGCCGATGCGGGCATCGCGATCGGCATTGCGCGCGCGCAGATCCTCGATCAGCGCATCCAATGCCTCGCGCCGGGTGGCGGCAAGGCGGGCCGCCTCTACCTGCTCATCGATTTCGCTGCGCGCCTGCGTCAGGGCCGAGGCCAGCTCATCCCGTTCATCTGCAAGCGTCGCGCGCTCCTCGGCCAGCGCATCGCGTGCCGCGGCAAGGTCCGTCGCTTCTTGGCGCGCTTCGTCGCGGGCCAAGGTCAAGCTGCGCACATCCTCAAGGGCATCGTCTCTTTCCAGCAAAAGCGCGGCGACACGGTCCTCAAAGGACGCGATGCGCGCTTGCGCGGTATCCAGTTGATCTGCCTGGCGGTCCCGCGTGGCGGTGAGGCTGGCAATGATGCTCTGCTGTTCGGCCAGTTGCAGATCCCGGTCCGACAAGGTCGATTCCAGTTGGTCAAGTTCATTGTTCAGCGCCGTGCTGCGCTGCCGTTCCAGACCTAGAGCCTGCGCCAGCGCACCGATTTCCGCGTTGAGCGTGTCAAGCTCGCTTTCCTGACCGGTGATCGTCTCGCGCAGGACGAACTGGATCACCATGAAGATCGACAACACGAAGGTCAGGACCAGCAGCAGTCCGGTCATTGCATCGACAAATCCAGGCCAGATCGAGGCCTGAAAGCGCGACCCGGTTCGGCGCGACAGGGCCATCGGTCAGCCCTCCCCGCGGGGCCGCGTTCCCCGCGACACACCGAGCGACCGCGATAGCGATGCCAGATCGGTCCGCAATTCGGCCATGCTTTCCTGTCGCCCCGCGCTGATCTCCTCAAGGATGCGCAGCATCTGAACATCGATGGACCGCAGGCGCATGCGGCTTTCGGCATCGAGCCCTTCTTCGGTTTCCTTTTCGCGGATGGCCTGCGCCAACTGTTCCTGCCCGTCGGCGATCCGTGCCAGTGACGTGGCCGAGGGAGCCGTGGCCTCGATCCGCTCTGTCATGCGTTCGACACTGTCGGCAAGCTGCGCCAGCCTTGCATCCACTTCCGACCGGCCCTGTTGGGAGTCGACGAACAGGGTTTGCAGGCGCTCCATCTGTTCGGCCATCTGGTCCAGAACGACGCCCGCGGCCCCAAGATCCGGCCCGTCGCTGTCCGACGAAAAGCCAAGCTGCGTTATCGAGGACAACCATTCCTCAAGCTCTCGGTAAAATCGGTTCTGCCCGTGGCCGGCAAAAAGCTCCAGAAGGCCGACGACCAGCGAACAGGCCAGCCCCAGAAGCGAACTGGCAAAGGCCACGCCCATCCCGCCCAACTGGCCCTCCAGCCCCGACATCAGCCGCGAAAACGCCTGGGTTCCGCTTTCTCCGTCCTGCGGGGCAAGGCTGCGGATGGTATCCACAAGTGCCGGCACGGTCGTGGCCAGCCCGTAGAATGTCCCCAGCAGCCCCAGAAAGATCAGCAGCGACACGATGTAGCGCGTGATCTCACGCGCCTCGTCGATCCGGGTCGCCACCGAATCGAGAATGGATCGTGTCGAGGTCGTGGTGATCTGCATCCGCTTGTCCCGGCGGCGCCGCAGCAACGCGGCCAGGGGCGCCAGCAGTTGCGGCGGCGTCGCGCGCACGCCCTGATCGCCCCGCGACGTAAAGCGTTCGATCCATTTGACCGACACGATCAGCTGTGCAACCTGCCAGAAACAGGCCAACACGCCAACAACGAAGACGCAGAGGATAAAACCGTTCAGGTAGGGGTTCGACTCGAAGATCGGCAAGACGCTGGGCAGAGCGAGGACCGCGCCGAAGCCCGATAGCCCGAGCACGGCCAGCATGAGGATCACCTGGCGGACCGGTTGGCTGAAATGTGGCTCTGCCTCGAGGTCGGGCTGATCCATTGGACACCTGACACCTGTTCTGTTCACGTATACCTAAGCGTTTAACACCACAGAGCCAAGCAGTTATGAACAATTCCCTTGGGTGGGTCAGGAAATACCGCGGTTTGCGCAACAGTTATGCTGCGTCGCAGAAAATCCCCGCCACGAAAGTTTCATAAAGCGCGATCTGCCTTGGCAGAGCCTCTTTCTCTCGCACGGTCTTCGACAGGATGATCGCACCGTCTATCAGCACAACCAACATGTCGGCCAGCGCTTCCAGATCGACCCTATGGCCTGTAGGATGATGGGCGGCAATCTCGATAAGGCGGGCGTTAAACCGGCTGCGCCAGCTCAAAAGATTTTTCTGCGCCAGATCATGCACCTGACGCGTGAACAGCCGTTCCTGAAAACAGCAGGCCGCGATCAGGCATCCCGGATGCAGCTCCGGCAGCGCCTCCATCTGCGCGCGCAACAGGCGCAGGAAGCGCAGGAATTGCTCCAGCGGCTCCGAAGAATGCTCGGCGGCTTGAACGAACAATCCGTCGAGCCACGCCTCCTCTGCGACCAGGTGGCGTTTCAGAATGGCTTCGACCAGCGCGCTCTTGTCCCTGAAATGATAAAAGAAACCGCCCTTTGATATCCCGACCTCTGCGATCAGCTCCTCGATGGAGGTGGCCGCGTAGCCCTTTTCCAGAATGGCCATCTCCGCGGCCGTCAACAACCGGTCCCGGGTCGTATCGGTGCGGCGTGGCTTGATGAAGGACATGGCGGCGCTCATACATTTTTGCGGAAACATACCACAGGGCGACGCGGAAATCGCCGGGCCTTTGGCACACTGAACCAAGAGTCCACTATCTTTTGCCACGGCATCCTACAGGCTGGCAGGAAAAGGAGGATCAATTTATGCCACCCGTATTTGCCCCCGCTCCACATGGCCTGCCCTATTTCACCGAAGGCGGCACCGAGACGGAGATCATGTTCCGTTATGGGTTCGACTTCGAACATTTCTGTGCCTTCACCCTGCTCGACAACCCGAAGGCCGTTACGGTGCTGCGCGATATGTACCGTCGCCTTCTGGACGTCATTGCCCAGTCCGGCGGCTGCGCGCTGATCGGCGGGCTGGATTACCGGGCCAGCAGCGACTGGGGCGCGTTGATCGGATTGTCATCCGAAGAATTGACAGACCTTCAATTGCGCAACATCGCCTTTCTGCGCGAGGTCAGCGCGCCTTACGCAGGGCAGATTCCGGATATCCGCATCGCCGGGATCCTCGGCCCACGCGGGGACGCCTATGACTTGAACAAGACTATCACCGCTGAGGAGGCCGAGGCCTATCACTTTGACCAGATGGACCTTTACGCCCGCAACGGCGTGGATCTGATATGGGCGGCAACGATCAACAACATCCCCGAGGCAGTCGGCCTGTCACGCGCCGCCGTCCGGGCAGGACTGCCGGTGAACATCGCTTTCACGCTGACCTCGGACCACCGGCTTCGGTCGGGGCCAAGCCTTGCAGAGGCGGTCTTGGCCGTGGATGCCGAATGCGAGCCGGAGGCGCGACCGGACAGCTATGGCGTCAATTGCTCGCATCCGCTGGAGTTCTACCCAGCGCTGGAGGACGGGGACTGGCAAGGGCGCATGCGGAGCTTTCGCCCGAATGCCGCATCGATGGACAAGATCGCGCTGTGCAAGCTCAACCACCTCGAAGAAGGCGACCCCGAGGACCTCGGCCGCCGCATGGGCGATCTCGCAGCACGCTTTCCGCAGGCTGATATCTGGGGTGGGTGCTGCGGCAGTTGGGAAAGGCATCTGGCCCTCATCGCCCCCGCAGTGCTGGAGGCGCGCAGGATCTCCGCCTGATCGGGCGGCTGATCACGCCTCGCGGGTCAGCGCCCTAACCTCCCGCGCGAGCCAGCGCAGATCGTCGTCCGGCAGGCCGATATGCTCAAGATGCTCAGCGGTGTTGTAGAGATATTCGGTATTCGGCCCCCGGCCGCCATGCGCGCGGGCAATGATCCGCGCCTGTTCCTCAAGCGGCAAGTGGCAGTATTGCTCATGATGCGGGTCGATCACATAGGCGAGCGCCTCTATGTGGCGCCCGTCAGTCAGGCCAAGTTCAAGACGCTGTTCGACATAGGCCGCCGACACCAGTTCGCGTTCCCGAAGGTAGGCGAGGGTCTCCAACTCTGTGCCGGGCGCGGCGCGCAACGCCATTCCATCACAGGAGGCCCCGTCCTGCGCGTCCAGCGCAAGCACGAGACCGGGCGCCTCGTCGGTCCCGCGATGGTGGATGGAATACATGCAAAAGCTGCGCGCATAGCCATACAGCCGCGCCTGCACACGTTCCGCCACCGGAAATCCGGGGTTCCAAAGCAGCGATGCATATCCGAACACCCAAAGCGTCATCATTCTGGCCCTTCTCGCTGAGCGCCTGTAAACACGAACGAACGCGGCAGGAAAAGGGGTGTCGGGGATGAGTCGGTGGATCCTGCTTGTGACGGTGGCGCTTGCACTGGGCTGGTCGGGCCTGTGGGCGGTATCAGCCCGGACCCTCAAGGGCGACATCGAAACTTGGTTCGAGGCGCGCCGCGCAGAGGGGTGGCAAGCCAGCTATGCTGACCTGCGTGTGCGCGGTTTTCCCAGCCGGCTGGACGCCACATTGACAGAATTAAAACTCAATGATCCGGCGCGTGGCCTCGGCTGGGAAGCCCCGTTCTTCCAGATCCTCGGGCTGACCTACAAGCCCGGACACAAGATCCTTGTCTGGCCGAACGATCAGGTCGTGCAAGGGCCCTCCGGCCAGGTCGGGATCGCCAGCACCGGGTTGCGCGCCTCGGTGGTGCAGGATGCCCAAGGCACGCTTCTCCGCGTCAATCTGGAGGCCGGGAAGTTGACCATCGACGGCCCGGACCATGCCCTGACCCTGACCGATCTTCGCAGTGCCCTGCAACAGGTCCCCGGCACGACAGGGCTTTACAGGCTTGGGTTGAGCGCAGGGCCGCCCGGCGATCCGGATGGCACGCTGTCCCCCGGCAGCGGGCGAAAGGACGAGTTGCAGGTGCAGGCAGAACTGCTTTTCGATCAACCATGGACCACGGATACACTGACCGGCCCGACACCACAGCCCGAGGTGATCGACCTGCGGCTGGCAGAGGTCCGGTCGGGCGACCTGATGCTGGCATTCTCCGGTCTCGTTGCGGTGGATCCGCAAGGACGCCCAACGGGAGAAACGACCGTCCGGGCAACCGACTGGCGCGAGATGTTGGACCACGCACGGAGCCACGCACAGATCCCCGAGGCGCTGGCACGGACGCTGGATGATGCGTTTTCGCTGGCCGCCGGACCGAAAGGCAATCCCGATACGCTCGACGTGCAACTCAACTTCGACGAAGGGCGGGTTTCCATGGGAATGATCCCTCTGGGTCAGGCGCCACGGCTGTCTCTTCCGTAGTTCCCGTTCTTGGAACCGCAGGGTTGCCGGTCCTGACACCGAGATTTTCCCGGATGCAAACGGCTGTGCGCCAGACCTTCGCCGGCTGCCGCGGATTCGCCTGCCGCGGAATGAAGGCATCCCTCAAAGGCACGGTGAAACGGCCAATGCGAGGCGGCATGCCATCCGGCACAGACCGCTTTGTGCCCCTCCAGAGACGACACGGATCCTGCAATCAATTCTCCGCAATCCCGGCCCAAGAACCGATGTCGAGGCCGCCTCATGGGGTAACCCGTTGCGCCCCTGAAGCATCTTGCGCGTCTTCTGTTTCAGCGGCAGGCGCGGCGAAACGCCCGAACGCATCCTGGATCCAGGTCTGAACAATAGCTGCCGACAGGTGCAGCAGACCCCGGGATCTTGCACGACCTGCACGCGCTCACGGTCGTCGGCGGGCAGAGGCTTCATCGCGGCGCAAAGCCGCCCCACAACGATGCCCCCTTGATCGCGCGCGGCAAAGCGCGCATCAAACACGCCATATATCGCAAAGGAGATCGCGTATGCCCCTTCGCCTCAGCCTTGTCGCCGCGCTGTTTTGCGGAACTGCCGCGCTGGCCCAACAGACAGATCTGACGATCGCCTTGCAATTGGAACCGCCACATCTTGACCCAACGTCCGCTGCGGCGGGCGCCATCGACAGCGTTCTATATACCAATGTCTTTGAGGGTCTGACAAAATTCACCGAAACAGGCGCCATCGTCCCCGGTCTCGCACGGCGCTGGGACATCTCGGAAGATGGCCTGACCTATACATTTCACCTCGCAGAGGACGTGACCTTTCACGACGGCACAACATTCGACGCCGAGGATGTCAAATTTTCGCTGGATCGCGCGCGTGCCGAGGACAGCACCAATGCGCAAAAGGCACTTTACACCGGAATCTCCGATGTAACCGTTCTGGACCCCGCTACCGTGCGTGTCACACTGGACCAGCCCGATGGCAGCCTTTTGTTCAACCTCGCTTGGGGTGACGCCGTGGTTGTCGCGCCAGAAAGCATCGAAACGATCAAGCAGACGCCAATCGGAACGGGCCCGTTCCGCTTTTCCGAATGGCAGCAGGGTGACAGTATCACGCTCGTGCAGAACGAGGCCTACTGGGGCGACGCACCGGCCCTGACCGAGGCGACCTTCAAGTTCATCTCGGATCCCACGGCGGCTTTCGCAGCCATGATGGCTCAGGACATCGACGCCTTTGCCGGATACCCCGCCCCCGAAAACCTGCCCCAATTCGAGGCCGACCCGCGCTTTCAGGTTCTGATCGGGTCGACAGAAGGCGAAACGATCCTTGCCATCAACAACAAGACGCCGCCGTTCGACAACCCCAAGGTGCGCGAGGCCGTTGCCCATGCCATCGACCGTCAGGCCATCATCGACGGCGCCATGTTCGGCCTGGGCACGCCCATCGGCACGCATTTCGCGCCGCATCACCCGGACTATGTCGATCTGACCGGCCTTTCCGTCTATGATCCGGATCGCGCGCGCACCCTGCTGGTCGACGCCGGCTATGCCGAAGGCTTCAGCACCACGCTCAAATTGCCACCTCCCTCCTACGCCCGACGCGGCGGAGAAATCCTTGCCGCGCAACTGCGCAATGTCGGGATCTCGACCGAGATCACCAATCTGGAATGGGCCCAGTGGCTGGAGGAAGTGTTCCGTGGCAAGGATTTCGGTCTCTCGATCGTCAGCCATTCGGAGCCGATGGACATCGGCATCTATGCCCGGCCGGACTATTACTTTCAGTATGACAATCCCGCGTTTCAGGATCTGATGGCGACCTTGACCGCCACCACCGATCCGGCGGCACGCACAGACATGTTGGCGCAGGCCCAGACAATGATCGCCGAAGATTACGTCAACGGCTTCCTGTTCCAACTGGCTTTCCCGACCGTGGCCGATGCCCGGCTCGAAGGGCTGTGGGTCAACCAGCCTACCCAGGCGACGGATCTGACGGGCGTCCGCTGGACGGAGTGAACGGGGCAAACCTTGTCAGCGGACAGGGTTCATTCGGCGTTGGCGCGGCGGGCCATGGGGATTCTAGGCGACCTCCGGGCAAGGCAACGCCTTTGAGAGCCGTCCATGACCCCAAGGGTGTGGCGGGAAATCTCCTGCCGTGCCCTTGGGCTCGGCTTTTGACTCAAGCCTTTATCCGGGTGCGACCGCCCCAGTCGGGTTGCAGACCTCGCGTCCCGGGGCCGACCATCGGAACGGACGGAGTGCGACTATTGCAGGGGC